>JBIKNA010000218.1:0-11507 GCA_044358965.1 Polyangiaceae bacterium
CCGCCGTGGCCATGGGGCAACGTCGAGGGCGCGTCCCTTGCGATGGCCCGGGCACTAGCGCTCCTCTTTCGGTCGCACCTCGCGGAACAAGCGCCAAAGCGACAGGTCGTAGGCAATCTTGAGCACACCGGCCACCACGAAGGGTGCAGCGCCGAGGCCCATGAGCCCGGCGGCGAAGGGGCCTGCGCTCGCACCAAGCAGCTTGGCCTGGTTGGCGAGGGCACTCGCGGCTGAGCGTTCGTCGTCGTCGACGATGGCCATCAGGTAGCTGGTGCGCGCCGGCACGTCCATCTGCGCTACCAGAAACCTCCCGAGCAGCGCCGCTACGCTGAGCTCCAGCGAGGGCATGAACGGAAACGCGATGAGCAAGATGTTGCCGGGGATGTGCGTCCACACCATGGTGTTGACGAGCCCAAAGCGCCTGGCCACTCGCGCGCTGAGCAGCGCCGAAAACCCCGCCACAGTGTTGGCCGCAAAAAATATGCTGCCCAGCTGCGCCACGTCGGCGCCAAAGCGCCGGTGCAGCCAGTACGCGAGCAGCGTTTGTACGGCCAAACCCGAGCCAAACGAGTCGACGGCGAACAGGCCAGCGAGCTTCATCATGGCAGGGCGCGAGCGGTGCAAACCCCCGGTGCCCTTGGCCCGATGCGTGGGCTCGACGCCGGCAGACAAGCGCGCGAACAGCGCGGCCAGCAACACACCCGCCAAGGCGTACGCCAAGATCACCACGCGGTACCCCGCAAGCTCGCCGTGGCCCGCCCACGCCACGCTGCGGGCCACGAATCCGCCGCCCAGCGCGCCCACGGCGTTCGAGAGTGAGCCCACGAGCTGGTACCAGCCAAACACCCAGGTCCGCTCGGTGTCGGGGATCTCTTGGCTGATGGCGGCCTGTTCGATGGACATGAAGGGCCCAACCTCGGCGCCGCTGGGACTGATGGTGCCAATCACCGCAGCAAGCGTCAGCAGCCATGCGTTGCCAGTGACCACGAAGGCACCGCCGGCCAGCACCACGAGCCCCGAGCTCCACACGAGCACTTTTCGTCGCCCCAGGCGGTCGGCCACGCTTGCCACAAGCAGGCTCAGGGCGGCATCGCCCAGCAGCGTCAGTGTAAACAAGAGGCCGATCTGCGCTTCGCTGAAGCCCCGCGCAGCCAGATAGAGCGCGAGCACGACCGCCAAGGACCCGTACGCGAACGTGCGCACGCTACGGGTCACGAACAAGAGTCGTGTGTTGTGGCTGAGCCGCTGCACCAAGGCAACGGTGACTCTAGGGCACGTCGGCGCAAATGGCGAAGGCCCCGCGTACCGGAGTGCCCCGTGGTCGTATCGCATGTGTTATGCACGCATGCGTCGGGCTCTGCGGGGTCTACGGCGACTTGGGCAGCACGATGCAAGGCCCGTTGGAGCACTCCGCCCACTCGATGTACCCGCGTGGGCCAGGGGCGACCTTCACCGCGCGTTGCCGGCCCACATCTACCGGAACGGCCTCGCTTGCGGGGCGCCAGGTGTTCCACAAGAGGGCGAGCTCTTGGTACCGGAGCAGCACACCTCGGTTCCGCTCGGCCCAGTAGCCCTGCTCGTTCTTGTAGAGCTTTGACGCCATGTCATCGAACTCGCGGATGCGCCGCGTGAAGACCGGTGCAAATCCTGTTTGCGGGGCGCGTTGCGAGGCGTCAAGCGCCTTGCGGGCCCGGCTCAACGCTTCCACGTCTTTGGTCTCCCAGATGCCGCAGTTGTCTACGACGCGACGAAACTCGGTGCCTGCGTAGTCGTACAGTTCGCAGTGGCTGGCCAGAGCTCTCAGAGCGTCGAGCGCCGCTTTTGCGAGCGCCACGTGCTCCGCCGGCGTGTCGTCTTGGGCCGCCGGCACGGCAGCGTCTGCAAAATGAATCTCGACGCGAACGGGCTTCTTGGACTCGGGGCGCGAGCATCCGGCTGCGCACACCGCGCCAAGCAGCACGCAAGCGATCCGCGTGCCTAGAGGCATACGTTGCCCCCCTGCCACGGTGTACAGGTGCCCGCGGCGCACGGGACCTCTTTGGAGCACAAGGGCTTGCAGCGCCTTGTCACCCCAAAGTGGCCGTGGCCTTCGGCGCACACGGGCGCAGCGTCTGGAGCACCGGCGGCGCAAGCGAGCATCTTCGGGCAATCGTTGGCATAGGTGCGCGTGCAGTCGGCATCGGCGGGTGCCGTGGCCTTGGTGCAGTCTTTGGCGCATGCGCAGTAGGCCGCCGTGTCGCCGGGGCCTGGGATGTTTGGCTGATTGGGGCCCGGTTTGGAGAACGCCACCACCGGGAGATCGCCGTCCATGGTGGCCGAGAACTCTCGCGTGTGGCCATCGAAAGCAAAGGTGGCGCGCACCTCTTGGCCGGCGATCATGGGCGCGATGAGCACGGCCTCGCCGGGTAGTGCGCCGGCCATCACCTCGATGCCCTTGAGAACCTTGACCCCTTTGGCGCCGCCTTTGGTGCGGCAGAAGATCCCCAGCCACTCGCGCAGCATCTTGGTCTCGCATCCTGCGGGATCGGACTCGGTCACGGCGATCTCGGTGTCTGGGGTCCACTCGCTGGGCTTGGGCGCATGACTGCGCTTGTTGGGCAGAGGCAGCGACGGGTCGGGTGCCTGCAGCTTGGGGGTCTTGATGGCCTTGGCCAAGGCCTCGCCCACCGCACGGTGGCCCTTCGGGGTCATATGAATGTCGCCATCCAAGAACGCGTTGGGTTCGGCGGCTGCCAGTGCTGGCAGCACATCGAGGCCCTCGGCGCCCACCGACGCTGCGGCCACTACAACATCATGGTTGAGCACCCGCGACGGCGACATGTCGACGGGGGCCTCCACGTTGTACTTCTTCCACTCGTCGACAGAGACCTGCACGTCGATGGGCAGCACCAAGACGATCAAGCGGGCGCCGGCTTTGTCGCAGAGTGCTTTGGCTTCTTTGAGCGCGGGGGTGAGCGGCGACAGCACCTCGGGTTTTTGAGGCGTCGAGAGCAGGAGCTCATCCACCTTCTTTTCGAGCGCATCGCGCTTGGCAAACTCGCCCAAGATCTTCTTGTCGCCCTGGCGCTCGGCGTTCTGCCGAACCTTGCGCTCCAGGCGGTTTCGGATCTCGAGGCCTCGGCGAATGTGCTCCGCCGTCACGCGTACATCACGCTCCACCTCGCCGTTGAACGGCGTGACGATGTCGCCCACGCTCAGGCGCGACGCCGCGTAGATCTGTTCTGAAGACACGTAGGAGTTGTTCTCGTGGGAGCCTTGGTCGGGTCCAAGGTCTTGGTACGAAGACTCGCCGCGGACCATGGCGTCTACCGCACGGGTCTGCGACGTGGCCTCGGCTTTGGCTTCTTTTACGGCCAGCTCGTGCAACTTGGCGCGCTTGTCGGCGTTGGCCTGGGCCTCGGCGTGCTCGCTCCGCGCTTGATTCGCCGCGGCACCGATGTCTTTCCAGGTGCCCTCGCTCGGAAACCCTTGCTCCGAGTCGCGCTCGCCCCGCTCGTAGTTGAAGCGCCGTAGCGCCAGAAACGCGTGCGAGTGCGTGTACAGCAGCGAGCGGCCGGGAAAGTTCCACACGCTCTTGGGGGCGCTCTCGGTCCGCACGGCCCATCCGTCCCACACCACGTGCCTCGTGTTGTTGGGGCGGCCCACTTCGAACAGATCGTTGACCATGTTGGCGACCCAGATCACCGTCTTGGCCGGACGCCGCTCGAGCTGCTCTTTGAGCACGGCGTTGTACTCTTTGGGCCCGTAGGTGGGCACGCCCAGGTTGCGCACCACGGCCTTGTCGCCCATGGCCGTTTGGAGCACCGAGGCAAAGGTCTCGTTCTCTTCGACCCCAAGGCCAAAGGTCTGCGAGTCGCCCACGACGATGACCTCGTTGGCCGCTGGCGCTGGCCACGCCCCGCCGCGGTAGCCGCTTTCGTTGATGCGCACGCTGGTGATGGGGTTCTTGGCAGAACCAAAGCGGATCTTCTGCGAGGCACCCGGCCGAAGGCGCGTGCCCAGCTCGGCATCGGCGGTGTACACATTGATGTGCGCAAAGGCTCCGCCGTCGCGCACGTGGAACGCGACCTCGGTGATGCCGAGACCCACGCCGACGCCAAGCGCGACGCGGACCAGTCGTTTCGTCCACTTCTGAAGGCGCTTGCTGATGCTCATTGTGCGAGAGGGCAATGGTAACCAAACGCCCCCGTGGAGGGCGGGATTCCTGGGTCCTCACGCTGCATACGTCCGAGCACCCGTCATGCGCGGGCCGCCGAGGTGATTCCTTGGTCTGAAGCCCAGTACGGCGCGGACATGCACCGGGCATACTGCGGGGCCTCGCACCGCGCAGGACCGACTCGATGGCACGCGAGGCGCGCGAGGCATACCTTCCACCGTTCGAGCGTCTCTGTATCCTGACCAGCGCAAGCAAGCGCTCAGCTTCGGCCTCACCATGTCCCTTCTCGCCCGCAGCGCCCGTGTCCGTGTCGTCCGCGCTGCGCTCTCGCTCTGCGCAGTGGCATCGTTGTGCATGGGGTGCCGCCGCGGCAACTCCGCCAAGGTGGGCGATAGCGCGAGCCCCGACGCTGCGGCGCCGCGTGCCTCTTCGGCGGGGGCCATCGTTCCCGATGCGGGGGCCAGAACTGTGCCCGCCCCGCCCAAACGCCCGACGGTCGCGGTGTTTGGGCAGGTCCTGGCGCCAAGCGCGCGGCCCGTCAGGGTCTTCGCAGCGGGCACGCGTGCCCTCGTCAGTCGCGGTCCGGCGTTCGTGGGCTGGGCCGAGCAGGGCAAGCCCATGGTGACCGATGCGTCGCTCTCCACGGGGCTTCCCGCGGCACCCTACGATGCGCCGCAGCTGCTCGCTGGATCGTTCCCCAAACTGATGCTGGTGTACGGTCGCTATGCCGGAAGCGGGTCCGACGAGAAGGGCTTCTTTGCGTACCAGTTTCGCGGCAGCGCGTGGGTCCGGGTGGGGTCCACCGGGTTCGACCGTCCGTGGTCGCTGGCGGCACAAGGCGCGGGCTTCGGACTGTTCGACGCTCCGTCGTTCCATCTCGAAAATGGCGTGTTGCCCATGACGCCCGAAGGCAAGCCGGTGCACCGCTGCGAAGACAGCCCACGGTTGCCCTTCACCCTTGGCTTTGGTGCGCCCGCGCTCACCGCGCCACCGCGGTTCTTTCCCATGGAGATCGCGAGCGACGGCAAGGGGCAACTTGCCGGATGGGGCTACGACACGTGCAAGCCCGGGGCACATGCCGTGCGTGTGCAGCGTGGTGTCATGTCCTTCGAGCCGCTTCCGGGCACCGCGGCGTGCACCGAGCGCGATCCCGCCAACGGACTGCCGCTCGTGCGCGCGAAGCTGTTCCCCGCGGCCGATGGCGGTGCCTTTGCGCTCGTTGGTTCCGACGTTCGCTACGACGAGCGAGGCGCCCCCTATGTGACGCCGATGGGCGATGCCAGCACGCCCTGCATGGCCGCGCCCTTGCTCCTGCGACGCGCGCCCGAGGGTGCCTGGGCGGTGCTTGGCGCGCCCTTGCCTGCGGACGGGGCCAAGGGGCCGGAGCTCGTCTCGGGTTCGGCGGTGGATCCAGCGGGGACAGCCTTCCTGATGACGCCCCGCGCCACGGTCCTTCGCGTTGAACCCGGGGGTGCCGTCACGGAGTTGGGGCTCGCGCCGAGCTGCCTTGCCGCCGACACCCGCGACGCGGGCACCACTGACGAAGAGGAGCCCATCGACGACGCCGACGCGTCCGCAAGCCCCGAGATCATCGAGGTCCAGGCGCCCTTCGTCGACGACGTGTGGGTCACCGTCAAGCGTGGCACGCGTCTGGCTCTGTGCCGCGCGGCAAACGCCCGCCTGGCGCCGTGACATGCAACGCCGATGACGTGGGTCACCGGGCCCCGAGTGCCTTCAGCGCGCGAAGGTGATCAACGCCAAGATCGTCGCAAAGCCCAGCACCGCAAGGCCAATGCCCACCCACAGCGCATCCGACGGCGCCTTGGCCAGCTTGGGCTCCTCTGCCGCAAAGGCTGCGTCGATCTCGGCTTGGGCAATGCGCGAGCCAATGATCATGAGCGCAACTTCGACAAGGGCGCCCAGCACCAGCGCAATGGCGGCGATGGTGACGCCTTTGCGAACCCGGGCGCGGGTGCGGCTCCGCGCGAGCTCCAGGCCGTCGACGCGCACTTCGGAGAAAGGCCGGGCCCGCAGCGAGCCCATGCGTATGTAGGATGCACACGGATCTGCAGCGTCGAAGTAGCTGTCGGCCTGCGACGGCGCTGGAACCAGCGGGTACGCCACGGCAGCGGCCGCAAAGCCCGGACCATCGAAAGGCTCCGGCGCGATCAACAGCCACTCTGGGTCTTCGCTCAACGATGGCATGGGCACCTGCGCCCGACCGTCGGTGAGCGGGAGCACTTGGGCCCAGCGCTTGCCCTTGCGACCCAATAGCTCGGCGTACAAGCTCGTGCGCGCGTTCATGGCCTGCACCTCGGGCAGCCCCGTGCCGGTCAGCCGCGCCGCACCCGAGGCCGTGGGCAGCGCGCCGAACCAGGTGCTCTTCTGCGCGGCGTCGCCGGTGCTCACGGTGGCGCGCAGGCCCGTGACGGGGAACTTGGCTGTGGCCGACAGCAGGTAGCCGTCGTGGCAGCGCAAAGGCGGCGACAGCTCGAGGCCGTCTTCGGTGGCGACGTTGAACTGCATCAGCGCGGCGTTCGCATGGTCCACGCCACCCACGCGCACCAAAAGGGGCACCGCGCCGCCCACGGGCGCCACCGCCGTCGGCAAGAACAGCTGAATGTCTAGAGGCCCGGTGCGCTGATCGGCATGCAAGGGCACCATGGGCTCCACCTTGCCCGGCGTGGGGTTCAAGCGAATCACGTCCATCAAGAGCGGCTGCAGATCGCCGCGTTCGAAGGCCGATACCTCGATGGGGGCATCCGGGCGCTTGGTCTCGAGCGGCATGCTCACCACCAGCCAACCGTCGTCGGTGGTGGTGCCCTCGAAGCGGCCCACGCTGTCGCCCGAGCGGGCGTGCACCACGATCACGGCGCGGGTCTTGGGGATCTTGGCGCCTTGGGTCTCTTCGTAGGCTCGCAAGAGCCACTGAAACGTGCCCTGCGGCGCGGCCTTGGGCCCCGCCACCAGCGTGGCCGCGGACACGGCGCCGCTGGCCCCCAAACGCAGCGCGTAGGCCACGCCCGCAAGGGACAAAAAAGGCACCACGCACAAGAGCGTGCGGCGCACCTTGGCCGATTGCAGCGCGCTCAGCGCCACGACACCGGCACCGAAGATGGCGGCGCGAGCGGCGTGCCCTGGGGCGCGCCCAAGGCCCCTTGGGCCAAGGTCACCGTGCGCAAGTTTAGTGTAGAATGCATCTTGATGCTGGCGCCGGTGTACTCGATGTCCACGAAGGCGTCGCCCGGGGCTGCACGCTCGATGGTGACGCCATAGGCCTCGGTGTCTTGCGGGCGCACGGACCTGAAGGTGACCCGCGAAGGAAACCGCGGGGCCTGGGTGCTGGCGGCGCGCCGGACGATCTCGGCCACGTGTTTGGCCACCAGCGAACCCTCGTGCCCCCGGCCCACCTCGCGGTCGTAGCGCACGGTGTAGCCCCGGGCCTTGAGCGCGTCATTGAGCGCGTCGCTCTCGCTGACCGGGGCCGTCTTGTCGGTGTCGCCGTGGATGAGCCACACCGGCAAGTGCCGGGCATTGTCGATGACATCGATGGGGTTCACGGCATGCGCTGCGGCCTCGGTGGGCAACAGGCCCCGCACGTAGCCCGACACGTCGAACTTCGCGTCGCCGAAGTAGCTCGTGATGCTGGAGAAGCGCCCCGGGCGATGGAGGCCAATGGTGGTTGCGCCTTGGCCGCCCATGCTGGCGCCCCAGATGGCCACGCGGCTTGCATCGATGCGCAGGTGCGTCTGCACAAAGTCCACCGCGCGCATCACCTCTTCTTCGGGCTCTTTGGTGTACAGCGAGTTGCCAAGGCCGTTGGGCATCAGCAGCACCACCCCCAAGGTCTCGGCCGTGCGCAAGAGCTCGGTGTAGTTTGCATAGGTCCAGTGGTCGCCGTTCCACGGGTGCACCCCCACGAGCAGTGCTGCGGGCGGCCCGACCTCGTAGCCTGGGGGCACGTACACGGATGCCTGGCCGCCGCCCCGGGCCCAGGACGGACTCTCGAAGGCCACGCGATACAGGCCGTGCGTCACGAACTGCGGCGCGCCCATCACCGGCGCGTAGCCGCAGGCCACCCGGCGCTCGTAGCTCGATGCTTCGACCTCGAGCACCAGCGCGTGCTCTTTGCTTGCATCGAGCGACACCACCGCGGGCCCCGGCACCAGACTGCTGGGCTCGCCGTCGATGATCAGCCGCTTGCGGTTGCCGCACGGGGGGATCTCCACGGCCTGGGTGCCCACCGGGGCTTTCCACGACAGCTCGTACAGTCCCGGCGTCCGAGGCTGCGTCGACAAATCGCCCCATCGGGCAAGCTCGCCCGTGCCACCCCGGGCCCGAACCCCCACGTCGGTGACGGCCTGCCCCACCACGGTGCCCCGCGGGCCCAGCGACCCTTGGGCCACCCCACTCAAGCCCAGCACCGCTACGAGCACCCGAAAACGCACCCCCGGAGCCTACCTCTAAGTTCCTGGCCTTTCTCCTTGGTAAACGTGCCCACGCACGCCCCCGGGCCGGTGTTCTTCGGTCCGATCTCCGTTCGCCCCGCCCGCATCGGCCCCCGCCAGCCGCGCCTTTGTCCTTGAAGACCGCCTAGATACTCCCTAGATCATCTCCCAAACATGAGCACGGCCGAGCAAAGCACCACCACCTCCCGCGCCGATGGCACATTTCTCCGGGCCCGCATCGGCTCGCTCGTCGCCGTCATGCCGCTCGGCGTGTGGACAGTGCTCCACCTGTGGAACAACCTGGCGGCCTTCCGTGGCGCCGAGGCCTGGGAAGAGTCCGTCACCCACTACTCCCATCCGCTCGCGCACTTTGCCACCATGGTCGTGGTGCTGCTGCCCATCGTTTTGCACACGATTTGGGGCATCAACCGCCTGCGCACGGCGCGGCCCAACAACCAGCGCTACGGCTTCTTTGCCAACCTCAAGTACCTGGTGCAGCGCGCCAGCGCCCTGGGTGTGCTCGGCTTCTTGGGCGCGCACATCTTCAAGGCCATGATCGAGCCGCGCTTCATGCACGGCCACGCCGAGCGTTTCGACGACATCGCCGGCCAGATGGCCCACCATGGGCCCACGCTGGTGGTCTACCTGCTGGGCACCCTGGGCGTCGCGTATCACTTGGCCAACGGCCTGGCTTCTTTCGCCATGGGCTGGGGCATCATCGTTTCGCGCCGCTCGCTCAAGAAGTTCGAGTGGGCCACCATCGGCATGTTCTTGGTCTTCCTGGGCATGGCCTGGTCGGTCATCTTCGCCATGTGGAAGCAGGGGCAGTAACCCAAGCAGTTACAGTGGGTTAGAGCCTTTGTTGTGCGCCCTCGGCGCAAGACCCCCACACGTGGTAAGAGCGCATTCGCGTTCAGACCAGTAAGCGAGGGGTTCTTTTCATGATTTCACGTCGTTCGTTCTCGGTTGCGTTTGCGCTGGCGGCACTTTTCGCCCTCAACACCTCCTGCACCAAGAAGACCGACGAAGTCGTGGTGGGCGCGTACCTGTCGCTCTCCGGCTCCGACTCCACCTTCGGCACCGACACCCGCGACGGCATCGAGCTCGCGGTCGAAGAGGTCAACGCCAAAGGTGGCGTCAAGGGTCGCAAGATCAAGGTGCTCTACGAGGACGACAAGTCCACGCCGCAAGAGGCCTCCAACAAGGTCCGCCAGCTCATCGATCGCGACGGCGCAGTCGCCATCTTGGGCGAGGTCGCGTCCAGCCGGTCCATGGCGGGCGGCCTCATCTGCAACACCAAAAAAGTCCCCATGGTCACGCCGTCGTCCACGGCCGTCGAGGTCACCAAAGACCGCGAGTACGTGTTCCGCACGTGTTTCACCGACGACCAGCAGGGCGACGTGGCCGCGCGCTTCGTGGCCGAGACGCTCAAAAAGAAGAAGGCCGCGCTCTTCTTTGCCGCCCAAGACAACTACTCGTCGGGCTTGGCGCAGAGCTTCAAAGACAGCTTCAAGAAGGCCGGCGGCGAGATCGTCATGGAGAAGGGGTTTCAGTCCAAAGAGACCAACTTCACCACGTACCTCAAAGAGCTCAACGACGCGAAGCCCGACGTCATCTTCACGCCCATCTACTACAACGACATGGTCAAGGTTGCCCGGCAGGCCGCAGACCTCAAGATGCCCGGCTCCATGTTCCTGGGTGGCGACGGCTGGGACTCGGCGGAGCTCATCGACGGCGCCGGCGCGCAGCTCGAGGGCGCACACTTCACCAACGCCTACGCCCCGGACGTGCCGTGGCCCAACTCCAAGGCCTTCCTCGATGCGTTCAAGGCCAAATACAAGCATGATCCGGGCGCGCTGTCGGCCCAGGGCTACGATGCCGCCCGCGTGCTCTTCGACGCCATGGGTCGCGCCACGGAGATCACGCCGTTGGCCATCAAGGGCGCCCTCGAGCAGACCAAAGATTTCCAGGGCGCCACGGGCGTCATGACCATCGACAAGAACCGCAACGCCAACAAGCCCATCGTCGTGGTCAAGATCCAAGAAAAGAAGTTCAAGTTCCACGCGCAGCTGCTCTCGCAGTAACCCTCGTCGCCCAAGGCAAAGCACGTCTACCGTGAAGCTCTTCGAGACGCTCGTTACCGGTATCACCCAAGGCGCCATGATTGGCCTCGTGGCGTTGGGCTACACGCTGGTCTACGGCGTGCTCAAGCTCATCAACTTCGCCCACAGCGAGGTCTTCATGATGGGCGCCTACTTGGGCCTCTTCGCCATCATGGCCCTTGGCGGCACGCAGAACCCCATGCTGGCGGGCGTCGTGGGCACGCTCATGGCCATGGTGGGCTCGGCGCTCATCGGCATCTTGGTCGAGCGCGCGGCCTACCGTCCGTTGCGCGGCCGCGGTCGCGGCGCGTTGCTTCGCGTCACGCCCTTGGTCACTGCGCTCGGTGTCTCGGTTCTCTTGCAGAACCTGGCGCAGCTCTTGTTTTCGGCGCGGTTCCGCTCGTACCCGCAGCTGGTCACGGGCACCTTCCAGTTGCCGGGCGCTGGCGCGGTGTCCACCTCCCGCGGCGTCATCTTGGTTGTGTCCATCGTGGTCATGGTGGCCCTCGAGCTCATCGTCAAGCGCACCTGGTTCGGCAAGGCCATGCGCGCCCTGTCCACCAACGAAGAAGCCGCCCGGCTCATGGGCATCAACACCTCCCGCGTCATCTCGGGCACCTTTGCGCTCGGCTCATCGCTGGCGGCGCTGGGCGCGGTGCTCTACTGCCTCGATCAGTCGCAGGCGTACCCCACCATGGGCGCCGTCATCGGCACCCGCGCCTTCGTGGCCGCGGTGCTGGGTGGCATCGGCAGCATCTACGGCGCCATGATCGGCGGCCTGCTCATCGGCATCTTGGGCGA
>JBIKNA010000219.1:0-11502 GCA_044358965.1 Polyangiaceae bacterium
ATGGCCCTCGGCCACAAGTGCACAAAACGCGCAGATCCGACGACCCAGCGCGGACTCCGAGCTGCCGAGCGAGCAGATCATTGAACGCCATGTCGTTCATGGTGAACGCCACGGCGTCCACCTCCCCAGCCCGCCGCGCGCTCTGCTTGCGTTCGGTGCGCGAAGTCTCAGGCACCTGCCAGCCAACCAGAACTTCGTGTAAGCGGTCCGGGCGCCACGGACACGTCGTCGCCATGCCTTCCGCAACAGCGCGCCCCGTCATCGACGCCATGGATGCGAGCGACCCATGGCACGACTGCAAGAGAACCTGGTTGCCCAATCACGAGCGCCGACCCGAGCCCTCGGATCCTTTTGCGGCGGCCCCGGTCTGGCGCAGGATCGAGCTCTATTTGCCCTAGAAACGTCACCCGCCGTGCAGTGGATCCCGAGCGTGGATCGAGACGCCCCAAACAGCGATTGTGACGGGACGATGAAGTGAACGAACACCAGGGGTTGGCGGCGTTTTGCCCTGGCATGTGACGTGTATTCACAAGTGCGCACGGCGACAAACGGAAAAAAGATGGGCGTGCGAGGCAGCTTCTTGCCTCGTGATGTTGCTCGCTCGCCACGGTCACAATGGCGCCGCTCGCGTCGCAGATCGCTTTCTTGCAGTCCCCCTTCTCTTGGGCCAGCCCTTCGTCGCTGATGCACACTTTCGGGCTCGATGCGTCTGTGCCCGAGCTGGCGGAATCCGCCCCGCAGGCGCCACCTTCGCAAGTCGCCACCACCGGCGTGTCTTCGCCCCCAGAGCTGCCACCGCATGCAGCGCCAAGGGTTCCGATGAGCAGGGCGATGAAAACGCGACGACCATTCATGGTGCGCGGGTAGGAGCAAACGTTGGGCCAAGGCCGTGTCCCGACAAAACGAGCCGTCGGGTTCCATGCGTTGTTGCTTGCTGCGCAACACGTGTTGGCCGCGGCGCATCAGCGGCCGACGGAACCGAACTCCACGCCCGCCCAAAACGAGGGAGCAACGACGAAGCCGCGATGAGCTAGGGCACCGGCAGCGCGAAGTGCACGGCGTAGTTGTACAGGTCGTGATGAACCGACAGATTCACGGTGCCGAAGCGTTGGGCCACGGTTTGGATAGGGCTACGGCGTTGTCGCTGGTCTTGGTGCCGATGACGGTGCCGGCGGGAACTCCAACGCCGGTGACCACGTCCCGAGCCGCGCGGCGCTTGAAGCCCCCGGCGGTGGTGGCAGTGGCCACCGCAGAGCCCTGGGTGACGGTCACGGGGATGACCTCGGCGTCGTAGCCAATGAGCGGATCCGAGTCGCGCAGTTGGCCGCGCAGGCCGTCGACCTGCCCGCCCCGGCGACCCGTGCCATCTTGCGTGATTGCGTAGCCCAGGGTGATCTCGCCGCCCGGATCGGCATCGAGGGTGATGACCACGGTTGTGGGGCCCCCCAAGGTCACGCCTGCGATGCCGAGGGCCACATTGCCCTTGGTGATCTCGAAACCTCGGCCCTTGGACCAGAGCGTGTTCAGCGTCTGGTGCGGCGGCGCGAGGTCTTCGGCAAACACCAGAGGAGGGTTGGGCACGTCGAACTCGACGGGGATCACCTTGCCGTTTCGCGTGGCCTTGGCCGGCTGCACCGGCTTCCACGGGCGCCCCTTGTTGACGACCTCGTCGAACACTTCGGCGTACTTCTCGCCGACGGCGATGTAGCCAGCCGCGGGCATGTGCAAGTTGTCGGTGCTGTAGCCGTATTGGTACTTGGGGCCGGTGCAGATGATCTTGCCCGGATTGTCGACACCGGCCTTCCAGACTTGCACTGCCGAACTGGTGGCTCCGCTTGGAATGGTGCTCTGTTGCGACACCAAGAGCACGATGTCTCGCGTCTGTTTGGTGATGGCCTTGAGGTTCGCGTTGTAGTCGTTGACGAACGACACGAGCGCGGTGCCATACGCCGGGTTGGCCGCGTCGGATTCACCGTGCGTGAGGATGACGGCACCGTAGCCAAAAGTCTTGCCCGCGGCGTCAGCCAGGGCCTTGAACGCGCGCGCCTCTTAAGGCTGCCACCATACGCGCGACCGGGCGCGCCGCCGTCGGGGCCCGCCTTGTCGATGTTGACAAGAGGTCTGCCGGACCAGCCCACCACCGAATGCAGCGTGATGTAGTCACCTGGCGCCCGAGCCTTCCACAGCGCCGAGATCTGGTTGGCCATACCCGTGTTGGGGCTCTCGCCCGCGATGTTGTTGGGGTACTGGGTATCGGCGTACCCGGCAATGGCGGGGCGCAACGGCTCCGTCAGCGGCACAAGCGAGTACACGGCACCTCCGCCGTCGAGGGGGTACTTGGGGCTGGGCCCGTCGTCGAAGAGCTTCTTGTTCTGAAACGGCTGCGCGGTGCTGAGCACCTGGGCCGCGGTGGAGCCAACGGAGAGACTCTGCCCGGTGCCCACCACCCCGACCCAGTCGAAGGGCGGCACCGGAGGCCCTGCGTCCAACACCGGCGCAGCGTCAGCGGTCCCCGTATCCGTCGCTGTCACGTCGCGGGCGGCGTCTTGTGGCAGGGTGACGGCGGCCTCGGCGCTTGCATCCGATGTGCCCGAGGGGCCCGATGTTTCCTCGCCACAGCCTTGGGCCACAAACACCCCCAAGGCCAGCAGACCGGCGCCGGGAATAACGCGGAAGGCTCCGCGACGGAGGAACAATGCCCGAGAAGAAGTCGACGGCGCAGCGAACAACATGTGCCCCGGAGCGTAACGCGGGCCACGCAAGACTCCACAACGAGCATCCGGGGACGACAAAAGCGCGCCCTTTGGGGGCTCCCATTTGACAGCCTCAAAAATTGGCCGTACCAATTGGTCATGCCAGATGGAGCACGGTTCCTTGGGGCCGATCCCGATCCTTCGCCGGCCCCTTCGGTCGTCGACGCGTGCGCCGACGCGCTGCGAAACGCCATTTTGAGCGGCGAGCTCCCTGCCGGTGTCCGCCTACCCGCCGAGCGCGCGCTTGCGCAGCGTTTTGGAGTGAACCGGGTCACCGTGCGTGGCGCGCTTTCGCGGCTCGAGGCCGAGCACTTGGTCTCCGTGCGCCAAGGCAGCGGCTACACCGTGCGCGACTACCTGCGGGCCGGTGGACCAGACCTGATCGCCACGTTGGCCACCCTCGCCCGCTCGCCGGCGGTGCGAGAGTCCATCTTCGCCGACTTGTTGCGTGTCCGACGCTCGCTGGCGCGCAGCATGCTGGAGCTGCTCGGCAACGGTGCGCCCGCGCAAGCGCTCGAGGCCGCAGAACGCGCCATCGATGCGCTCGAGGCCGCCGCGGTGGCCGGTGCCTCCCCCGCAGAGCTCGCCGCCCGGGATCTCGATGTCGCTGCGGCCTTCGTTCGCGCAACCGGCAGCAGCGTGCTCGCGTTGTGCATGAACCCCGTTGCGTCGCTGCTTGCACAGCTGCCCGAGCTCCAGCAGGCCATGTTCCGCGATCCCCTCAGCAACGTGGCCGGCTGGCGAGGGGCGCTGGCCTGGGCGCGCGTGGGTCGCGGCCAAGGCATCGAGCTCATGTTGGACACCCTTGCGGCCCGCGACGACGCCACGGTGCGAGTCATGTTCCCCCCAGCCCCAAGAAAGAAACCGCGCTGATGAGCCTGCTCACCCCCACGAACCCCGGGCGCGCGTACCGAGCCTTCGAGGTTGTGTACACCCTGCTCACGCTCAACTTCGTGTTGCCGGCTCTGTCGTACATGGCCAAGCCCGAACTCACGCTCCAGACACTCGATCGCGTCAACCGGCTCTTGGGCGGCGGAGGCTACCCCTTCGCCGAATCCGGTCAGGTGTGGCACATGTTGGCCTGCGGCAACGTCATGACCCTGGGCTTCATGTGCGGGCTGCTGCGGCTCGACCTGCGTCGCTTCTACCCCGCGCTGCCCTCGCTCGTGTTTCTCAAGGGCTTCTCGGCCACCTACGCCACGTTCATTGGCGTTCGCCATGCGACGCCTTCGTTCTTTGCCATCGGCCTGCTCGATGGCTCGACCACGTTGGCCATGATCTTCTTTGCCGTGCGGGCCCATCGGGCACTTGCGCAGCTCGAGGCTCCGCACACCTCTCTCTGGGGGCGCCTGCTCTTGCCGGGCTACACCAACATCGTGCAGCGTCTGGCGCGCATCGAAGCCGCGGGAATCGTGCCCGTCACGCCAACCCCCGACCAGGTTCTCGTCGGCGTGCAGCGCATGCTCGCGCGACTTGTGTTTCGCACCAACACCGTCGGCACATGCGCAAACAATCCCGTGCGCAACACTTGGCGTGCGCGGCTGTTGCAGCACCGGGCCATTCGTCTGCCGTTCTTGCTGGCGGGCCGCGCGGTGGCACCATTGGATTTGTCTGGGCTCGCAAGCCCGCCGGCGCAGATCATCCGTCACCTACTCGGGGCGCACCACGACGGCGCGCAGTTCGGGTACGACCTCGAGCTGTTGGCGCTGTATCCGGGGCAGCTCGAGGCATTGCACAAGGCCACCTGCGAGGTACTGCAACACGACACGCGCCGAAGCCGTTGGCTGCGCGATCTGGTTGTGTTCGAGGGCTACCACGAAGCTCTGCGCGCAGCCACCGAGCGCGCGCTGCGCGGCGAGCCGCTCTACGGAGAAGAAGACGCCCGAAACCCCGACATCAGCTTGCGGGCGTATCTCGCGTGGTGCGCGTCGCAGGGTTCGGCGTCGCGTCGCGTCAGCGCGACAGCTCAAGCGGCCAACATCGCAGCGGGTGCGGCATGAGCGCCGGTACCGGAGTGATGCAACATCTCCCGTTTCGGACGAAAGAAAAGGTACGGTGACGCCGTGGATACGCCCTCTCAAGAGCCGCTGCGCGGACAAGACTCACTGCGTGGACGGGTCGCCCTCGTCACCGGCGGTGGGCGGTCCATCGGCCGGCAGATCTGCCTAGAGCTCGCCCGGGCTGGTGCCCGCGTCGCTGTCAACCACCGCGCGGGCAGCCACGATGCGCTCCGGGTGGTCGAAGAGATCGAAGCCCAGGGCGGCACGGCCATGAGCGTCTGTGCAGACGTGTCCCATCCCGCGGAGATCGACGAGATGTTGGACACCATTCGCAAGGCGTGGGGCCCCATCGATGTGCTCGTGAACAATGCTGGCATCGCGCGTGCACTGCCGCTCGAAGACCTGCGCGTGGCCACCTGGGACGCCACCATGGCCGTCAACCTACGAGCTCCGTTCTTGCTGTGCTCTGCGGTGCTCCCAGACATGCGCGCACGAAAGTGGGGGCGTCTGCTCTTCGTGTCATCCACGGCCGCGCGGGTCGGTGGCATCGTGGGGCCACACTACGCGGCGTCCAAGGCGGGGCTCGAGGGACTCATGCGCAGCTACGCGTCGCTGCTGGCCAAAGAGGGCATCACCTCCAACGCCATCGCCCCGGCGCTCATCGAGACCGACATGTTGGCCGGCAACCCTGCAGCCAGTCCAGCCAAGGTGCCCGTTGGGCGCTTTGGCACCCCCGAAGACGTGGGCGAGCTTCTGGTCGCCGTCGCCTGCAATGGATATGTCACCGGTCAGACCATCCAGGTCAACGGCGGCATCTACATGACCTAGGGCAGCCACCTTGCCCGGCAAAATCCGCGGAAAAAGCTGGGGCACGGGCAAGCCCAGAGAATATTTGTACGGCTGCCCTCGTCCATCCCTTTTGCCCGTAAGCCCGATAGCCTGCTTCGAAGGATCAAAACGGCCATGAAGACCTTGAAGAAATTGGCTCCCCTGTCTGCCCTTGCAGCGTCGTTGGCCCTTGGCGTTGCGGCCATCTCGGCAAACGCGGCCCCCTCGCAGCCGGCCCCCCGGGAGATATCGCGCGCGCCGGTGGCAAAACCCCGGCTGGCCCCCGTCGGTAGCGGTACCAGCACACCAGAAAAGCCCACTGCGGCGCTGGCGCAACTGTCTCCCGCGCAAAAAGACGCCCTCGTGGCCAAGATGAACACATGGCGCACCAGCGTTGGCGCCGCCTCGATGCAATCACTGAGCTGGGACGACAACCTGGCCGCGTTTGCCGGCGAACTGGCCCAAGGCTGCGTGGTGGCGCACACCACCGGCGAGGAACGAAAGAACGTGCCCGGGTGGACGGGCAAGTACGTGGGCGAGAACATCGCCGGCGCTACCGCCGCCGGGCTCACCCTTGCCGACGCGACGAACGCGGGCAAAGTGTCTGCGCTCTTCGATCAGGGCCTGGGCAACTGGTGGGCCGAAAAGCCCAACTACGATCTGACGAACAACACCTGCGCAGCCGGCAAAGTATGCGCACACTACACGCAACTGGTTTGGTCGAGCACCACCAAGGTTGGTTGCGCCATGGCCATGTGCACGCCGCAAAAGTCGTTCAACGCGCCAGGGTACAACTTGGTCTGCGAGTTTGCAGTTGGTGGCAACCAGCTCGGCGTCCGGCCATACACGCCTGCGCCGTAACGTCTGACCATAAAAATGCAGCCTGGCTGATCGCCTTCGTGACGGGGTTCGGGCCGGGGGTGGCGCGCGAGGGATCCGCGCGCTAACAGCACTGCATATGCGCGTCTCCGAAGTCCTCGGCGTCATGGCGGTCGTCGGTGTCGCAGCGGCATCCGGGTTCTCTTGCTCGACGGCAACTACCGCGGCAGCTACCGCGGGCGCCGATGCCGCCGCGCCCGATGCACCTGTGCCTGGCGCTGGCCCCGACGCCGACGTAGACCCCGCGGCCCTCGACCTGCAGCAGTGTTTGGCTGCACACGCGCGCGATTGGCAGAGCGCAGCGCCCACCTGCACGGGCAAGCGCACCTGCGTCGACGCCCGCGGGCGCTTCTGGGTCGACGGCAAGCCGTTCTTTGTGCGCGGCGTGTACAACGGCGGTTGGGAGTACACCAAGGTGGTCGACACATGCCCCGCGGGCGCGCCATGCCAAGCGTGGAACCCCAAAGACGCCCGGGGATTTGTGCGCATGCTGGCCGACGCCGGCTTCAACGTCATCCAGGAGCGTTCCCGGTACAACGCGCCCGTGCGCGACGCGGTCTACGCCGAACCACGCATGAGGTTTGCGCACCTCTTGTGGAGTGACCCGTTTACGCAAGAGGGCCACGACGCCATGGAGGCCGACATTCGCGCCGCCGCCGACGACCCCACGGTGGTGATGTGGTTCGGGCCCGACGAGATCGACCTCAACGATGATCACGCCACGGCCGCCGGGATCCGGCGCATCCTGCGCGGCGCAAACCCGGGCACCAACCAATTGCTCAAGGACTATCCGCCCAAGGCGGGCGAGAGCGCATACGTACCCGCCGCGCAGTCGCCCACCGACACGCTGGGGTTGCCCTTTGCTGCGGCGCTGGCGTTCGACCGCGGTCTGGCCGTTGGCGCGCGGTTCTACGATGTCATGATGCCCATCACCTACCCGTTCACCAAAACGGTGACGTCGGCCAACGAGGGCACCTGGGGCACGTGGCGCACGGGCAAACACGCGAGCACCATGCCCGTGATGCCCATTTTGCAGATGGTGGGCATACCCGAGATGAGCCTGACCCAGCCCACGGCGCCACAAGTGCGCGCGCAGATCGCATCCAGCATCGCCAACGGTGCCGTGTCTGCGTTCTATTTCACCATGACAGGCGACAACCCCAAGCTCGCCGGGCGCAAGGGCTGGTTTGCCGGCGATGATCGCGAAGCCTGGGCTGCCTTCACCGAGATGCATGCGCTCGAAGACACGCTGGTGCCCGTGATGTTTGGCCAGGCGCAAGAAGCCGCGCAGTTTGGCAAAGGCGAGCCGCTCGAGTGGCGCACCTGGCAAAAAGGCAACGGCCAGAGTGTCACGCTGTTGGTCAACCCACGCAACGCCGAGGTCGAAGTCGATGTGAGCGCCGTTGTGGGTGCGAAGCCGGGCGCACGACTGCGCACCTGGGGCGATTGCCAGGCCATCCGCAGCGATGCACCCGTCACCTTGGGCGCGTACCAGGTGCTGGTGGTCGAGGCGGTGCCGCGCCCCTAAACGGACACTGACTGTTGTGTACTGGGCTACGGGACAGCTGCGCGTTGTTCCGCGGTATCATCGTCACGCGAACGCCCGATGTCGAACTGGATCCACACGGAGCGGCTGCCGCACTTGCTACAGACGGCCGCCTACCACGCCCCGGACATCTACGCGCGTGAGCTTGCGCAGGTGTTTCGGCCTGGATGGCATTGTATCGGCAGCACGCACGAGTTCGCTGCAAAAGGTGACTTCGTCACCGACAGCATCGCCGGTGCCCCCATCATCGTTCAGCGCACCCAAGACCACGAGCTCCGAGGTTTCTTGAACGTGTGCGCGCACCGGCATGCGCTCTTGACACACGAAGCACGCGGCAACCAGCGAAGGCTGCGCTGCCAGTACCACGGCTGGGAGTACGACGCCGATGGCGTAGCGTGCAAAATCCCCGACGCAGCATGCTTTGTACCGCTCACGAAGGGCGACCTACGCCTGCAGCCCATACGCGTCGACACCCTTGGTCCCCTGGTCTTCGTATCGCTGGCGCCCACGGGTGCTGGCCTTCGCGAGAGCCTGGGGCCACAGGTCGCGAGCAAACTCGAAGCCTGGTTCCGCTCGGCGCCGCGCCTCGCGGTTTCGCTGTCCATAGACCACCCGTGCAACTGGAAGGTCCCCATCGAGAACGTGCTCGAGAGCTATCACGTGCCACTTTTGCACGATAACTTCGTGGCCCGGCACCCCCGCGTGTTCCGCTTCTTTCAGGGGGCGCCAGGTGTGGGGCGAAAAGAGGCGCACGAGCTTGGTGACAAGCACACCACCGTGCACGACGAGCTGGGCACAGACTCCGCGCTCTACAAAGGGCTCTTGCGTTGGTTTCGCCCCGATGCATCCGTGGCCTTCGAGCACGTGCACGCGTTTCCCTCGTTGCTCTTGGGGCAAACGGCGGTGGTCACCTTCGTTCAGTCCATCTTGCCGTTGTCGCCCACACGGTGTCGGAGCCTCGTGCGCATCTTCCTCGACCTGGGCCAGCAGGGGCGACCGCTCGCTGAGCGCATGGTTGCCAGAGCGGCAGACCGCGCCGCCCGGGAGCTGTTCTTGCTGCTCATGCGCGAAGACGGTCGCATCTTCGAAGCCGTGCAACGTGGCCTCGAGACATCGCAGCAACCCGGCGTTCTTGGTACCCGCGAAGAACGCATCCACGCGTTCCATCAATACCTACGCACATCGCTCGACGGCGTTGCCGGATAGCGCTGGTACCGCCGTCGCTAGAACGCCCGCAAAGCCGGCTCGGGGTGTTCCGGGTGCGACCCGGCGCTCGGGCGTACGGCCACGATCAGGCGCTCGGCGCGGAAGGGGCGAGCCCACGACGCGCCGCCGTGTCCGGTGGCGGCCCACTGCACGTTGCACGTGTCGCTTCGCAAGGCGAAGCCGT
The DNA here is from genome assembly GCA_044358965.1 of Polyangiaceae bacterium. Classification (GTDB taxonomy): domain Bacteria; phylum Myxococcota_A; class Polyangia; order Polyangiales; family Polyangiaceae; genus SXNL01. The sequence goes on from JBIKNA010000219.1 coordinate 9,397, forward strand.
GGTCGCGGACGATGGAGGCGATTTGGGCTTGCGTGTAGGTGGCCCCAAGGGGCTCGCCCATGCGCGAAAGGGCGCGGTCGAGCATGGCCCGGGCAGCCGGAGGAATGGGCCGGGACGGCGTCTCCATATAGGTCATCACCAGCACGCTGCCTTCCGCAGAGCGTTCTCGTAGCGCGCCGAGGGTGCCCACGGTGGCAACCTGCGGCAGATACATGGTCACCCCCTCCGAGACCCATACGGTGCTCCGCGTCGCAACATGCCCCGCATGGGCCAATGCCGCGCGCAGATCGTCTTTGGCAAAATCCACCGGGACATAGGTGAGTGCACGGGCCACGCGCGGCAGGGCGCTTGCGCGACGTTCTTTGACCACTTGGCTGGCCGGATGGTCCACCTCGAATACTTGCACATGGCCCAGCGCACGCAGCCGGTGCGCACGCGCGTCGAGGCCGGCGCCTAGGATCACGAGCTGCGACACACCTTGGTCGACTGCCGCGGCCAGCGCATCGTCGATGGCCTGCGTCCGCAGGGCCAGATGGTCGACGAGCCCACCCGACACGCTACGCACAGCTACCCGTGGCACCGTTCCGCGTCGTCGACGAAGCCAAGCAAGACCTGGTTGCAGGTACCCCGGGGCAAGCGCGCGGTCTACGGTGGTGCGCCGGTCGACGTCTGCGGAGAGCACGAAGCCAAGCGCCCGGGCCAGGGCCACAATCTCTGCAGTGACGCTGGGCATCCCGTCGCGCACGGTGTCATCTTGGATACCACGGGCAGTCTCCCGCGTCCGGCTATGCTGGAGCGCATACGCATGACGTCGGGGACGCTCATCATCGGAATCCTGCTGCTCGCGCTGGGGCAGTTCCTCACCCTCGTCCATCTGCAGCCTGTCTGCGAGTACTGGTACGGCATCGTGTGGACGGGCTTCATCCTCACAGCCGAGAGCCTCATTCACAAGCGCACGGGAGTCTCGTTGCTGTTCTCGAGGCCTACGGAGCTCGCGTTCATGTTCCTGGCCTCCGCCGCCGCGTGGTGGCTCTTCGAGCTCGCCAATCTGTGGCTCTTGGGTAGCTGGACTTACAGCCCAAGCCCAGACGTTCCGCACTGGGTGCAGATGCTGCGCTCCACCTACTTCTTTGCCACGCTGCTCCCGGCCACCTGGGACGCGTCGATGCTGGCGCTCTTGCTGTGGCCTCGGGCCCCTCAGGCCACCCGGCAGCGTCACGCTTGGGCAGTCATGGCTGGGGCGACGGGGCTCGCGCTGCTTGGGCTTGCGCTGCTGTTCCGGGGCCTTTCGTTGCCGCTCGGGTTGCTTGGCGCCGGATTGCTGCTGGACGCATCCAACTGGCTCCGCTCGCGCCCGAGCCTTCTTGCAAACGTAGCTGCAGGCTCATGGTCACTTGTACTTTGCATTGGTCTTGGCAACATGGGTGCGGGGCTTGCCGGCGAGATGTGGAACTACCCCGCGCAGCCACGCTGGACGTATGACGCTCCGTACGCTGGTCGTTGGCATGTTTTTGCCATGCCGGTGTTTGGATACTTCGGATACGCAGCCCTGGCGCTCGTTCTCTTTGCTGCGTACCACGCGGTGCGCCCGCGCTTTGCCCCGCCGGTGACCATGCCAGATACCCATCCACTCTCGCGCGCCGGGCTCATTTCGTGATGTCGCTGCTTTGCGATGTGCCCGAAGGCATGGGCTGAACCTGCAACCGCGACTTCTCAGCTGCCCGCAGCAGTGATGTCATAGCCACCGTGCGCCCCTTCACCGCCCGAGAGTTCGCGATCAATACGGCGCACATCGCGCGCGGATACCCGGGGTTCTTGCTGAGACCGCGACTGCCGCTGGCCGTGACCCGAGCGTACCAGCTGCAGCGCTTGCGTCGCCTTGTGGCCCACGCACAGCAGCACGTCGATCTCTACCGCGACAAGTACGCGCGCGCGGGCGTGTCGGCCAAAGACCTCCGTAGCCTCGAAGACCTTGCACACTTTCCCACGGTGTCCAAAGACGAGATCCTCGCCGCGTACCCCGAAGGCGCGCTCACCCGGGGCATCGATCTGACTCGGTGCATCGTGTCGAAGAGCTCGGGGTCCACAGGGCAGGTGCTCAACGTG
>JBIKNA010000630.1:0-3412 GCA_044358965.1 Polyangiaceae bacterium
CTCCTTTTGTGTGTCGCGTCGGTGGGCGGTAGCGCCATGGTTCTGGGGCGGGTCTTCCGCGTGGCGGCATGACCAAACGCTGACGGATCTTGGTCGCGGCGCCGCTAACTTCATGGGCGGCCCATGACCGTCGCAGTGCTCGTCAACGTCCACGCAAGGCACGGCTCCGACGCCCTCGGAGACCGCATCGCCAGCATTCTTCCCGCGGCCCGTGTTGCGGTCACGCACACGCTCGAAGAGGCCCAGGCTTGGGTGCGCGACGTGTTGCGGCAGAAGCCGCCGCGCGTGTTGCTGTCGGGCGGGGGCGATGGCACGGCGGTGGCGCTGCTCAACGAGCTGCGGGCGCAAAAAGTAGACGTGCCGGTCTTTGGGCTGTTGCCCCTGGGCACGGGCAACGCGTGGGCCCGGGCCACAGGTCAGCTCGGCACCCGCGCCGTGCTCGATGGGCTCTCCAAGCTGCGCGAAGCGGCAGAGCCGCCGGTGCGCAACTTTCGTTTGGTCGAAACCTGCGGTCGGGTAACACCTTTTGCGGGCACCGGCTGGGACGCGCAGATTCTTGCAGACTACAAGAACATGCGCCAAGACCCGAGCACACCCCTGGGCAACATGGGCGGCGCCAGCGCGGGGTATTTGCGCAGCGTGCTCACGCGCACCATCCCGCGCAACCTGCGGCGCCGCGACGTGCCCCATGTGCGCGTCATCAACACCGGCGAGCCTGCGCTCACGGTCAACGACTACGGCAACCCCATCCCCATGCCCAACGGTGGCACTGGCGCGGTGCTCTACGAGGGCCCCATCAGCGTGGGCGGCGCCTCCACCACTTGCGAGCTGGGCCTGGGCTTTCGGGGCTTCCCGTTTGCGCACTTGGTTCCCGATCGCATGGCCGTGCGCGTGTACGCCGGCTCCCCGGTCGAGGCCACCATGCGCTTGCCCTGGCTTTGGCGCGGCGCACACCCCATCCCCAACGATCACAACTTCTTCGTGACCAAGTGCCGCTTCGAGTTCGATCGCGAGGTGCCCTTCGAGATCGGCGGCGATCTGTCGGGCCACGAGCGGCAGGTCGAACTGTCCCTGGTGCGCGAATCCGTGTCCCTCGTCGACTGGCGCAAGCTGCTGCCCCGGACCTAAGGGCGCAACTCCGAGTGGATCACCCCGGCGCGACTGTCTCGCGGGGGCGACGCCCACGGGAATGAGCCGTAGCCTTTTGCGGGGCTTTTGGCCTTGGCGCACTTGCTGCAGCCCAAGTCCTACATGGTCGCCAGGTCCAAACGTGTCTCGCTCCGGCTTTGGCTAGGGCTGCTCGCGTTTGTGTTGGCCCCCTCGCTCGGCGCGTGCACGGCCGAGTCCGGCGATGTCCTTGCCGAGACAAGCGAGGCCGCGCTCACGGAGCAGTATGCCCGCTTCGACGAAGCCTACGTCCGCGCCAAAGAGGCACACGAGGCCGTACAAGCCTCGGACGAGCGGCTCGCGCAAGAGCTCGGCTTCGTGGCGCCGCTGCTCTCGGCCGACGAGAGCCAGGGCTTCGTGCGGGCCTACGAGAGTCAGTCACGGGTGCAGCAACTCCGAAAGGCTCGGCTCGAGAGCCTTCGAGAACTTTTGCTCAGAACCGTGGAGCCCATCGAGGTGCGCGATGCCGGGGGCGCCAAAGAGCTCAAGCCGGCCATCGGTGCCACGGCGGCCATGGGCCGCGTGGGCGGCGCCATCGAAAGCCGGGGCCTCGGCAGCGTGCCCCAGCGGGTCTACCGGGCCTATGCCATGCTCGCGAACTCCGCCGAGGGCGCCGTGCACGCGCTGTATTTTGCCGACCACGTGCTCGCAGGGGATCGCACGCCCATACTTCGCGAGGGCACGCGCTACGAACTCGACTATCGGATTTTGGCCGAGCGGGCCACGGGGTTGTCGGGCGAGGCTGCGGTGGATCAAGTCATCCGCGAGATCCTGGTGCCGGCGCTTGTGCAGCGCACGTTGGCCATCTGGGGCGCGCGCGATCTCGCGAGTGCAATGGGTGCTCCGCGCAAAGAAGACGTCGAAAGCATTCTGAGCCCGGCGGTAAAGCTCCGCGCGCGCCTGGCCTCGCTGACCGTGAGCGCCACCATGGACGCCATCGCCAAGGTGCTGAACGCCAAAGGCCCGGCCCTGTCCGAGAGCGCCAAGAAGCTGCAGTGGCTGGTGACCACGGATCCCACCACGGGCTTTGGCCGGGCGGTGCTGGTGGTCAGCGTCATGGGCGGCATGATGCGGGCCAGCGATGCCTGGCAACAAGAAGACCATCGCAAGGCCGTGATGGCCATCGCCGGCGTATCGCCCGACATTGCACTGGTGCTCGCGCAAGTTGCGCAGGTGAGCAAGAGCTCCTTGGCCCTGGGCACCCGGCTCGCCGGCGCGGCCACCAAGCTCACGCCCTTCGTGGGCGTCGCGCTCATGGCCGTCACCACCTACGACGATTGGCGCAACTTCAACCCCGAGACACACGTGGCATCGTCCCTGGCGCTGGCGGGCGACATCATCGCGCTCGGTGGCTTCGTGGCCGCGCTGTTTCCTCCCGCCGCGGTGGCAGCGGCCATCACCGTGGCCGTGGGCACCGCCATCAAGCTGGTCGCCGACTTCGTGAAGGCCGCAGAGACCCGTGCGGCCATGTTCGCAGACTTGCGGGCGCATCGAGCCACCCTGAACCTGGACGAGACCACGCTGGCCCGGCTCGAGGCCGCCAGCGATCAGAGTCTTGGATTTTTGGCCACGGATCTACGCCTTGGTCGCGACGACTTGCGGGCGGTGCTGGCGCAGTACCCCGTGCTGCTCCAGGCCGGCATCGAGGCGTTCGCCTTCGAGAAGCTCGTCACCATCTACGACTTGGACTCTGCCCAGTCCCGCGCGCTGCTCCAGGCCGTTGCGAACACCCAGCCCGCCGCCCAAGAGCAAGCGCTGCAAGGGTTCTACGTGGGCTTTCGCAACCGCCTTGCCGATGACTACTTGCGCATCGCTCCACGCCGCGAGTTCTCTCGCGCGGACCTGGACACGGCCCTCGCCGCCGAGGCGCAACGTCGGGACCTGCCCGCGACCTACCGCAGTGCCGTGGTCGCCGCCGACGCCTTCGTGCACGGGTCTCGCTGACCCCTGTTGGGTAAACGTGCCTGTTGCAGGCACGGACGGATGCGCGCGCTAACTCACCGAGCATGATCTTCGATCAAGCTCAGCGATTTAGCTTCCTTTGTTATCGGAGGACGCAGTCCTCCGCCCCAGAGGCATTGCCGCTGGGGCCCCACCTCCTGCATTTGGGTCCCAAGCCCAAATGGCGCCCGGCGTCTGTAGTCGAATCGCGCTCGGTCATCGGCGTGATCTTTAGAACACAGCAATTCCGATCGGTTACGCGACACTGTCGCCGAAGCGATGCGACTTAAATAGTATCGGGGCC
>JBIKNA010000220.1:0-11480 GCA_044358965.1 Polyangiaceae bacterium
CGGTCAAGGCGCCCTCGAGAAGTGGCTCGACGACGCCAAGAAGCGCGGCCACCGCGCGCACACCCACGGCGATGAGGCCCCCAAGGGCCCCGCGGTTGCCCCAGCCCCCGGCGCAACGCCCAAAGAGCCCGCCCCGGGCGTCGCACCGCCCAAAGAGCCAGCCCCCGGCACCACGCCCAAAGAGCCCGCCACGCCGCCCAAGGGCACCAAACACGGCAAGCACCCCAAGAAACACTGACGCGACCACTGGGCACACGCCGGCGCCATCACGCGAGGACTCGCACACCATGCGCCATGGCTCGCGCGCCCGCAACCGCAAGCAAATGGTAGCTTGATGCCTGTGAAGCGGTGGCTGGGCCCTGTCGTGCTCGGTGTGGTGTTGCTTGCATCTTGCAGGGATGCCACGCAGGTGGGCGTGGTGCTGCGCAGCAACGTTGCCTACGCCAGCGGCATGAACGTTGGCCTGTGGGCCAGTCACTCGGGGGCCGAGGCTACGCCCGTGGTGCAGTCGAGCGAGCCATGGCTCGGCGATGGCGAGCTCGGGGACGTGTACGTTGTGCCCGGTGCCGCGGGCAAAGACGCTCCGCTCACGCCGCGCGTGGCGCTGGGCCTCCGCGGCAAACCTGCCTCGGCCTGCCTGAATGCCAGCGATGCGAGCGGCTGCATCGTTGCCAAACGGACGCTCGCCTTCGTGCCGCACACCCGGCTCAAGGTGCCCATCGTGCTCTACGCCGCCTGCGAGGGAGTCCGGTGCTCCGACGACACGACGTGCAGCTACCTTGGCACCTGCGTCCCCGCGAGCGTCGACCCGGCCGCCTGCGCGAGCCCCGAAGGCTGCCCCCTGCCGGGCGAGCCCCCCTTCGTGCCGGGGGCAGCGCAACCAAACATCGACGCGGGCCCGAAGGATGCCATCGGACAGGACACGGGCCCGCAGCCTCCTGCCTTCGTACTGGCCTCAGGCGGGGCGCACATGTGCGCGCGCTTCGAGGACGGCACCGTCAAATGTTGGGGGTCCAACGTCTCGGGGCAACTGGGCCAGGGCGATCTGCAAAACCGCGGAGCCAAGCCGGGCGAGCTCGGCAGCAACTTGCCTTTCGTAGATCTTGGGCCGGGGCGCACGGCCCTCGACGTCCAATGCGGCGCTGGGCACACCTGCGCGCGCCTCGACAACGGCGCCGTCAAGTGTTGGGGCCGCAACGTGAGTGGGCTGCTGGGTCTTGGCGACACCAACAATCGCGGGGACGGCCCTGGAGAGATGGGCGTCAATCTACCCGCCATCGACCTGGGCCCCGGCCGGACAGCGCTTCAATTGAGCCCTGGCGCGAGTCACACCTGCGCGCGCCTCGACGACGGCTCCGTCAAGTGTTGGGGCGCAAACTTCAGCGGGCAGCTTGGGCTCGGCGACACCATCGATCGCGGCGACGGTCCGGCCGAACTGGGGACCAGTTTGCCCTCCGTGGACCTGGGCCCTGGACGAACGGCACTACAAGTGGTCGCCGGCGCTGTGCACACCTGCGCGCGCCTCGACAACGGCGCCGTCAAGTGTTGGGGCCGCAACTTCGAAGGGCAGCTTGGGCTCGGCGATCGGCAGAACCGCGGCGACGCACCGGGCGAGATGGGCGGCAGTTTGCCCTTTGTGGACCTTGGCCCCGGACGCACCGCGCTGCAGATCTCCAGCGCAGACCTCCATGTCTGCGCCGTACTCGACAATCGCAGCATCAAGTGTTGGGGCGTGAACACGCAAGGTCGCTTGGGCCTGGGCGACCCCCAGGATCGCGGCGGCGGTCCTCTGCAGATGGGCAGCAGCCTTCCCTTCGTGGATCTCGGGCCCGGCCGAACAGCCCTTGAAGTGGCCGCGGGCACCCAGCACAGCTGCGCGCGCCTCGACAACGGCAGCATCAAGTGTTGGGGCTTCAATTTCTTTGGCGAAGTGGGCCTTGGCGACACACAGCCGCGCGGCGATGCTCCTTTGGAGATGGGAGCCAATCTGCCAAGCATCGATTTTGGACCAGGCCTGACGGCCATTGCGCTGGTCGCGGGCTCGAACCACAACTGCGCCCACCTCGGCAACGGGTCAGTCAAGTGCTGGGGCCGCAACCTCGAAGGGCAGCTTGGGCTCGGCGAAGCACAAAACCGCGGAGATGGGTCCGGCGAGATGGGCACAACGTTGCCGCCCGTCGAGCTTCGATAGGCAAACTGCCGCAAGGCGGCGACGAGTCACGTGCACACCACAACAGCTGCACCATGCACACATGCAGCTCCGGGGCACTTTCCCACAGCTTTGCCACCAAAATCCGGGGACAAGCTGCCCATAACCCTGTGGAAAACCTGTGGGGCAATTTGTGGGTAAAATATATGAAATTGCGAAAGTTTTTGTCTTGTCGGAGGCCAAAGTTTGGAGCATAAGCGTCCTTACGAAGTTCGCGGAACATCTCCCGCGAGTTCGTCGTCGTAGAACCCGTCAGGGGGCACGTCGAAGGCCGAAGCGCTCTTCCGAGCAACGCGGTCTTCCCACCTTCAGCGCTGCTTGGCTTGTCAGAGCCAGGCGGGTCACGCTGGGGTTTGGGTGTCCTCGCCTTCTGTAACCACCCCGTATGTGCGCTCCGGCTTGCCGGGTCATCTACTGGGTCCCTGCAATGCTCATCAAAACCCGGTGCTCTTCGAGCAACCGGGGGGCGGCGTGGGGCAGAGGGCAGCATGACTGGGCGTTGGGTTTCGCCTTCCCAAAGAAGGCAAAACTGGACGCGCCAGCCAGCGTGTCGGGGGAAGGTGCCTCGCCTCCGTGTACCGGGTGGTTTCCTTCGCGGGAGTCCACATCGGCGCGGGGCTAAGGTCGGTCCGGGCGTCCACGTAACCTTCCACGGGTTGCGGCGGGCAAACGACACCGACGACCCGGGCACCCGAAGCACAAAGAGAAGGGGCATACCTTCCGGCATTGCGCCATGCGCAGTGCCACGCCTCCCACCCGGCACGTCCGGAGGGCCGGCGCCAAGAGGGTTCCTTTGCTCGGTGCTTCGACCCTTGTGTAGCCATGTTGGGTCGTGTGCCTCCTTCACCGGAGCGTTCGCGGCCTACACGTCGGCAACGCGTCAACTGGTCCCAACGGTGCGTCAAGCATCACAAACGACCAGCCAAGCGTCGCGACGGAGCTGCCCAGGGCTCGACTCTGCAAATGCGGTCACGACCACGAAAGTGGGCGTGCGGGCGCGGCAGAGCAGCGGAAGGAGGTCGCGGCCTCCGTCCTTCGAGGGTGACAGCTCGTTCGGGTACGCTCGCAAACCGAAGTATGTTGCAGCAGTTTGATCGACAGGCTCTGGCCTCACATAAGCCCGAACCGTAGCTCCCCAAAAAGGGAGCTACCTCGAGTGAACGGTGGCCTAGCCCAACGAGTCTTTCGGGTCTCCCAAAAGGGACGCGGCGGTTCGTGGGGCGACAAGAGTTCTTGGATGTCCGCGGAGAGGGCGAACACTCGCTCCCTTGCGGGCTGAGATGCCAGGCCGGCGCCAAAACGCCGTCCGGCGTTCGGTGTGTCACCTTCGGGTGGGACAACGGGCGCGTGCACCGCACGGAAACGTGACGGACGCATACGAAGGGTCTCGGTCAAACGAAAGGCGCCTTGCGGCCACCTGGTAGCGATTCGCGTTTACGCACGCGGCCGCTCCAAGAGGTCTTGGCGCACTCCCACGACAGTCCGACGCTCAGTCTTGCAAGAAAAGGCAAGGTGGAGCGGCGCGAAGCACGCGAAGGCGAAGCTTCCTCGGTCGGTTCGGGGTGTGCGCGACACAGGGCGTCAGCGGGTCGGTCTCCCCATCGACGCAGGGCCAATACCCCTGCGAACCCCCTGCGAAAGCCAAAACGGCGAGTAGGGCAATCGAGTGGTGAACCTCCCAAAGCGCTGGACGCAGCGTAACAAGCGTCTGGCCTCGGACACGGCAGCCCGGATCCCAGAATCCGGGGGCCTTCCACAGGGCGAAAGCTCTACATGGAGCCGAGAGCATGCGGGTTGCGGGTGAGGGACGTCGCACATCAAGAGCAGGCAGAAGTCCAGAGTAACAATCTTGGCAGAGAGGCTGGAGGCGAGTGATCGCCCACCGTGGCTCTGCATAGCCGGCAAGGATGTTTGCGCCCCTTCTGACGATGGGGGCAAGCGGGTAGAAGGCGAATCGGTTGTTCAAGCGTAGCGATCAACACTTGTGATGATCGACGCGTTTGGCCCCACGGCAACGTGGAAGTCACTCTGAGACGGAAGACGTTTTCTCGACATCGCGGGGCAAGCCCTTAAACGGGGTGAGTTTTTTCGGTGTCTTGGCGAAGCGGTAGCAACGCATCGGTGGAGCAACCTCCGCAAGGAGAGATTCACCGGCTGCGCAGCGGTCGACCACGGGAATGGTCGGGCGTGCCGCCAAGCGACACAACGAGAACGTCAGCGGTATGGGGTCTTCGGGTCAAGGCAGGGCCAGCTCGCCAAAACGAGCGCGTCATGTCAGTCATCCTCGGCACTGAAAAGGTGTCGGCGAGCGGTGCGTCCAAAGTCCTCTCACCAAAGCAGGCAACCGCGAAAGCGTTTGCCAATCCCCACGCCTACCCTACCCGCGCGAACGGATGGGCTGGCCCGGGGCTGCCGATGTGCCCAAGATGCGCGTGTGCTCTGCTCGGAAGGCGAGCACTCGCGGTTGTCCGAGGTGGCCGACATTGATTCGGACCCGGGCCCTTAACTGGGCTCCCCCACGGAAAGCGCACTTCTCTTCGAGGGCCCACCAGGCGACTGGTGTGGCCCTCGCGGTCATTTTGTCTCTTTGTGGTGCGGGCCGGCCACACGGCTCGTGCCGCTGGTACATTGCGTCGCAGCCATGGCCGCCCCGTCTGCCCGCGCGCGCATTTACCTGCCCGTCGTCATCGCCGCCCTCGGGTACTTCGTCGACATCTACGATCTGGTGCTCTTCAACGTCATCCGCGTGGCCAGCCTACGGTCCGTAGGCGTGGCCGAGGCGGACCTGTTGCCCAAGGGCATCTTGCTGCTCGACGTGCAAATGGTGGGGATGCTGATTGGCGGCATGTTCTGGGGCGTGCTGGGCGACCGCAAGGGCCGGGTCTCGGTGCTCTTTGGGTCCATCCTCACCTACTCCCTGGCCAACATCGCCAATGGATTTGTGACCGGCATCGGCGCCTACGCCGTGCTTCGGTTCATTGCCGGTGTGGGCTTGGCCGGAGAGCTTGGCGCGGGCATCACCCTGGTGAGCGAGAGCTTGCCCAAAGACAAACGCGGCTATGGCACCACCATCGTGGCCACCGTGGGCATCACGGGTGCCGTGGTCGCAGCGCTCGTAGGCGATGCGTTTCACTGGCGCGTTGCGTACTTCGTTGGCGGTGGCCTCGGGCTCTTGCTCCTGCTCATGCGCGTGGGCTCCTTCGAGTCGGGGCTCTTCGAAGAGGCCAAGGCCCAGGGCCACCAGCGCGGGAACTTCTTCGCGTTGTTTGCCCGCGCGGATCGCGCGCGCAGGTACATCGGCATCATCTTGGTCGGTGTGCCCATCTGGTACGGCGTGTCTGTATTGATGGCGGCATCACCCGAGATCGGCCGGGCCATGGGCCTCAGTACGCCGCCCACCGCAGGTCGCAGCATCATGTTTGGCTACGCGGGCCTCGCCGTCGGCGACTTTGCTTCGGGCGCCCTCAGCCAAGTGCTGCGCTCACGCAAACGCGTACTGCTCGGCTTCGTGCTGCTGACGGCGCTTGCGGTGTCCGGGTACTTCTCGTTTGGCGGCAAGTCCCTCGGATGGTTCTACGCGATGGTCGCATTGGTCGGCGTGGCGACGGGCTATTGGGCCGTGTTCGTGACCGTTGCCGCAGAGCTTTTCGGCACCAACCTGCGGGCCACCGCGGCCACCACGGCGCCCAACTTCGTGCGTGGCTCGGTCACGCTCATCACCCTGCTCTTCGCTTCGCTAAAACCTATCGTTGGCATCATCCGAAGCGCCGAGATCACCGGCGCGCTCGTGTTGGTCATCGCGCTGGTGGCCCTTTTCTTCGTCGACGAGACGTACGGCCGAGACCTCGATTTCGTCGAGGAGTAGCCCTTGTCCCCCGATTCGCGAGGCCTATCGACGGTCGATTGAATGTGCCGGCCCCAAAGCTCGTCCCACGGGGTGGCCTTCGTTTTGCCGCAAGGGCGGAAAGCGACCATGGCCCCCTCCCCGATTCGCCCGACGAGGCCATTTGCCGGGCTCACGCGTATTGAAATAGGATGGAGAGTCAATGAACCGTTCGACGCTAAGCTCTTGTGCGCTTCTGTGTGCCCTGATCACCGCGGCAGCTCTGTCGTCCACCCGTGCGGACGCCGCGGACACGAAGATGAAAGACATCATGAAGCGCGTTGGCGCGGGCATGGCCGCTGGCGACGCCAAGCCGTTGGCACCGCTCCTTGCGCAGTCCAAGGCGCTCACCCCCGCCGACCCGAAGCTCGCAGGCATGGGCGCCATGTTCGACACGGCCATTGCCGCCGCCAACAAGGGCGATCTCGACGCGGTCAAGGCCAGCTGCAAGCCCTGCCACGACGCCTTCCGCGACGACTACCGCAAGCGCTTCGGCTCCAAAGCGCCTTGACACTTGGGTGACGCTCCCTGACGCGACCGCGTGCCGACGGTGCAATGCACCGTTGGCCTATGTGCCCGGCCAGAACGACGGCAATCGTTGTCGGTTTTGTGGGGAGCTGCAGCCGGTCTTTGCCGCAGCAGCGGGCCCCGCGCTCCGAGCGAACTCTCTGTCGACGTTGCTCGAAGCCGCAGGCGAGCGAGGCGCGCACGCGGACGTGGCCATCTTGCACTGTCAGGCCTGCGGCGCGGATACGACGCGCGACCCAAACGTCATCTCCAGCAGCTGTCCATTTTGCGCGCGTCCGGTCATGGCCTCGCCGGGCTCGCGCCTTCGTGTCCCAGACGGAGTGTTGCCGTTCGCCCTGACGGCGGCCCAAGCCGCAAACCTTGTCCTTGGATGGGAGCAGGCGCTGTGGCTGAAGAAGGGCCCCCTGTTCGGCCACACCGCCGAGGCGCCCCCGCTGCGGCCCATTTACCTGCCCTACTGGAGCTTCGATTGGGATGTCACCGTCCAGTACCAGGTAAGCGCACAGGGAAACAGTTACGCGCGCGAAGGCCGCACGATGCGCCGCGGTCTCACCCATTCGACGGTGTTGGCCTCCCGAACCGTGCCCACCGAGTTGGGCGCCGACCTCGAGCCCTGGGACCTCGAGAGCGTGCGGGCCCCGCGCCCCGAACTCTTCGCCGGCATTGTGGCCGAGACCCACGATCCCCAAGCGGGATTGTCCCGCGCGGCACAGTTGTCCCATCGCCTGCTCGACCGAGAAGTCGATGAGGAGATCCGAAAGCAACTCGGGCCGAAGCGCTCGATTTACGGCAAAGAGCACACCTACCATCGGGTGGACGTTCGGCTCTTGCTGCTGCCCGTATGGGTCGCATCATACCGATACGAGGGCTCGCACTATCGGGTGCTCGTCAACGGACGCAACGGCGAGACCGTTGGCGAGCGACCCTTTTCGCGACCTCGCATCCTTGGCGTCGCCGCCGCACCGTTCGTGTTGCCCGTGGCGGTGGGCACCGCGCGCGCCTTGTCGAGCGTGGGTGATGCGCGGGTGGGCGCCGTCATCGTCGGCTTTTGGGGCGTGATGTTCGCGCAGGCGCTGGTGGTGTTCATCATGGCCCTTGCGGCCAAAGCGCCACGGCCACGTCCCCAGGGTCAGTTCTTCATTCGCCGCGGCAGCGATGACCAGTCCACGAACTTCGGTGAGCTCTGGGCGGCCGCGGTGGTGCAACACGACCGTTGGGCGCGGCGCGAGCTGTTCCGACATGCCGGTGTCGTCACGGCATTTCTGTGCATCGGACCTTTGGGGGCAGCGACCCTCGTTCCGCCCGATGCGCTGTCCATGACGGCGAGAGCTTGCGTGGCACACGCGTGGGTGGCCTTTGGCCTCTTTGGCTTCTGGCTGTCGCGGCACATGGACCAGAAAGAAAAGCGGTACATGCTGGGCCTCTCGGACAAGAAGCCCTAGCTAGAATGCTGCGCGCCGTGATGGCCCGGATGCGAGTTTGCCCACGCGGCGTAAACGCAGGCGGCCCGCAGGCACTCGCGGTTCGGCTGGCGATCAGCGGAAGGCGATGGCGGCGGCGAAGGCCGCGGCAATCAGTGCCGCGGCGATGAGCGCAATGGTGCGGTAAGGCGGCGGCGCTGCCACGGGCGCCTCACTGCGAGTCGTGGGCTCGGCTTGCCGCGCGCTGTCGTCGACGGACGCCTCTTTCGCAGCAACGACTGTTGCCGCGCGCTTGGGCTTGGGCTCGGGTTTGGGCGCCGGGGGTCGCTCGTCGCGGGAGAGTTGTTTCTTCTGTTTGGCCAGCGCAGCTTCTTTGTGTTGGCGGCGCCGCTCGGCTTTCTCGGCTTCTTTGCGTCGCCGCGCGGCAGCTTTGCCTTCCGCGTCTTTGCGCTTTTCGCGGACCTTGCTGGCCTTCTTCTTTTTGGGGGCCGCCGCGGGAGGCACAGCCTTGGCGGTGGGGGCGGATGCAACGGGGGCCGCCGCGGGAGGCGCAGCCTTGGCGGTGGGGGCGGATGCAACGGGGGCCGCCGCGGGAGGCGCAGCCTTGGCGGTGGGGGCGGATGCAACGGGGGGGGCCACCGCGGGAGCAGGACTGGCGGGTGCGGGACTGGTAGCGACGGGCTTGGAGGCTGGAGCTGCAGCGGCTGCGCTTGGCGCTGTACCGGCAGCACTCGGGGCCTGCACTGCGGGCATGCCAAGGAGCGTGCGCGGGGCAGGCTTGAGCGCCGAAGGACCGGGCATGCCCGTACCGACCAGCGTCTTGGCCATAGCGGGTGCGGGTGCGGGTGCGGGTGCGGGTGCGGGTGCCGGGGTTACGGCCGCCGGTGTCCCAACGACGACGACGGGGCTTGCAACAACTGCGGCGGCGGGCGGAGCCGCGGGCGCGGCGGCAGCAGAGGGCTCTGCCCCGGACTCATCGTCGTCGGACTCATCGTCGTCGGACTCATCGTCGTCGGACTCATCGTCGTCGGACTCATCGTCGTCATCGGACTCATCGTCGTCGGACTCATCGTCGTCGGACTCATCGTCGTCATCGGACTCATCGTCGTCAGAGTCGTCGTCCCAGGAGCCGTCGATCTCTTCTTCGAGTTTGGCCGTGGATGCAGACGCTTTGGGGCCCCGAAGGGAGATCGCAGGGATCTCTTCGTCCCAGTCTTTCTCGATCTCTTCGAGGAGGGCGTCGGGCTTGGGGGTTTCCGAGGGCTTGTCCATGGCGGCTGCGAGGTCGCACCGTACACTAGATTCCTGGAAATCTGGCTTGATTTTACCGACGTGTGGCCAGTCGCTCGATGGCCGACACCAGGCGAACGGTGGCCTCGGGACCTTGGCGCAGAAAGAGCGAGGGCTCTACGAGCTCGAGCTCCATGAGCATGGGGGCTCCCGCCGCATCACGGGCGAGGTCGACGCGGGCGTACAGGAGGTCCGGCGACAGGGTCCGCACGAGTGCCTCGGCGAAGGCGCGCTCGTCTGACTGGATCGGAACCGAATCGACACGCTCTTCGCCGCCAGCGAAGCGCGGGGACTTGCGCACCGCGTGACTGCAGATGCCATCGACGAAGACGAGAGAGCGCTCGCCGTAGTCGTCGACGGAAGCAACATAAGGCTGCACCATCACGTCGCGCTCGGCACAGCAACGCGCAAGCACTCCCTCTTTGGCTTCTTCGCGACCAAAGGCGTAGGTCTCGAAGGATCCCGCGGAAACGCGCGGCTTTACGACGACGCGATCCCAGCCCCGCGCATCCATCAGCGCCGCAAGAGAACTGGTGGCACCGCGCCCGATGAACTCCGTGGGAACGACACGAATGCCGCGCTGTTCGAGATCACGCAGGTAGATCTTGTCGGTGTTCCAGCGAATGGTGGCAGCGTCGTTCACGAGCTTGGTCTTGGCGCCAACCGCCTCGGCCCAGGCGTGAAACGCGTCGAGCCGATGGAGGTAGTTCCACGTCGAGCGCACCACCACGAGCGCATAGGCACCAAAGTCCACGGACTCGTCGTCCCAGGCAACCATGGCGGCATCGAGGCCACGGGCACGAACGGCATCGAGAAGCACGGGCTCGTCGGGGTCGGGCTCGGGCATCGTCAGGCAGGTCACCAGCGCTACGGCGGTCATGAGGCCGTTCATAGTCTGCCTTTCGTCGTTCCGGCACCCCTGGATCGCAGGTACGCCAGGGGCGAGACATACATGTCTCACCTGGCGTACGACGGCATCGACCTAAGTAGTTGAATGTAGGCAACGGTGGCACGCAGCGAGGGGCGCTTTGCACGTTGCCGGGCCCCCAAACGAGCGGCACGGTTCACGCATCAAGGCTCCGCAGCGGCGGCAAGTCGTTCGGACCCTCCCCTCTCTCTCCCTCCCTTCCGCGTGCCTTGCCGCCGCTGACATTTTCCGGGCGTCGCCTCGCTCGGGGTTCCCGATGCGCCCTCGCGGCGTCGTCGCAAACCCCAAGCAACAACACGGGCTTGACGCGCCAAGGCAAGCTACAATGAGGCACCTGCCCATGAAGCTTTCGCTTGCCCGACATTGGCTCGGGACCGTGGTTGCCCCTCTTTGCGTTCTGTCCGGCGTGATGCTGGCCGCGGCCGACGCCCAAGCCTTCTGCCGCTCGACGACATGCCGAAGCACGGCCACGCAGGAGTGCCCCAAAGACGAAAACGGCTGCGTCACGTCGGGCAAGAAGCTCATCTGGAACACGTCGTGCCTGGGCTTTGCCATCCAAGAAGACGGCACGCGCCTGCTCGACCTCGAAGGCCAAGCGGTGCCGGCGCTCAAGGCCGCGTTTGGCGCCTGGAGCGGTGTCGAGTGCCCTTCGGGCAAGCCCGCCACGCTCAACTTCACCGCCCCCAAAGACTACATCGCCTGCAAGAAGAGCCAGTACAACCCGCAAGGCAAGAACGTGAACGTCGTGTTCTTCCAGGACGACACGTGGAACTATCGCGGCCTCGACGCGATGCTGGCCAAAACAAGCGTCACGTACAACGACGACACCGGCGAGATCTACGACGCGGACATCGAGGTCAACGCGGCCAAGAACATCCTCACCACGAGCACCGATCCCAGCAAGGCCCAGTACGATCTGCAGGCCATCATGACCCATGAAGTGGGTCACTTCATCGGCATCGCGCACTCCGCCGACAGCAGCGCCGTGATGTACGCGTCCTACTCGCCAGGCTCGCTCACGCAGCGCACGCTCACGGACGACGACATCGACGCGGTCTGCACCATTTACCCGCCCACGCGCTCCGCCGAGTGCAACGCCGAGCCCAAAGGCGGCTACAGCGCCGCGTGCGACGACACCAGTGGCAGCAGCTCATCCGGCAGCAGCTCCGGTGGCATCTGCGCGCTCGGGCAGTCCGCGCCCGATGGTCTCCTGCATGGCGC
>JBIKNA010000228.1:0-11054 GCA_044358965.1 Polyangiaceae bacterium
GCACGCTCGACCTCGTGGGCTCGTTCTACGACCAGAGCGCGTTCCGCACCATGCACCAAGATCTGGTGCGCAAGTACCAGGCGAACCCAAGCCCCAACGTCATTGCCGAAATCGAACAAGCGTGGCAGCGCGATGCGCAGATCGCGCGGAGCGTGCGACGCTGGGTGGCAGGCACGGGAATGGGCGTGGGGGCACTTGGGCTCGCCACCGGTATGGCGTTCGCACTCACCGCAGGCACCAGCGCCAAAGACGATGGCCGTGGCGCCGCCTCTGCTGCGATCATGGGCGCCTCGGGCATTGCGCTCGCGCTCTCCGTCAACGAGTGGTTCACCCCATCGCCTTCGGAGCGCTACTACGAGGGGTACATGCGGGCGACGGGCCAGTGGAAGCCCACAGCGTCCATCGCGCCCCTGCCCGGTGGCGCCGCCATCGCCCTAAGTGGGCACTTCTAGGGTTTGTCGCAAGCTCCTCGCGCGAGGCAGCACATGCGAGTGCTCTGCCGGCTTGCCGGCGCGACAACGATACCGAGTTCAAGGGGCGCCACTGGTGCTTCCCTGATGGCCGTCGCAATGCCGACTGCTCGCCTGGAGCAACAGGAGCCCGGACGCAACCAACAGCGCCTTTTCATCAAGATCGAGCGTGCGCGATTGGAACTGCATGGTGAGCTCTTGTGGCGACGACAAGTCTCGCTGCAAGAGTGCAACCCGCCGGGCTCGCCGCGGGGGGAGCCGTGCACAAGCGAAATCCAATGGGGAAACCTGGAACGGAAGGACTTCGAGTCGCGGGGCCCCGGAAACGTCCCGGATCTGAAGGCTCAACCGCCCCGAAGAAGCGTGCTCCTCGACCCGCCCCAAGTCTCGACCAGACCCACTACGAACGATCATGCAACACGGGACTTTGCGCGACCAGGACACCGACAGCACCGGTGCTCCCGTGGGGGAGCTCACGTGCAGCACCGCCGGCGCCGGAAGCACCGTTGGATACCAAGCTCGCAACGCGAGCGCGCCGTCGAAGGAGAATAGGTTCCAGGCGCGTCCACCGGCGCCGTCGGGTCGAATGTGAAGTCCGCCCAGACCCGCGAGGCAGGCAAGACGCGACGGACGAGACCAAGCGCCAACAACAGCCGTCGCTGGGTTCATGGGGACTCTTCGTCTCCGTCGGCATCGGATGCGACGTCGTCATGGGGCTGGCCCACGGGCTTGGCATTCAGCGTGCCATGCTGGTTGGGCACAGGCGCCTGCCCCCTTGGCACGCACGATGGCACGCCGGCGCCCACGATGCGTATGCCAGCGTCGCCCACGGCAGTCGAGAGCTTGCCCGTCGCGGTGTCACGCACATAGACGCGGGAGTTACCGTCTTCCGCGTAGAAGAAAAAGAAGCGCTCAGGCTTCGCTGCGAACGCGAAGGCAGCCCTGCCCTTGGACCGACCAAAGGGGAGCGAGACCAAGGCGCCAAGACTTCCGGTCTTGGGGTCGATCTCCGCAAGGCCCGGATGACGCCCGACGAAGAAGCCAAACAAGCGGCCATCGGGCAAGCTCGATAGCTCCATGGTGTGGTCCGAAATCCGCTGCGGCAGGCGGGATAACTGTGTCACGGTTCTCCCCTTCACGCTCCCGAGGCGCAGGGCCTGCGGCGTGGCAAAAAACAGGACATCCTGCCCCTCGCTCGTCGCGAACGACATCCCGTAGTGTTCGCCACCGAAGGCGTCCAAGGGGACTGTGGCGATCTCGCAGGGGGCCCCCCAAAGATCCGTCGTCGCAAGTTGCCCCTCGATGTCGCGCAAGGCGACCTTCCCGTGACGGTCCACGGCCATGGACCCGGCAGCGCCGTTGAAGGGGGACGGGCAGGCGATCGTACGCAGGCGTCGGAGGGCGAACGTCGCGGGATTGAATGAGTACAGGGCGGCGTCCGCGGCCAGCACGTACACGTCATCCACGCCATCGTCGCAGGCAGGGCCAGTAGCGAACTCCGGAGGCGCTTCGACGGGTGTTTGGGCCGGGGGTGGCAGCGTCGGCCCTGCAAGAACCACTGCTGGCGTGACCGGAGGCAAGGCCGCCACATGACTGTACTCTGCAATTGTGTCGTGCCACGGCACGGCGACCGCAGCGAGTGTCCGCGAAGGCACTCTTGTGGCAGGTGCACAACCAGCGCTTGCCACCATGAGCAACGACAACGCGATGCCACGGTTCACTCGCCGGCCTTTCGCTCGTAGAACACAAGATCTGCAAAGAGCGCCGTTGCGAACGCGAGCGCACGCTCTTCGGCGGAGAGCACGTTGGCAAAGTGCAGCGCAAAAGAGTCTCGGTCCGTGAACATCTCGGTCAGCAGTCCTCCCCATTGCTTTTGCAGCACAGCAGCACAGCCGTTGGGCACCAACCGAGCGCGCTCCGGGGGTGCGAACATCAGACGCATGTTGTTGGACCACATGCCGGCGTCCAATCGCAGCAGGAGGCCATCGCTGGCGTCCAGAACGTCGAGGCGCTTGTCGAACCAGGAGAACGCCATGTAGGCGCACCCCAGGTATCGCCCGCTTCCCGAACGCACCCGAAGGCGATGCGCGCCCCACTCGGAGGGGTGTTCGAGAACGAGCACCACGTTGCCTTGGAGGTCCACCACGTCGACGGTGAAGGCGCTGAGCCACTCGTGCCCCGCGACCTGCCGCGCGACGCCTTGCCAGAAGCCGCCTTCGCGCTCGCGGACCCGAAGCACCGGGCGGCCGTCGGGCGCGCAAACCTCGTAGCGATTGGCGGTCTCCACGCCAAAGGCTTCGAGGCCCTCGAAGCGCTGATGAATGCGAAGTTCTGCGTAGGAACAAAACCCCGCGATGCTGGATTGCTGTGGACGGTGCCGGGACCCTTTGGACATGGCTTCTGCGATCATCCTGCCATTCAAGACGGGGCCACCTGCCCCTTGTCGCACCGGCCGTGCGTTTTCTTGGTATCCATCGGATCTCGCTATGGATTCGCCGGACACGGACAACAAGCACCTCTTGGCCGCGCAGGCTGTGCACGGTGCATTCGACTTGCCCGAACAGCGCTTCCTCGCGCACCTCCGAGCGGTTGCCGGCGAGCACGAGGACCCGAAGGTTTCCGACGTATATCTGGCCCTTGCCTGTGCCGAAGGAGACCCGAGGGCCATCGACGTGTTCGAACAGTCCTACGGCAGCGACCTTCGACGCGCCCTCAGCGCAGCCCGGCTTGCGTCGCACCACGACGCCGACGATCTGCTGCAAGAGCTTCGGCGGCGCCTCTTCGTCGATCCGAAGAAGATTCTCGAATACCGAGGACACGGAGACTTGCGCGCGTGGCTTCGGGTGGTGGCAACACGCTTCGCGCTCGACGTGGTGCGCATCAAGCGGGACGCCGCGGGCCTGACACGACCACTCGAGAGTGCCTCCGCAGATGCGCTTGTCGACGGCGGCGAAACTCCCGAAATGGCCACGCTTCGGGAGCGCTATCAGGACATACTCGCGCGGTCCATGACGCTCGCGCTCACGGAGCTCGACCCCGAGCACCGCAACGCCCTGCGGGAGCACTACGCGATGGGTCTTACCGTGGACCAGATCGCCAACGTGCACGGCATCCATCGCGCCACTGCTGCTCGACGGGTGCAGCGTGCCCGCGAAGCGCTGCTGTCGTCGATGCGGCAGCTGTTGGCCAAAGACCACGGGCTCGAAGGCAGCACGCTCCGCAGTGTGCTCGCGCTGGCGCAGAGCAACTTTCACCTCTCCCTCGAACGAATTCTGGGCGAAACGTGACCGAGCCTGTGTCCCCCTGCCCCACCGAAGAGAGCTTCGGCTTGTTCATGTCGGGGAAGCACACAGATCCCTCGGCCCTCGAGCGCCACATCGACACTTGCGCCCGATGCCGCGAACTCTTGGTGACCTTGGCCCGGACCTTCCACGACGGCGCGCCTCCGGATACCCCCGGCGAGCCCCAGCCGGTCGCGCTTGGCACCGTTGGACGCTACGAGCTCCGGGGTCCCATTGGCGTTGGGGCCATGGGCACGGTCTTCGACGCCTGGGACCCGGTGCTCTGCCGGCACCTCGCGGTCAAGCTCATTGCACCGGTGGCTGACGCGGGCATCCTCCTCGAAGAAGCACGGGCCCAGGCCGCGGTGCAGCACAAGAACGTGTTGCCCGTGTACGACGCGGGCATCGTCGACGGCGAGCTGTTCGTCGCCATGGCGCTCGTGTCCCCTCAAGCAGGACGAACGAATGCCTCGCTGCGCGCACGCATGCACGATGCACCGCTCGCCCAGAAGCTCTCTTGGCTCCGCGACGCTGCCACGGGTCTCGCCGCCGCACACGCGGCAGGGATCACCCATCGGGATTTCAAGCCCGAGAACGTGTTGGTCGACGACGATGGCGCCCGGGTATGCGACTTTGGTCTCGCGCGCAAACAAGCAAGTCGCGCTGCGCCGGGTACCGACGACACCGAGGGCCCCAACGTTTCCGGTACGCCCGCTTACCTCGCGCCGGAACAAACCCTAGGGTCCGAGGGCGACGCGCGGAGTGACCAGTACGCCTTCGGGGTGGTGCTGTTCGAGTGCGTGTACGGGCACCACCCGTTGCTGGCCGAAGGCCCAAAGAGTCCCCATTCCTGGCTTGCGTTGCGCGACGCCATTCGAGCGGGGATTGCGCTGCCAGACAAGCCGGTACCTGCATGGCTGCGCGCTGTGATCAAACGCACGGTGGCGAAGGATCCGTCGCAGCGCTTTACAGACATGGCGTGTGTGGCCACGGCCCTTGCGGGGCCAACGCAGCGCGCGCACCGGTGGCTGCAGGTCGCCAAGGTCTCCCTGTGGCTCGCGGCCCTCGGGCACGCGGCACTGCTGCTCGGAATGCTGCTTGTGGCGCTGCGCCCACAAGACTTCCCGCCGAGCGACGACGCAGCGCCGGGCGTTCGAGACACGCTACTCATCTTCTGGATCTGCGCTGGGCTTCCGTTGTGTGTCGCTTGCCTTGTCGGACTAAAGGGCGAGCGGCGGTGGACATACGGGCTCATGGCGCTCTACGCCGTTGTCTCCATTCCCACCTGCATCGGCACGCCGGTCACCATCCCGCTCGTTCTCGCCCTGGCCAACGCGGATTTGCGCCGTGCGCTCGGCGTGTCGCCCCATCGTCTTGGCTGAACGCAGAACCTATTGTTCGTCCGGAGCAAAACGCTTTCGTAGGCGCGCGGCAACAAGGCCCGAGCTTCGGCCAGAAAGGGCGTCTTGGGGGCTCGCCCCAAGCTCGCACGACATCGGTTGCTGCCAAGGCAGGGTGCTGTACAGCGCGTGAATGCGCCCGCCCCCCGGATCGTCGACTGCGCGCGGAACCGCAGCGTGAACCCACACCGACGGCGGCGACGACAGCGCACGCACGTCGAGCATGCGAAGCTCGGCACCGCGCACCGACGAAGCGGCCGGAGGCATCGGGAGTCGAAGCTGTTCCCAACCCCCAGGGCACCCGACGCAACTGCGGAACAGAGAGCGAAAGTTCGTGATGACCCATGCCGAGCCGTCTGGGGCCACAGCCATAGAAACGATCTCGCCCCGCAAAGGAACGGACGTGCGACGGAGTCCGTCGGGGCCGTCCATGAGCAGGTATGGCTCGGCACTCTCGGCAGTTGCATAGGGATGGTAGGCGAACACGTACGCGCGCTCGGTATCCTCCACCGCGATGCCAACGTTCACGATGCCCTGCAAAATGGCAGACTCCGGTGCTTGCCGAAGGCGCCAGTGCGCGAGCTCGGCCTGCCAATGCCCTACGTAGACGCCCGACGTTGCAGCGTCGGGCGCCGAACCTTCGCAGCGTCCCACGACCCAGTGGCTTCGCCCTCGCTGCGCGTGGGACAGAACGGCGATCTGTTTGCCCTGCGCACAGGGGGACGGGATCGGAGCCATCGCAGAAGTGCGCGCCTCTGGTGTGTCCGACGCAGCGCGCGCGTCGCCTGGCCCGCTGGCGAGCGGCCACCAGTCGTGTTCGGGGGCAAGCCATGCTCCCGGTGAAGCCGGCGGCCGATAGCGCGTGCGCAGGATCGACAAGCCGTGCTCAGCATCGCCATGAATGCTGAGATCGCCCTGAACGTAGCCGGCGTCATCCCGCGGCAACGCAGCGAGCAGCGCGGGCGCTGGCCGAGCGCCGTCTGGGTAAACAAGGCTCACGGCCTGCCGCGGCGTCACGGCGCCCGGCGTCGGCGCATCGCGTAGTCCGTAGGTACCGTGAACCAGGGCGACCTCGGCCCCCACAGAGAACACGTCGAGTTTTGGGCACACGCCCTCGACAACGACCTGAAAGGGCTGGGCGGCGGGCGGGGCGCTGACGGCCGGCGCGGCGCACGCGGCTTGGAGGGCCCCGATGGCGACGATGGTGAGAAGCCTTCGCATACGGAAGAGACGGGGCCCCCCGAAACTCGTCGCGCAGAATTCGTATCCGATGACATGTGGTCCCGGCCGCCTCGCGCTCACCGGCCGTTCCGCTCGGGAACATCAAGAAATGCAACACTTACGGGGTCGCGAGGACCCGCTCGGCCAAGGCCGCCCCGGCCATGTAGGCCGCTTCGATGTTGCCGGCGCCACACCAATCGCCGGCCGCGCCCACCCGAAGCCCGGGATCAAAGACGGGCTCGGCGAGCCCTTGACCCGTGGCAGGGCGGGCGAGCAGCCATCGGTGGACGACGCATACCTCGGCGGCAACGCCCGCGAGGCCAGGCAACGCACGGAACGCCGCCAGAAGCTCTGCACCAACCCACGATGGCTCTGCGGCCAGGTGTGCTCGGGACCATGCTGGGCTTGCATGCAGCACCCAGCGCCCACCGGGGGAGCGCCCCGGCTTGCTCGACTCGCACGCGATCCACGCTAGCGGCGAGCCCTGGTGCGGCGCGCGGCCAACAAACGCTGCGTCGAAGGACAGGTCCAACAACGCCGGCCCCGCGGCAAGAATGGCCACGGCGAAACAGGGGTCGAAGGCGACCGCGCTCACGACCGATGCCAGCTCGACGGAGACATCGGACAAGAGGGTGACGGCTTGTGGCGCCGGCACGCACACGAGCACCGCGTCGAAGTCGCCGAATACTTCTTGCGCCCGTGCATCGGGCCTTTCGGGCGTGGGCCCGAGGGTTGCTCCAGCCTCGGCGCGTGCGCCCTGCAGCTGCAGCGCGCCAGATCCCCGGAGCAGGCGATCGACGCGATGCCCCGGGAACACTGTCAGATCTTGGGCCAGGCCCCGCGGCAGTTGGCTCATGCCCGGCACGCCAACCCAGCGAGGCACGGGAGTGGTTGTCTCGATGGCGCCGTCGTGGATGCTGGCAATGCGACCGCTCCACGGTGCGCAGTGCCCCGCTGCAACAAGAGACTCGACCTCGCGGAGGAACGCCGGGTGACTGGCGGTGAAATACTGCGCTCCCAGGTCGAAACCGTTGGCCCCCACGCGCCGGGTGCTGACGCGGCCGCCCGGCGCACGCCCTTTGTCGAACAGGCTGACTGCAAGGCCGCTGGCCTGCAGGATGCGCGCGCAGGAAAGGCCCGCGATGCCGGCGCCCACCACAGCCACACGACGAGGTTCACGCTGGACGGAGTTCATGCAGGCCTCTTTCGATGCTTGGAGGACACAAACCCGTGCGGGCGCTTGGGCTTGGCGGCGACGTTTGTGGCTTTGTGGGCGAGGCTCTTGCGTTGCCCTGTCAGGCTCATGGGCGAACCAAGCTGGAAGTCGCCATTTTGGTTCCAGCGTTCGACCTCGAGCCACTTGGCGGCAAACTCGACGAAGGCCCTGACTTTGGGCGACAGACTGCGGGCGCTCGGATACACGATGTGCAGCGGCGTGGGCGGAGGCTGGTACGCGGCCAGCACCGGGATCAGCTCGCCCGCAGCGAGCTGGGTTTCGACCATGAACGCGGGAATGCGTGCGATGCCGTGGCCACGAACAGCCAGTGTGCGCATGGAGGCAAAGCTATTGACGACCACGGGACCAGTCACGCGCACGGTCACCTGCTTGCGTCGGACGGTGAATGGCCAGGTGGCCATGCGCGCGTCGAACACAATGCAGTCGTGCGCGGCGAGATCTTTGGGCAATACGGGCTCGCCGCGCGCCGCCAGGTACCCCGGGCTCGCGTAGTACCCGATGGGCGATGCGGCAATGCGCCGTGCCACCAGCGACGAGTCCGACAGCGCCCCGGCGCGCATCGCCGCGTCGAAGCCTTCTTCGACGAGATCCACGTTGCGGTCGGCCAGCTCGATGACCAACCGGACCTTGGGAAACTGTTCGCGAAAATCTGCCAGCATGTCCCCCAAGAACATCTGGCCAAAGTTGCCGGGCATCGACACACGCAACACGCCCTGGGGCTCCGCCTTGAGCTGCTCGACCACACGCTCGGCGTCCGCCAGCATGGCCACGGCGGGAGCGGCCTGGGCCAGATACGCCGTCCCCATGTCGGTCAGGCGCAACGAGCGCGTGGTGCGTTCGAGCAGTCTCGCGCCCAAACGCTCTTCGAGCTCGGCCACTTTGCGACTGACGGTGGACTTGGGCATGCCCAACGCCGCCGCGGCGGCGCGAAAGCTTTGGTGTTCGACCACGGCGGCAAACACCTGGGCAGCGGCGGGATCTGCATATTGTCCCATGATAGGGACAGTCTATCTAGAAACGGCCAATTGTCCTACGGCCTCCGCAGGCGCACTGTATGCGTGTCCCCACCACGAAAGGCACCTCAGATGTCCACCGCCGTTGTCTCCTCCCCCGAAGCCGTTTCCGCGTCCAGCCTGGGCAACACCATGAAACATGCGCTCTTGGGTGGCGTTGCGGGCGCCATTGGCAACTTCGCGCTGTACGGTGCCGCGCTTGCGGCCGGGGTCTCGTTCGCGGCCCGCTATCAAGGGCCCCAGGCGCCCGTGTCTGGGCTACCCGTCCCCATGATCGGCGTCTCGTCCATCATGCCCGCCGTGTTCGCCGGCCTGGTGTTCTTTGGGTTGAGCAAGCTCACCAAAGCGCACCGGACGGTATTCATCGTGTTGTCGGGGCTCCTGACCGTCCTGTCCATGGGTGGCCCGGCCAACCTGGCCGAAGCGTCATCCGGGGCCCGCATCGTCTTGGGACTCATGCACGTGGTGGCCGCCGGGGGCATCACCGTCGCGCTGCTGCGGGGCACGCGCACCAAGGCCTGAGCACGCAACCATTAACCGCCGGGCCCGACACCAGGACGAGCAGCGCTGGGCGTATGATGCTTCACATCGAGGCCCCCCTGTTCCCACTGCTCGCTTTTCTGCGCCAAGTCTAGGTACGGTCATGGCGCGTAGGGATCTCTAGGCTCTTGGGGACGAAGCGGCCTGCAGGGGCTCCGATCGGGCCCCTCGAAGGTGCGCGCGTCGTCCCTAAGGTAGAGCGCGAACTGTCCGCGCTGCACACGCTTCACGAACGCGGGGCCCGCGGGCTCCGCCGCAAACGGGTTGAGTTCGCCACGCACCAGCACCGCGTCGAAGTAGCGACCATCGGTGCGGTTGCGAAACTCACAGGGCGAAAAGACCCAGAAAGGTCGGTGCCGTGGCGGCGCTGCGTCGGCCCGGTAGTGCACGGACCAATGGGGCAGCGAAGCGAAGGAAAAGCTCGCGCTACCTCCGTGCTCGGCGGTGTGAAAGCTCCCCTCGTAGATATACGGCGCCACGTGGGTGCTGCGTATGGAGTGGTCAAAGTTGAGCGAGACCACCTTGGCCCCCGGCGGGATGGCCGCCAGCACCTCACGGAGTCCCGCCGCCTCTTCCCGTTCGCACAGGTACGACGAAACGTAGAACATGAGCCCCCCCGCCAAGGACATGCCCCCAACGGCCCGCGTGAACCACTTGATCGGAGGCACGCGCAGTGGGATGAGCGCCAGCAACACCACGATGGGCGCGAGGCGCACGTTCAAGAAGGAGGCGGCGCCGACACGGAACGGCGTTGCGACGTAGACGAGCGCCGCAACCAAGAGTGGGATGGCCTTGAGCAGCGACACACGGTGCTTGCCCCGCAGTGCCCGAACGATCGAGTACGCGGCCGCGGCAAAGGAAAGCCCCCAGTAGACGATGGACAGACCGTCGTCGTACCTGTGGCGATAGTTGTCGAAGATCCACAAGGGCAAGGCATACAGCGAGCGTTCGACGCCCATCAATGCCGGAGCGCCGTCGTCGAGCCCTGCCCCGGGCCGCGCAGAGAGTCTTCCCACAAGGATGAAGCGCACCGCGGCCAGGGTTGGCAAAGCCAGCCACACCAGCGCGCGCCCCGCCCTTGCGGCGCGTTGCCGCACAGAGCTCCCTGCCGATTGACTTAGCGAAAGCGCGAGGGCGCACAGGGCCGCGGTGGGCACGAAGATCGTGAAGGAGCTCACGTGGCTGTAAAAGAGCAACGTCGCGAAGAGGCTCAACTCGACGAAGCTCCGTACGGGTCGCAACGAGGCGCCGGACATGCCAACGCCACGCGTATGCTCCACCGTTCGCGCCAGGAGCCACAGCCCCAGCGGCACCGAAAACAGATAGGGCAAGAACCCGATGGACAGCGCGCGGCTAAAGAAAGGAAGTATGGCGAACCACGCGAGACGGCGGTCTGCTTCGAATGCGATCAGCACGCGCCGGAACGTGAGGGGAAACGCCAGGGCGATGGCAAACAACAAGATTCGGTTCGCAACGTGTGCACTCTGCACGACCACGGCGATGGCGGCACCAAGCACGTGATAGGCGAGATACGGACTCGTCGCGAAGTTGGCCTCGTAGTGCGCCGTAAACGCAGGGTCTCCCAAGAACAGACCGCGCAGTACGCCGATGGCCAGCACGTGCTCCGGAAAGTCCGTTGCCGGCGGATATCGCAGAGACAAGAAGAGCAGCGTCGGGATGGCAATGGTGACGGCCAACCAGCGCACCTGCGGCAACCGCTTGATCACCATGTCCGTTCACGCAGAAAGAATGGGCCCCTCAGCGACCGTCGTAGGGGTCCACGTCGTAGGGGTCCACGTCGTAGGGGTCCACATCGTTCGAGGGCTCGCCGTAAGGAGCGAGACCGCGACCGATGGGGGGGCCCGTGTCCCGGCCGCCGTCCTGTGCATCGG
>JBIKNA010000221.1:0-11454 GCA_044358965.1 Polyangiaceae bacterium
ACTGCGGCTTCGAAGACCCCGCGCTCACCGGCCGTGCTGCCGCGGTTCTCTACCCCCTTTCGGGCGTGCTCTCCCCCCTTGGCGTGTGCGACGTGAGCTTCGACTGGAGTGGGCGCACGGTCCTCGATGGAGACGTCGACCTATCGTTTTCCGTCGTGCTGGGTCGGGTGCTGCGCCGGGGCCTTCGTTTCCTGTGGAACCACGTTCACCTGCGGCGGACGCCACAGCCTTCCGCGAAGTCACCGAGCTTGCTCGTCGATCAAGCGCAGTGATTTGACCGCGCGCCCCCACTTCCTGCGCATGAGGGGGTGTCCCTGTATTCGCGAAGCGAATCTTCCCCGTACGCGTGCTCGTTGCGTGCTCGTGCCCGATCTCGGGTAGCCCCCTTCCGGAAAGATGGGCGGTCGCTTGCCCCCGACGGACCTACGGGACCCGCATGGCGCCCAATCGAGTTTGTTCATGTACGGGCACGGACGGGCACGGGCACGGGCACGGGCGCGGGCACGGGCACGCTTACGGGGAAGACAAATATAGGGACAGGCCCTAGTCTCGTCTCTACCGCTGCGCGCGCGGCCGCTCTGCCTGTGTCCCCTGTTGGTATTGTTGCTTCCCCACCCCTCGCTCGATCGTCCGGAGACCACCCATGGCTGCACCCCCCAAGAATCCGCCGCAGAAGCTGACCTCCGTCGTGCACACGCTGCTCGATGGGTTGCACTCCATGTCCAAGAGCGAGACCATCATCGGTGACCCCTACAAACTGGGCGACGCGACCCTGGTGCCCATTCATCGCCTGCGTGTGGCCCTCGGCGCCGGAGCCCTGCAAGGAGGCGCCCGGCGGGATGGCTCTTCCGGAGAGTCCGGCGGCCTGGGCGCCGGCGGCGCGGTGCAGATCGAACCCGTGGCGGTGATTGCCGTGGGTCGCGACGGGGTGCCGCGTTTCATGTCCGTGGAGAGTGAGCCCGACGCCGCCGAGAAGATGATCAAGCAATTGCCGGATCTACTGGGCAACGCCACCCGCCTGCTATCCGAGCGCGTGGCGCCCATCCTCGGGAAGTTCCTGAGCCGTACCGCCCCGGAAATGGCAGCGGCAGCCAAAGAGGCCTTGCCCGAGGCCGCAACGTCGCTACTGAAGTCCAAAGCCGACGAGGCCGAGTAGCGCAAGGACTCATCCGGAGCGCCAAGAGCCCATCCCCGCCGCCCTACCAACGAATGATGTGCGACGGGTCGGCATTCGCCTCGGCGAGCGCCGCGAAGAGCGGGCTGTTGGGCGCCCCCGTCGAGGGGTCCACCGGCAGGTGGAACGCTTCGAAGGCGTCCGGGTGCGTACGGCGGGCCACATCGAGGTTGGCGCGGCGCTCGACTTCGCTCAGCGGGCGCGCGCCGAGGGAGCTCGTGTAGATGCCTTCGCGAATGGGTAGCTTCAGCTCCCGCATCTGTCGCATGCATTCGTTGATCATGCCGGCGTTGGCGTCCACGTAGGTCGCGTCCGAGGGCTTGCCGAGCATGCTCTCCGGCGACGTGTAGAGCGTGATGCCCCCGAGGCACGAGCCGTATTTGCCGCCCTCGTAGGCACTTCGCAAGTACTTCACGTATTCGACGAAGGCCAGATGGTCGACGGTGGGTTTGTTCTTGGTCCACCCTTGGGCGCCGCCCGGCTGGTAGTTGGGCAACGTGCTCGTGAACGGGTAGTTGCAGTATACAGTGGCCGAGATCTTGAGCTGCGCCCCCGCAGCGTCGCACAGGGGCTTGAGCTTGCCCATGTCGCCGAAGCTGGTCCCCGTGGCCTTGTCGACGGTAAAGAAGTCGTCCAAGTTGAGGCCCTCGAAGTAGGGCGCATGTTTCTGGGCGATCTCCACAAGTTCCTTGGCGTAGCCCGGCAGGTCGTCGCGCAGTGCGCCGTAGACCACCGTTCGCGAATCCACGTTGACGCGAAACTTCGCCCAAAACGCCGCGTCCGCGTTGCCCGCTTGGGCCCGCAGCGCGATCGCCGTCAGGATCTCTCGCAGGTCTGACAGGTGCGCGCGGCGCTTGACCTCGTAAGAATAGTGGTCCGCACCGAGCTCCCGCAGTCGCGACAGCAATGCCGGTACGCGCACGCGGTCGTTTTCGTCGCGCGGCGTGTTGGCAAAAAGACCAATGGGGGTCTCCGTGGGCTTCGCCGACGCATAGGTGCTCGTGATCTGCGCGTCGCTGAGGGTGCCGTTGTACACGATCACTTCGTCGAGTTTGCCGTCGAAGGACCAATACGGGTCGGACATCGCGGGCGTGACCACGGCGCTTGGGGTGGTGCCGTAGGCCGCACATCCGATGTGTGTGGGTACGCTGCTGGGCAGGAACCCTTTGGGCATCACGCCGCTCGACTGCGCGGAGCCATCGATGTGGAACGACCAGCGGAGAAGCGCGCCGTCGGGCCGGGCCCGAAACACGAGGTGGTGAAACCGCCCGAGCTGGGGACCTTGCGTATCGGCATCCCAAAGTTTGCTGCCGCGCACCACGGTGTCGTCGCCCGCAGGTGCCCCGGGCTCTGCCTTGACGAATACCGGGTAGAGCACGCTTTGCCCACCGGTCTTTCGAGTCTGGAGCCCAAAGCCGAAGGTGCGGGCGGTGCGCGCGTCGTAGCGCGAGACAATGAACTGGTAGCCCGGACGCGGCATGGTGCGCAGCATGAACCAAGCGGAGAAGGTGAAGGCGTCGCCCAAGGCGATCTGCGTCTTGTCGCCGAAGGTGAGGCACTGGCGCCCGGCCAACGGAACATCGGTGGTGACATACGCGCGCGCCTGCGGGTTCGACAGCTCGATGGCCTCGCGGCGGTAGCCGCGGTTGGCCGAGCCAAACAAGCCCAGCGTGCGCTCTTCGGGGCACCCAAGGGGCGAGATGCAGCTCGCCTGGGTGCCAGCGACGGTGTTGTCCCAGGCGGGCCCGGGGCGGGTCCGGTCGTCCATGCGCATCACCAAGAGCGCTGGCGGGTAGGGCGCCCTCGCCTCGAAGCGCACGGGCGCCGGCGCGAGGCCGCCCGTCAGTGACGCCGGCGGGTCCGCGTCATTGTCATCGCTGCTGGTCTCTCCCTCCGCCGGCTGAGCGGCCAAGGCCCCGCGTTCCGGCGCCGTCTCCTCACTCGACACGAAAGGCTCGGGCACGGCGCAGGCGACGCTGACGAGAGCCCACGACAACAAGGAAAAAACGCTGAGCGCGATACGCATGCCCCATGTTGGAGCAACGGTCGTGCCACTCGGGAGACCACGGGTTTGACTGGTATTCGAGGGGCTGGCCGCGGCCGTTGCGCAAGACCGGGCCAACGCTGGGCCCTCCGGACTGTCCCGTCGTTGCGCAACGGATGGTAGGCTTTGCGCCGACATGCAGAACGCCTACGACACCCTGAAGCAGCGCTTCGAGCGGCACCACCTTCTGCGCAGCGCCGCAGACATGCTCGATTGGGACGCCGCGAGCATGATGCCAGAGCACTCCGCAGACATCCGGGGCAGCCAATTGGCCGAGCTCCGGGTGCTCGCCCAGGGGGTCATCGCAAGCAACGAAGTGGGCGAGCTGTTGGCCCAAGCCGAAGAGGCACCGCCGAGCAACAACTGGGACCAAGCCAATCTGCGGCTCATGCGCCGGGCGTGGGTGCACGCCACCGCGGTCCCCCCGGACTTGCTGGCGGCGTTTACGCGCGCCCAAAGCAGCACCGAGATGGCCTGGCGCACGGCGCGCAAGAACAATGACTTCGCTTCCCTCGAGGCGCCGCTGCGCGAAATCATCGCGCTGGTGCGACGTATCGCCGACGCCAAGGCAAGCAAACTGGGTGTCACGCCTTACGAAGCACTGATGGACGAGTATGAGCCCGGCGCCCGCATCGCACGCGTCGACGCTGTGTTCTCGGTGCTCCGCGCCGAGCTGCCAGGTCTCGTCGACCGCATCATCGAGCGCCAAGGCGCGGCCCCGGCGCCGGCGGACCTTCGTGCCGGGATCGCGCTCCAACAAGCGCTCGCCCGCAAACTCGTCGAGCAAGTGGGCTTCGACTTCAAGCGCGGGCGCCTGGACACGAGTGCGCACCCGTTCTGCGGCGGCAGCAACGAAGACGTACGCATCACCACGCGCTACGACGAACAGAACGTCGTCTCGGGCATGCTGAGCGTGCTGCACGAGACCGGCCACGCCATGTACGAACAAGGGTTGCCCCAAAGCCACCGACGGCAGCCCGTGGGTTACGCCGTGGGCATGGCCGCCCACGAGAGCCAGTCGCTCATCGTCGAGATGCAAGCCTGCCGAACCCCCGAGTTCTTCGAGTTCTTTACCAAGGTGGCCAAAGAGGTCTTGGGCAGCGCCGCGGCACACTTCGAGGCAGAGACCTTGCGGCGCGCGAGCACCCGCGTTGCGCGCTCACTGATCCGCGTCGAGGCCGACGAGGCCACCTACCCACTCCACGTGCTCGTGCGGTACGAGCTCGAACGAGCGCTCGTCTCGGGAGATCTCGAGGTCAAAGATCTCCCGGCCGCGTGGCGTGAGTCCATGAAGCGTCTGGTCGGCATCGATGTGCCGGACGATCGCCAAGGCTGCCTCCAGGACATTCACTGGCCCTCCGGCGCCGTTGGCTATTTTCCCACGTACACCATGGGCGCCATCGCCGCGAGCCAGCTATTCCTCGCCGCCCGTCGCAGCGCACCCCAGTTGCTCGAGGCGCTGCGCCAGGGCGATTTCGCGCCGCTCATGACGTTCCTGCGCAACGCGGTGCACAGCCAGGGCTCGCTCTACGACACCGATGGCCTGCTCACCCAAGCAACGGGCGGCCCCCTCGACGCGCGCTCGCTTCTCAGCCATCTCGAAGCCAGGTACTTGGCCTAGGCCCCCATGCCCCAAGAGCACGACATCGAAGCGGCCCGGGCCCTTGCCCGGCGCCCGGCCGGTTGGGAGCCACGGGGCCCCAAGCCCCGCGGCGCCATGGGGGACGCCACCCTTGGGCCGGGCCCCGACGAGGACTTGAGCTTCCTCACCGGCGACTTTCGCATCTTTCAGAAGAAAGACGGCCACCGCTGGTCCCTCGACGACTCCGTGGTTGGGATGTTTGCCCTGGAGACCGCCCAGCAACACGGTGCGGTCCGACGCTCCATGGACATGGGCTGCGGCATTGGTTCGGTGCTTCTGATGACGGCGTGGGGCCTGCCGCACGCCGAGCTCGTGGGCATCGAAGCCCAAGACGTGAGCTACCAAATGGCTTGCCGGTCCGTGCGCTTCAATGGCGTCGATGACCGCGTCCGCGTGCTGCACGGTGATTTGCGAGAGCTCACGCAGCAGAGCGAGTTCGCATCGTCGTTCGACTTGGTCACCGGGACGCCACCATACATCCCCATTGGTCACGGCATCATCTCCGACAAACAACAGCGGGGCCCCTGTTGCTTCGAGACCCGCGGGGGCATCGAAGACTACTGCGCGGCCGCGGCCCGGGTGGTGCACCCCGAGGGGCGCGTGGTGGTGTGCGCGGGCGCGCTGCCCGAAGAGCGCACGGAGGCCGCCGCCGAACGCGCCGGCCTCTTGGTCTTGCGCGCCGTCGACGTGGTGCCCCGCGAGGGCAAGCCGGTGTTGTTTCGGACGCACGTGCTCGGACGCAACGGCACCCCGGCGGTGTCCCGCGAGCGCTTCGTGGTGCGTGACGCGCAAGGAAACTTCACTGCCGACATGGACCGCCTGCGCGAAGTGCTGTCGATGCCGCCGAAGCGGGCAAAGTAGCCAAAGCGGACGGGGCCCTGCCCCGCGCGTGGTCGCCCGAGCGCGAGACTACCGGTACGCCCGGAACGTCACCGGCGTCAGGTCATCGACGGAGACCACGACCGGAACGGTCTTGGCTGGCGTCGCTTGGGCTGCGCGCTCGCGGGCGATCATGGCAAGTCCGACGCTGAGCATGGCCCCCAACGTGAAGAGCGCAAACGCCGTGGGCCATGGCACCCGGGCCGGACGCCGAATGCGCACGGTGACGTCATCGAACGAGGGCTTACCTGCGGGGGTCTTGCGCTGTTTCATGGGGCAGCGAGCTGTGGAGCAATCGTCGTGCCCGCGAAATTCACCGAAGAATCCGCCATGGGCCACGGCGTTCGCGTTACCTTGACGCGACACCTGGATAAAGAGAGCGCACCCCTCATGCACGAGTACCTGCACGGTTTCGCCCAAGAAGAGCAACGCCGGCTCGTGGCCCAGGCCGAGCACTTTGCACACACGTTGATCCCTGTGGGCCTCGACTACAGGGCCGGCGAAACCTTGCTCGAGGTCGGGTGCGGCGCGGGCGCGGTGCTCGGGGTGCTCGGTCGACGGTTCCCGGAGCTGCGCTTGTGCGGCGTAGACTTGGTGCCCGCCCAGGTCGAAGCTGCCCGGGTGCACCTCGCGGCGCTGGGCCTTGCGGCGGATCTGCGCGTGGCGGACGCGCGCACGTTGCCCTTCGAGGACGCCAGTGTCGACCACGTCTACTGCATGTGGGTGCTCGAACACACGGGCGAGGCCATCGCACGGGAGATCCTTCGGGAAGCCTTCCGCGTGCTGCGCCCCGGAGGCACCATCGCGCTCACCGAGACCGACTACTCGTCGTTTCGGACCTACCCCGAAAGCGAGAACCTCCGGGCGCTGTTTTCTGCTCAATACAAGCACTACCTAACCCACGGACATGCCTTCGCCGGGCGCTGCCTTGGGCCTTGGCTCAAGAGTGCAGGCTTCGCCAAGGCCACGAACGTCTCGCCGGGGTTCACGCACTTCGCCGACGGCACCAGCCGCCTCGAGGCACACGCCAACTACATCGCCGACTTTTTGGAGCCGGCGTTGGTGCCCCTGTCCAACACGGGTTTCTCCGTCGAGCAGCTACGGACTGGCGTGCACGATCTGCGGCAATTGCACACGCGCCCGGAAGCCTCGCTGACCACGACGGTCTACCGAGGCATCGGCGTGCGACCATGAGCCCCAGCGTTCGAACGATAGGCCTCACGCTTGTGGCGCTGTTGCTCTCGGGGTGCACCCGGGCTTGCGGACGTGGCAACCGAGGTCGCGGCGACGACGCCGTGCGCACCGGTACCGACGCCACGGACAAGGGCCGTCCATTTCCGGTACGCAAGACCAAGAACGTCATCGCGGCGCCCGAGGGAACCGATGCGCGGCCGGAGCGCCTTGGCACCATCAGCGACAGCGACAAGGCGCGACCGTCGTGGCCCGGATACGCCGAACCCTCGGGGCAAGTCCGCGGCCTGCCCTATGCGCCGCAGCCCACATCCACCGAGGGAGAGCAATTGCTCGCAGCGTTGGCCAAAGGCCCCGGCATCCGCAGTGAGGCCGAGGGGGCGCTGATCGTTTGCCGCGTGCGTTACGACGGAAACCCCGATCAGGGGTTCAAGTTCTTGGCCGGCGCCACAGCACCCGACCTCGACGCCGAGATCTCGCTGAACCCGCTCTTGCCGCAGCTCACGGTGCATGGCCCCGAAGACCGGCACGACATGTTCGTGGCGCTCCCCTTGATGACGCTCAAAAAGGCTGGGCGGCTGCGCATTCACGCGTACGACCGCGACGAGCTGGGGCGAGAAGACCTGGGCCAGATCGCCATGGACGCAACGCTCTTCCCCACCCGCGCCACGGCGGGCGATCTCGTGGTGGACTGCGCCGCGGCGGACCGGGACCAGGTCGAGGCCGCATTGGTGCCGGCGCTCGCCGAGACGGACGCCGCGCTTTTGCGCATCGCTACGGATCCGAGCATTCGTCTCGCCGACCCAACCTTTGGGCTCTACCCAACGGAGGCCGAGTTGGGGCGCGCCATCGCGCCCGCGGCGCGCTTGGTGGGCTGGTCCGACACACGGGTGCAGCGGCGCATCGCCTGGGCCGAGCGCGTCCGCGGCGCTCTGCTCGAACAGGCCAAGGCGCAGATTCAGGCCGACTGGGCCCAGTCATCTTCCGAGGCCGACGTGTTCACCGGAAGTACCAAGATCCATGCGCAGCTCGTCTCACTGTCCTGCGGCAAGTCGCCGACCCTTGGTTCCACCGTCGCCTTTCATCTGAGCGCGGACGACAAGCGACGGCAGCGGTGTGAGCTCGTCGTGACCGCGCACAACATCGGCCCCGAGGCTGCCAGCGCCAAGGCGTTCTTCGGCGACTTCTTCCCATCTGGGTGGAAACCCGTGGTGGCGCTCGCCGATGGCACCACCGTGCCGGCACGATTGGTGGGCATCAAAAAGGGCGACGCCGAAGAATCCGAGGACGACAGCCTCGGTCCCGACGAACACGGAACCCTGCGCTTTATCGCGGACATGGCTGCGGCCCCGGACAGCCCTACCCCCGGCAAGCTCTTCATCACCCACGGCGGCGGAGGCCTCGTGGCCCTACGCCTGCCTCCGGCCGCGGCCCCCGCAGCCAGCGCAGGCCCTCAAGATCGCTGACCTCGAACCATTCACTCGGTTATCGTGCTTCGACTGATGGCATCTCCCGCGCGTCCCGACCCTAAGGTCTTGTCCAAGTTGCGAGCCGAGCTCGAACGAGCCAGCGAGCGCGGCAACAACAAGGACATCGTGCGAACGCTCATCGAGCTCGTCAAAGTCGAGCCCGAGGAGCCACGTTGGCCGCACCGCCTGGGTGAGCTTCAGGCCCGCGCGGGCGACAAAACGGCGGCGGTTGCCTCTTACGAGCGCGCGGCGCGACTGTACTCGGCGCAAGGCTTCTTGGCGCGCGCGCTGGCCGTGGCCAAGATGCTCGTGCAACTGGCGCCGGAGCACGCGGACATCATCACCCAGCTCGACCAGAGCAAGGCCAAAGAGCTCCGCCGCCGAGCCGACATCCTGGCACGGGTGCCATCGACGCCACCGCCGGCCATTTCCCACGCGCGCCCCGAAGACTCGCGACCGCCCGTACCCAAGAGCCCCCTCACCCCGACAGACTTGGTGGAACAGGCGATGGCCGAGGGCGACACCGGCGAAGACCGCGTGTCACTCTTGCGGATCTCCGTCGAACTGTCCGCAACCCCCGTCGTTGCCGAGGACGGCGCCATCGTGCACGCCGACGCGCCAGGACAGCTACCCATCGTCATCGAGCTCTCCGAAGACGTCATCATCGACGATGCACTGGTCGAGGCCTCGGGGCATGGAGGCCGCGACGCGCTTTACCTGGCGCACATGGCGGCGGCGCCGCTCCTGGCCGATATCCCCGAGGCTGCGCTCGCCGCCATCGCTCGCAGCGCGACGTATCTCGAGTGCGCGACGGGGGACGTCGTGTTTCGCTCCGGGGACGCCGCCGATGCTCTCTACCTGATCGTCGAGGGCAAAGCGCAGGTGCGTTTGCCGGGCAGCGGCAAGAAGATCGAGCTTGGCGAGGGCGACGTGCTCGGCGAAGCGGCTCTGCTCGACGGCGCCACGCGAAGCGCCACGGTGCAGGCCGCGAGCGGCCTCACATTGCTGCGCATCGCCAAGGCCGACCTCGACCAAGCCGCGGACGCTGAGCCGCGGGTCCGCGAAGCCCTGTTCGATTTGTTGATTCGTCGTTTGCTCGCCAACGCCCTCGAGACCTGCCCCCTCTTCGCCCCGTTCGACCCGCAGCAGCGCAAGCTCATCGCCCGACTTTTCGAGGTGCGCACTGCCAGGCCTGGAACCGAGCTCGTGCACCGAGGCACCCGAGCCGACGCCCTGTACCTACCCCTCGCCGGCGCCCTCACAGTCGACGACGGAGGCGCACCCGCGCCGCTGCCCTTGGGCACCCTGTTCGGGCACGCGTCGCTGTTGTCGCAGCAGCCATCCAAGGGCACCATCGGCGTCACCGCCGAGGCCATTTTGCTGCGTTTGCCGGCCACCAAGTTCCATGCCTTCGTGGCGGAATACCCCCCGGCCCTGGCGCAGCTGGCAGAGCTGGCCTAGGCCCTCAAGCCGCGATGAGGGCGGGTGCTCCTTCGCGTTTACCTACCCGTCAGCCGAACACGCGCGAGGGTGCCCCCCAATTGGGTGACACGCGCATGTTTTCCGTGGACGAGAGTACCGCGTAGCCGTCATGCTTAGCGGGCCCATGAAGCGATCTGCCATTTCCACGGTCTTGGTGCTTTCACTTGGTGTCGTCACCTTCGCTGCGTGCGACGGCGACACCGGAACAACGGACCCCGGCGAGGGTGACGCCAGCGCCGACGGCAACGGGTCTAGCAGCTCGTCGGGTGCGTCCGGCGCAAGCGGCAGCAGCTCGAGCAGCGGCGCCAGTGGCAGCAGCGGCCAGACCGATGCCTCCACCGATGCAGCCAAAGACTCGGGCAACACCGATGTCGGCTGCGGCGGGCCCGCGGGCCCGGCCTGCGGCGACGGCAAGAAGTGCAACGTGGGCACCGACTGCACCTCCAAGTCCTGCAAAGCAGGCATCTGCGCAGCGGCGACGGCAACGGATGGCATCAAGAACGGCGACGAAACCGATGTCGATTGCGGTGGCGCCACGGCCCCCAAGTGCAGCGACACGAAGGCGTGTGCCGCCGGCACGGACTGCGTCTCCAAATCCTGCAAAGCAGGCGCGTGCGCGGCGCCCACGGCCACCGACGGCGTCCAGAACAGCGACGAAACCGACGTGGACTGCGGCGGCACCACGTCGCCAGCCTGCGCCGACGGCAAGAACTGTCAGAAGCCGGCCAGCTGCGTGAGCTTGGTCTGCGCGGGCACCGGCAAGTGCGCGACGCCCACCGTCGACGGCGTCAAGAACGGCGACGAGACCGACGTGGACTGCGGCGGCGCCACCACCCCCAAGTGCGCCGACACCAAGGCCTGCAAGACGAATCCAAACTGCGAGAGCGGCGTGTGCACGGGCAATGTCTGCCAGGCGCCCTCGCCCACCGACGGCGTCAAGAACGGCGACGAGACCGACGTGGACTGCGGCGGCGCAACGGCACCCAAGTGCGCCAACGGCAAAAACTGTGCGGCGGGTCCCGACTGCACGAGCCTCTCCTGCAAGGTCAATGTCTGCGCCGCACCGGCCCCCGACGACGGAGTCAAGAACGGCGACGAGACCGACGTGGACTGCGGCGGCGCAACGGCACCCAAGTGCGCCGACGACAAGGCGTGTGGCGTAGCTGCCGACTGCAGCAGCAACATTTGCACCAACAATCTCTGTGTGGCTCCGAGCTACACCGACGGCATCAAGAACGGCCCCGAGACCGACGTGGACTGCGGCGGCGACAACGTGGTCGCGCATCGCTGCAAGGGCGGCAAGGCCTGCGCCGCCGCCAGCGACTGCAAGAGCAGCCTGTGCACCAACAACGTGTGTGCGTTTGCGCGCAGCTGCAGCGGCGTGACCCGTGGCGGCAACACCTGCGGCGTCGGCGAGACGGTCTCTCCGGGCCGCCAACACGAAGACTGCTGCACCCAGGTCGAAGTCCCCGCGGGCGGCGCGCTCGGCACCTTCTCCGTCGACAAGTACCTCATCACGGCGGGCCGCTTCCGCAAGTTCCTCGACACCGAGCAGGGCAACGTTCGGGCGTAC
>JBIKNA010000222.1:0-11428 GCA_044358965.1 Polyangiaceae bacterium
ACGGTGCCGCGGGGTTGCGTGCGTCCCATCTGCTGTGAGGTTCGCGCGCCAGCCTTGGGGCTCGCCGCCGATGCCTCGGGGGCCTTGGGCTCCAGCGAAGAGGGCGACGTTGGAGCGGTCTTTCGGGCAACGAGGCGACTGCCTTTGTGTTCGGCAACGCGGGGTGTGGTCTTCATGGTGTCGGGTCCTGTCTTGGGGCGGCTCGAGGTGAGCTGCGTGCCGCCGCACCAGCAAGGGCAGTGCCAGAGCGCTGCGGGACCGGGTTTGGTGCAAAGGTTGCTCGGCAATGGGGCATGCACCACAAGCCCCGCACCCTGCGCGATCGAATCAACAACAACCATGACCTTGGCTGGGATGCGCTACGCATCTACCTGGGCTTCGTGCTGTTCCTGAAGGGCGCAGCATTCTTGCTCAATCTCGACGCCCTTCGCGAGGTCATCGCCAACTCGGGGTTCGCCTACCCAGGCTTGGCCGAACCCATCGCCGTGGCGCATTTGGCCGGCGGCTTGATGCTGACCTTTGGCTTGTTTACGCGCATTGCCGCGGCTTCACAGCTGCCCATCTTGGCGGCAGCGCTGGTCTTCGTGCATGGTCGTGATGGCCTGTTTCGTCCGGCGCAGGGCTTCGAGTACGCGCTGCTCGTGTTGGTGCTGCTCATGCTGTTTGCCATCGGCGGCGCCGGTCGCATCTCCATCGACTGGAGCTTCAAGTACACGATGAAGCGTCCGCCGTCGGCCCGCGCGGCAGCAGCCACGGCATCGTGAGCGCCCCATCACACTGAGGTCGCTCCTCCAACCTGAAGGGCTTGGCACGCCAAAACCACGGCGTTTGAGGAGCAAAGTTGGGGCACGAGGGTTGCAAACGCCGCGGCCATGATCAATGCAGCCCAGATTAAACCCAATGCTCCCGTCGTGTGCTCAGACAATGGCCAGTTCGGCATTGTCGATCACCTCGAGGGGACCAACACCATCAAGCTCAAGAAGGACACTTCGGGTGCGCACCACTTCATCCCCATGAGCTGGGTCACGTCCGTGGACGACAAGGTTCACATCGACCGCCCCGGCGCCCAGGCCATGCGCGAATGGACCACCACGCCAAGCGCAGCTGCGCCCCCCAAGAAGTGAGCCGAGGTCAACACGTCGTCGAGCTGTCGTACCGCGTCCGGTGGAACGAGCGCGATTTCTCGGCATCTTGTCCGGAACGAAACCTTTGCGCGCGCGGCCCCACGATGGCCGCGGCCGTCAATGCCCTTCGCGTCGCGGCAACCATGGCCGGCGTGACGCGTCAGACGCGTTGACACCATCTTGTGCCTCCGCCGGGACCTGTTGCCCGGCGGAGGCATAAGTCTTTTTGTGTGCACGTGGACCGGAGGTTACGGACCCAAGCGTGCCCCCACACACCACGCAGCGGCATACACCGTGCACTGTTCGACGCTTGGAGGTCGAAGAATGTTTAGACACGCAGCCATCTGGATGGATGATCTTGAAGCCCGCATCTTTCGGGTGCACCCCGAAGAGACGGTCGAGGCCGTGGCCATTGGTCCGTTGCATCGCATTCGGCACAAGCGCAGCGGCACGGCTGGCGTCCCCCAGGAGCGCTTCTTCCACGATGTGGGCGAGTCGCTCGAAGCGATGGACGGCGTCGTTCTGGTGGGCCCACGCGCCACCAAACTGGCTTTCTTGTCGTACCTCGAGCGCAACGGACGCCCGCTCAAAGAGCGCGTCGTGTCCATCGATACGCCGATGCACCCCACCGATGGGCAACTCGTGGCCTACGCGTGTTCTCTCTTCCGCAACAGGGGCACGGCGGGCATCAAGCCACGCAAAGGCAACACGGGCCCGCCCACACTGGGAACCCGCGGCAAATGATCACCATA
Source organism: Polyangiaceae bacterium (assembly GCA_044358965.1). Taxonomy (GTDB): domain Bacteria; phylum Myxococcota_A; class Polyangia; order Polyangiales; family Polyangiaceae; genus SXNL01. Next base: position 1,877 of record JBIKNA010000222.1, read on the forward strand.
CGCCGGGCGTTGGAGCGCGAACACGTGGCCCTGCCCGAGAGCAAGGCTTGGCACACCTTCTTCACCGAAGACGAAACAGCGCCCCTTGCCGATGGGTTTGGCATTCTCGTCATCGTCAACGAGCTGGGCATGGCCCCGCAGAGAACGGGTTCGATGGCGTCCAGCGAGGGTGCCGAAGTGGTCACCTATGTGCTTCAGGGCAACATTGCCTACGAAGATTCCGTGGGAGCATCCGGCGTCATTCACGCCGGCGAGTTTCAGCGAATGGACGGCAAAAAGCGCATTCGCTACCGAGAGACGAGCACGCCCCCCTCGGCGTGGGCCCACGTGTTCCAAATCGGCCTACGGTCGGCGCCGCCGGCAGGCGCCAGCACCAGCGAACAGAAGCGTTTTACCCTGGCACAACGCCAAGGCGTGCTCTGCACCATCGCTTCGGAGGGCGGGCACGGGGCCTCGCTACACATTCGGCCCGATGCGCGTTTGTTCTCGGCAGTGCTCGACCCTGGCCAACACGTGGCACACGCCCTGGCTCCGGGGCGCAAGGCCTGGCTTCATCTGGTCTTCGGCAAAGTGTCGTTGGGTGGCACGGTGTTGTGCACCGGCGATGGAGCAGGCATCCAGGGCGAGCGCGCGGTGTCGGTGACGGCACGCGACAACAGCGAGCTCCTGCTGATTGATCTGCCGGAAGCGACAACGGCACAAAGCAACGGTCTCGCTCCCCCAGTACAAAACGGACACAGCCCAGCATCACCACCGTCGGCATAGCTGCAGGCGCGCGTAGCCCATGCTTGCCGCCGGCGTCGAGTGCTTCACGACGGCAAAAGAGGAAGAGGCGGCCCCGCCGGGATGACGACCGGGGCCGCCTTCGGCAAAGGCTTGCCCGCGCGCAACGAGTCGGAGCCGATGCCTTCGCGCGCAGATTCGCGCGACTACTCTGCCGCTTCTGCGTGAACGACCACGGACGGTGCGCGCAGCGGGTGCGAGGTGATGCCGCGGTCCAGCGCCTCGGCGATGGCAAGCGCTGCCTCGGCGAGCGTCTGAAACCTGTCGGCACGGCGTCGCTGGAACGCTCGAGAGAAGAACGCATCGATGCGCTTGGGCACGTCGCAGCGCAGGCGGCTCACGGGCACGAACGCCTGCTCGTTGATGGCGCTCAGGATGTTCAACATGTCGCTGGTCCCAAAGGGCGGGCCACCGGCGAGCAAACAATACGCAACCACGCAGAAGCCCCATACGTCGCAGCGCGGATCGTTCTCTTGGGGCGAGAGCACTTGTTCGGGGCTCGTGGCGTACGGCGTGCCCACGGGAACCTCGTCCCGGGGCAACGGGCGGTCGTCTTGGTGCCGCGCCAGCCCGAAGTCGATGAGGGTCACCTTGGGTGTCTTGCGCTTGAGGCCCGCGACGATGATGTTCTCGGGGGTGACGTCGTGGTGCACGACGCCGGCGCGGTGCGCTGCCGACAGCGCCAGGGCCAATTGCCGCAGCACCTCGCGCACCCGCGGCACCGCCTGGGGGCCGCTGCCACGAATCACCGAGGCAAGGTCTTCGCCCTCGACACACTCGAGCACCATGTACGGTCGCTTGGCGCCGCAGGGCTCCTGCAGACAAGTCACCACGTGCGAATCCACCACGCGACCCAACGCCTTGGCCTCGCGCAGGAACAGCGCGGCTTCGTCACCTCGGCTGCATTGGGCATCCGGGGTCATGAACTTCACGGCCACATCCCGGCGACGGCAGGAGCCTTCGCCCACCACTGGCTCGGCCACATCGTAGCGTCCACGCCAGACCACACCCATGCCGCCACTGCCCAAAGGAGCGTGCAGCGTGAGACCAAAGGGAAGCCTTGCGCCAGCAAAGCTGGCCAGATCAGAAACAGGTGCGACCACGGCGTTCATTCGGCAGACTCCAGCGAGGTTGACTCAAGGCCCGGGGCGCCGCGTTTGGCAATGGCTCTTGGCGCCATCGGGCTTGGCTCGTGCAGGGCCACGATGGCTTTTTGTGTGGCCTCCTGCGCCGCCCGTAGACGCCGGAGCAGCGGCCGCTGCGTCGTCGTATCCACGGCGTCGCCCTCGGCATCGTATGCCCGCTGCACCCTGGCTTCGCCCTCTTCGAGCACCGCAACGGCAATGCTGCGACCCAGAGCCAAGGCCGGACCATCAAAAGACGACAAGAACGAACCCCAGACGCCTTTGGACATGGCTGGCGCGCCGCCCAAGGCAGCGATGCGCTCGCAGAGCAGCGCCACGCGCGAAAGGTGACAGGTGCGATTTTGCCGCAACACTCCAAAGATGCTGCGAAGGCACTTGGTGTCGAGCGCCTGCTCGTAGGTGTGCACCGCGGCGCGTTCGCTGCGGCACAGCACGTTGAGTCGGTGCACCATCTCCGCGCGTTCGAGAGCAACAACGAGCGACGTAGACAGTGGCCTGGGCGTAGGCATGAGGATCTCCTGGCGAGTATTCGTGCGCGAAAGCAACTGGAGCCCCTAGAGAGCAGCATCCATGCCGCGCGTAGCTTCGCGACTCTTGGCATTGCCGTGCAGCGGGCACGCGTTGCCACGGTCAGACTGATGCGCCAAGGTTATCAGTTCGGCGGAGCCGACGCTCGGACCACGGCGACCCAAGGCGTGCGTGCCGTGCGCCGTGGCCACAAAACGCCGACGGACCCCAAAGGGCCCGAAAGAACTGCACAACGTTGGGCTCTCGCGCAACTCGTGCCGCCAGCGCGTGGGGCCTCGGCCCTCGACGCTACTGCGCGCCCACTTGTTGGACGACGATCTCGACCCGCCGGTTGTTGGCTCGGCCTTCCGCAGAAGCGTTGTCGGCGATGGGGCGCGTGAGGCCGAACCCTTGGGCGCTGACCCGCTCGGCGGAGATGCCACGAGACACGAGGTACGTGCGCACGGCTTCTGCGCGACGCTGAGACAGCTCTTGGTTGTACTCCGCGGCGCCCTGCGAGTCGGCGTGGCCTTCGACGATCATCTTGGATTGCGGATCTTGTTTGTTGAGCGCGTCGGCCACGTCGCCCAACTTCTTTTGCGCCGAAGGCAACAGCTCGGACTTGTTGGACGCAAAGAGCACGCTGCCCGACAAGGTGATGACCATGCCCCGTGGCTCTTGTTTGACCGTGCCGATGCCTGCAAGCGCAGCATTTGCTGCAGCGGCCCGACGGTCGGCGTCTTCGCGACGCTCACGTTCGTTCATGAGCTGCTGCCCCTGGGCCCCCAGCTGCGCCCTCGTGCGGGCCAGCGTTGCAGAGGTCAGCTCCACTTGCGCTGTTTGCGACGCATGCATGGACGCCAAGGTTTGCTCTTTCTGCTGGATGAACTGCAGAGACCGGGTTCTTGCTTCGGCGGTCTGCATACGCACGTCGGCGTTGTAGGCCAGGTCTTTGGTCTCTTGCGAGTCGCCATCCTCGGCAAAAGAGTGCTCGGCCACGTCGAGCGTTTGTTTGGCCGCGTGAAGCCCCGCGGGGTTGAGCTTGGCCGTTGGGCCACGGCTGGCGCGGTCGTAGGCCGAGCGCGCGCTGACGAGCTCGGTGGGAACAGTGCTGGCGCAACCAGCCACAAGGAGTGAGAGCAGAGCGGCAGTGTGTCGAATGTTCACGGTAGAACTCCTTGTTTCGCGTTGGCGGTATCTTGGGCGGTCGCCTGCTTGGTGGCAGCCTCGGATTCGAGCTTGCTCCTTTGCTCGTGCGCGATGGCCAAAGCCAACTCGGCGTCGGCTTTGGCCCGAATGAGCATGAAGTCTGCGCGACGGTTGTCTTCGCTCTTGAGCAGGGCGTTGGCCTTGGCGATCTGCTCTTCGGCGAGCTTCAGGTGAAGCATGGCGTCGGGCTGCTTCTCTGCGCCGAGCTCCTTGGCGCTGCGGTGCGCCGACTGTGCGTCGGCCATGCGTTGCGTGGGCACTGGGTAGCTGGCGGCGCAGGCCGTCCCGAGCAGGGCAATACTGATGATGGTTAGCTTCATGTGATTTCCTTTCAAAACTCTCCGTTGGCCACAAATCCGTAGCCAAGGCCGCCCATGCGCTGGGGCCCCGCGTGCACCTTGTCGTTGCCGATCAGGTACCAATTTCGTGTGGTCTTGCCCGGCACGAAGATGCTGGCCACAAGACCAATGGCGCCGAGGCCTTGGCCCACGCCGTCGGCAATCAAGAGGGTCTTGTTGAGCCCCTCGTTGCTGCAGGCGACGACGTCACACTGGCGATCGGCCAGGTTCATCCACGGCCCCACGATGGGGTAGTAGAGGTTCTTTTGGTCTGCAGCGCGATCGCTCGAGTACGCCACGGCGGCCGCCGGGACATATGCACCCACCATCACGATGGAACTCGTGATGAGCAGCGGACGATTGACCCAGGCGGTTTTGTCGGGCGCAGGCAAGTCCGACGGCGTGGAGCCGGCAGCCATCATGCCGCTCGACTCCGTGGGCATTTGGGCTTCGCTCGAGAGCGGCGGCGTGGGGTCTGCCGCGAGGGCACTGGTGGTCCACACCATCTGGGTGGCGATAAACAGAATGACGTTGCGCATGGTGTGATCCTCCGTTGCTTGTGATTCGCTGCGACCAAAGCTTGCGCTCAGGTGTGTTTGCTCGACGCCTTGGTGCCGTTCGTCGGCGGGGCTTTGTTGGCCTTGGACTTGTCGGCCTTGTCGAGCAGCGGCGTGACCTTGGCCATCCACTCGTCGACTTGTTTCTCGGCGTCTTCTTTCAAGACGCCGTAGCGCTCTTGCACCTTGCCAACGAGCTGGTCCTTCTTGCCCGCCACGTTCTTGAGGTCGTCGTCGGTGAGCTTGGCCCACGTGGACTTGACGTGCCCCGTAAACTGGTGCCACTGGCCTTCGATCTGCGTCCAATTCATGTGCTTGCTGTCTCCTTGGACCCGCACTGCTCAGGCAGCGGGGCAACGTTGGACGGCTACGCATCAACCATGCCGCGAGGGAAGAGCCCGGCATTGGGCCCGCTGTGCCCGCAGGTACGTGCGCTGCGCCATCAAGATGGAGCCCGGCAACATCGTTTCGATGGACTGCGGCGGGATCGACGTGTGCGCTGCAGACAAAACGCACGGCCCCTTTGTTGCAGAGTCGCAACGGTGTCCCAGATCGACTACTCCTGTCCGTCGCGGCCCGGGGGGGCTACGCATTGCGCACCGAAGATCTCGACCTAAAGGAACTCTTGGAGGTGGACCCTCAAGGCGGGGTCATACGCTTTGCTGGTCAGCGCGCGCTGCTCGTGGACGCAGTGGCCATGGGCATTCTGCGCAAGTACCTCATCGACAGCTTTGGGCGCACTGCCGCGCGCACGGTGCTCACGCAGTTTGGTTTTGCGCACGGCTGGCGCATGGCCGACGCCATGCAGTCGCAGTTTGGTTGGGTCAGCGACGACGAGTGGCGCCTGGCAGGCGCGCGCATCCACACACTAGAGGGGCTGTTCCGTGTGGAAGCGGGCGGCGATGCGTTGTCCAAGGCAGGCGCCATGCTCACGGCGTCCTACGAGGCCGAACAGCATCTGTTGCACCTGGGTCGCTCCGAAGACCCGACCTGTTGGACCATCTGCGGACTGACGAGCGGCTACCTGAGCCGTACCACCGGGCGCGAGATCTACGTGCGCGAGGACCGCTGCATGGGCAAAGGCCAGGCCGCATGCCACATCGTTGGTCGGACGCGCGAGGAGTGGGGCGAAGACGCCGAAGAGTTGCGATTCTTTGGCAACAAGCACCTGAAAGAGTGCCTCGACATCTCGCTGCAACACGTGACGGAGACGCTGAAACTTGCAGAACGCAAGCTTCGCGATCATCGCCGGGCTCTGGTGCGCGTGGCCCCAGAGGTCGAAGAGCCACTGGGCATCATTGCCAAGAGCCCCGCCATGGGTCAGCTGGTAGACCTGGCACGGCGTGTGGCCAAGGTAGACTCGACGGTGCTGATTACCGGCGAAAGCGGCGCGGGCAAAGAGCGCATCGCGCGGCTGTTGCACGACGAATCGTCTCGGGCATCGGGGCCTTTCATCGCGGTCAACTGCGGTGCCATCACCGAGTCGTTGCTCGAAGCCGAGCTCTTTGGTCACGCCCGGGGCGCGTTTACTGGTGCGGCGCAAGATCGCCCGGGGCTCTTCGAGGCCGCCAACGGAGGGACCCTGCACCTCGACGAGGTGGGCGAGGTCTCCGCAGGCATGCAGGTCAAGCTGCTGCGAAGCCTGCAAGAGCGCGAGATCCGCCGCGTGGGAGAGAACAAGACCCGCAAAGTCGACGTGCGCATCGTGGCTGCGACAAACCGGGACTTGGCGAGTGGCGTTGCCGGTGGGCAGTTCCGGCAAGACTTGTACTACCGCCTGAAGGTGGTCGAGTTGCACGTGCCGGCCCTGCGGCAACGCAAAGAAGACTTACTGCCGCTGGCGCGGTTGCTGTTGGCAGAAGCAGCGGCGCGCATGCGACGCGAGGTGGCGGGGCTTGCACCGGCCGCTGCAGAGCAACTGCTGCGCTACGACTGGCCCGGCAACGTTCGCGAGCTTGCCAATGCCATGGAGCGCGCAGTGGCGCTGGCCCAGGGCACCCGGGTGGAGCTCGAGGACTTGCCCGAAGAGATTCGGCATGTGGCGCCCAAGCCAACGGTGGCCATCGGTGCCGTGCGACGCCTCGAGGACATCGAGAAGGACTACATTTTGGCCGCGCTGGCCGCCAACGGCGGCAACCAGACGCACACGGCCCTGCAGCTTCACATCGGCTCGGCGACGCTGTACCGCAAACTCAAGGCCTACGGCATGATTGGGCGCTCGGCCGCCCGAAAGCCCGAGCCCGAGGGTGGTCCTTGAGAGCGAGGGGAACAATCGCCCTCCTCAGAGTCGTCCGGTTCCGGTAGAGAACTAGGCGATGTCTGCGCGGCGCGCTTCGTTGGGCGCGATTTTTCTTACGGTTTTCTTGGATTTGCTCGGCTTTGGGCTGGTGTTGCCATTTTTGGCCGAGCAAGCGCGCGACACCTTTGGGTCCAGCGACTTCGTGGGCACGTTGCTGTCCAGCGTGTACTCGCTGGCGCAGTTCGTGTTCGTGCCCATCTGGGGCAACGTGTCCGACCGCGTTGGCCGGCGGCCGGTGCTGCTTTGGAGCGTCCTGGCCTCGGCGGTGGGCATGGCGCTATTGGGCTTTGGGCTCTCGCTGCACTGGGGTTTGTGGGCGCTGTTCGCCGCGCGCATCTTTTCGGGCATTGCCACGGCCAACCTGGGCACCGCCAGCGCGTACATCGCCGATGTCACCAAACCCGAAGACCGCGCCAAGGGCATGGGGCTCATCGGCATGGCTTTTGGTCTCGGGTTCATCATCGGTCCGGGCGTGGGCGGCATGCTCGCGCACATCAAGGTGCTGGGGCACGAGGGCGCGGTGCCCTGTTTCGTGGCCGCGGCGTTGTCCGTGCTCAACTTTGGCTGGGTGTGGTTTGGCCTGGGCGAGTCGCTGCCCCAAGACAAGCGCGGCAAAGACCCGCGGCCTATCCGCCCGCTCGACTTGGTGGGCATGCGGCAAACCCTTGCGGCGCCGGGCCTTGGCACCGTCGTCATGGTCAACTTCATTCTGATCTTGTCGTTCACCAACCTCGATCAGACCTTTCGCTACTTCAACAAAGACCTCTTTGGCATGACCGTGCGACAGACGGGCTTCGTGCTCGCGTTCATCGGCATCACGGCGGCATTGGTGCAAGGCGGGCTCATCCGGCGCATCGCGCACAAGGTCGACGAGGCCCGGCTCATCCAAGCCGGGACGTTCATCCAAAGCGCCGCATTTGCCATGCTCGCGGCCTCGCCGCTCATGGGTCAGTGGTCGCTGTACCCGGCGGGCGCCTTGTTGGCGTTGGGCAACGGGCTCACGCAACCAAGCATCTCGGCGTTTGTATCTCGGCGGGCCGACGCCACCAAACAGGGCACCACGCTCAGCGCAAACCAATCGGTGGCCGCTTTGGCGCGTACCATGGGCCCAGCCTTTGGCGGCTTCTTGTACGGGCACCTGGGGCGAACGGCGCCATATACCGTGGCGGCCGCGGGCATGGCCTTGGCGCTCCTGTTTGCACTTCGGTTGCCCATGCGGCCCGCAGACACCGCCGCATCTAGCTAACTTCACGAGCGATTTTCGCTATCGCGGGCCTTACAGGTTCGTAAAGCACCGTAAACCGAAGCATCGCTCCGGTGCTGGCCTTCGTCTGTCTGTGTAGCTCGAACCCACGGCGGAAATTGCTGTCGCGGAAAGTCGAGCTACCAAACGAAGGAGATACTCAGAAAATGCGTTCCAAGATGGTTGCGGTGATTGTTGCGTTGTCGGCTCTGGTTGCGATGCCGGCCTTGGCAGACGAGGCCAAGCGCCCGAGCTTCCCCATGCAAGCTGCACCCTTCAAGCAGATGGTCGAAGCGCGTCGCGTGAAGGCCCGCGAGCACATGGAGAAGCGCGCGAGCGAGCTGCCCGCCGACAAAGCCAAAGAGCTGCGTGACAAGTTCGCCGCGGGCGTCGCCAAGGTCGATGCCGAGGTGGCCAAGGCCGTGGCCGACGGCACGGTGACCAAAGAAGAGGCCGACGCGGTGCGCGCGGCAAACCCGCACCACGGCCGCCATGGCGGTGGCAGGCACCACCAGAAGGGCAAAGCCAAGAGCTGAGCAACGCTCGGTGGCCACAAGTGACACGAGGCGACGGATCGGTCGGGTCCGTCGTCTCAGGTAAACCTCAAACTTCCTTGGCTTCCTTGAAGAACGGGGCCCGAAGGCACGTCTCACTCCGGCGGCGATTGGCGCGGGCGCCTTGCGGCGCGCAAATCACCTATTCTTTGCTGGCGCGGCAATCGCAGGCGCAGCAAGGACCGACGGAATGAGCACACGTACCCGAGCCCTTACCTTCGTCTTCAGCGCCCTGGCTCTGGCCAGCCAGGCGCATGCGGGCGACCGCCCGCCGAGCACCGGGTCTGGCGGCTCGAACCAACGACCGTCGTCCACCGGTGAGGCCTGCAACAACGCCGCGTCCGAGAGCGCCCAGCTGTTCATCACGGCCCCGGCGCGCTTCACGGAGCTCGACGCCGCCTCCAACTGGTCTGGCATCGACACGTTGTACCGATCGCTCGACGACAAAGTGCGACCTGGCACGACCTTCTGCGTGATGACGGGGATGTACCATATGGCCGGCGGCAAGGCCGCGCTGAGCCGCGGAGAGATCGGCGTCGCGAGGGTGCGCTTCTTGCGCGCCACAACCACGCAAGCGCCAGGGGCGCAGGCCAGTCTTGTTGGCATCGATACCTCGTTTGCGCCCGTCAACATCGAGCCCCAGCCGGGCACCCAAGAGCTGACGCTCACGCGGCCGGCGCACATGGCCCTCACGGATCCGATCGCGATCTCTGCCTTCACGCGGGCCAAAGTGGCTCTCCAGAACAACCGGAAGTTCAACGGCTGGTTGCCGCTGGGCCCCTACACCATCGAGCCGCTGCACAAGTCGTTCGTGGTGGTGCCGAACCCCAACAACCCGTTGGTTGTGCACTAAGGGCCTGTCCCTATACTTGTCTTCCCCGTAAGCGTGCCCGGGCGCGTCTAAAGATCCCGCACAA
>JBIKNA010000631.1:0-3392 GCA_044358965.1 Polyangiaceae bacterium
GAACAAGGTCTGCAGCGTCGGCCAGGCGCGCGATGATGGCAGCGTAGGCCGCGGCGTCCCGCTCCTTGGCTTTCGCCACCAGGCCGCGCAACTGGGCGGTTCGCTGGCTGGTCCCCAAAAAGAACACAGACAAGTGGAGGCCCAAAGGCATGGTCAGCGCCTGCGTGTGCGGCGCCGGGGCGCCACGACGGAACGACAAGGCTCCGCCGTAGACCGACGCAGCCACGTCGATGCCACTGCCCCCCTGCTGGGCCCTCTGGTGGGCGTCCATGCCTTGCGCAAGCAACTCCCGACGCAGCGCCTGGCTTCGAAGGTCCGCCCCGGCGAGCGCATGGTGGTGCGCGAGGCGTGCGACGACGAGCGCAGCGCTGGCCCCGAGGCCCAACTTGTGGTCGCCCTGAAACATGCGCGCGGCGTCCATGGGCACGGCAGGCAGACCAAGGGCTCCAAGTTCGGGACTTCGCCCGTAGTCGAAGGTGCCCTCGCCTGCCACGGCGCCTCGGTCGACGGCGACCACGATGGCCCGCGCGCCCTCGAGTACGGCGTAGGCACCAGCCACCACCAGCTTGCCTGGCGCAAAGGTCCGCAGCGTCATGCCGCACCGCCCGCGACAGTGGTGAGCGAGCCGTCGTCGTTCGGCGAGACCACCCGGGCCCCGGGTCCCGGGCGCGTGTGGATGGTCCGCAAGACCCCGGGCACTTGCTGCAGCGCGGTGCGCACCTGCTCGGCCTGCGCCGACGGCACCAGCACTTTGACGTGCGGACCGGCGTCCATGGTGGCGTAGGCCATGAGCCCCTGCGCGCGCAGCCCGCGCACCGCTCGCAAAAGATCGAGCGACACGCCGCGCAGGTACACGACATTGGCCGCGAGGGCCGAGGCGTGCATGGAAAGAGCGCTCTGCTCGGAAAGCTCGCCCACCTGGGCAAAATCACCGCGCAACAGGGCAGCGCTCAAGGCCTCGAAGTTCTTGGGGGCGAGTTCGAGCCACGCGGCATAGAACGGGCTCCGCGCACTTGTCTCGTTCATGCCGACGCGCGACGAAACGGCCTTCGCTTCTTCGGTGACCACGCAAACCACCACGCTGAGATCGAGCGCGGCCTCGCTGGCGATGCTTCCCGTGCGGCAGCGGTCGCCGTCGGGCACCATGGTGACGAAGCCACCGAATAGACTGCGACCGGCGCTCGCCGAAGCGCAACGCGCAAGCTCGCTGATCTGCGATAGGTCCCAATCGAGACCCGCCGCCCGCACGCTGGCAAGCGCGAGGGCCGCATACCCCGACGCCGACGACGCTAGACCGCTCGCCGTGGGAAAGTCGTTCTCGGACTCCACCTCGGCGTACGCGGTGATGCCCGCGGCCCTGCGCACGGTGTCGAGCATGGCCTGCGCCCGGGCGGCCTCGGCCCCTTGCAGCAAGGTACCCCCGACGCGGACCTGATCCTGCGGCAACCCCCGCTCGACGAACCGCAGACGCGTGCGCGTGGACATGCCGGCCAAGGTGACGCTGAGGCTGGGCACGGCGGGCACGTTGCTGCCGCTCGGGCTCTTGCCCCAGTATTTGGCGAGCGCGATGTTGGGGTGCGCAATGACGTGGGTGAACTGGCTCATGCGGTGGACTCCACCGTCGGCACCGGGGCAACCGCGGTGGCCGCCACCTGGGCGAAGAACGACGAGTAGCCCGCCTTTTGCCACGAAAGGAGCACCTGCTCCGCCGTCTCGGGGCTTGGCACCAAGGCCACCACGCTGCCACCGCCACCGGCCCCCGTCAGCTTGGCCCCGAGCGCCCCGGCTTCCCGGGCCAGGGTGCACATCTGCTCGATCTCCGTTGACGACACGAAGAGCCCCGACAGGAGCATCTGGTTTAGGTCCATGAGCTTGCCAAGGGCAGAGTGATCTCCGGCTTGCACCGCGAGCTTGGCGTTGTCGACCAACGATCGAATGCCGTCCCAGGTCTTCTGCGCCACATCCGGGCGACGCTCGGCCAGTCGTGCCACGGCATCGACCATGGACTTGGTGCTCGAGGCCACTCCGCTGTGGCCCACACACAGGAGAATGGGGGCGCCGATGGACACGCGCTCGAGCGGCATGCCACGACGGAAGTAGACGCAGCCGCCAGAGGACGAAACGGCGGCATCGACGCCAGAAGGGTTGCCGTGGAACACGAGCTCCCAGGCCATGACCCGCCGCGCAATCTCGGATTCCGAGGCGTCGGGATCCAACGCTCGGGCAACAGCAACGCCCAGCGCTGCGGAACAACCCAAGCCACCTCCGGGGGGCAGGTGGACCTCGGCCTCGACGCGAAACGCCCCGGGCGATGCCGACGCGCGGTGCCGATCGGTCTCGGCGATGATGGCGTTGAACGCCCGCGCAAGGGCTTCGGCGTCTTCGTGCGCCGAAGGCGACACGGCCATGCCCCAAGCGGGAACGCAAAGCTCGTTTTGCGACGAAGGAGTGCGGGTGGTGCGCACACCTTTGTCGATACCCACGGCCAGCGCCGGAACGCCATACACCACGGCGTGCTCGCCGAGCAGAATGACCTTGCCCTGGGCCTGGAAGGTCGGGCTCATGCCGCACGGTCTCCGAGGGCGGAAATGGCGCCGTCGAGGGCCGCCCGGGTGGCCCCGCCAAGCCCGAGGCCGTCGGCGCGCGTTCGTGCCTCGGCGCAGAGATCGCGAACGCGGCCTTCGATGAGCTCCGGCACGCCGGCGCTACGCATGGCGTCTGCAACCTCTTGCACGAGTGCTTCGCTGGGTTCGCCGTCTTTGGCAAGCTCCGCCACCAGAGCGCCCTGCCCCGACGCCTCGAGCGCCACGACGAGCGCGTTGCGCTTCTTGCGACGCAGGTCCGTGTATGTGGGCTTGCCCGTGCTTTGGCTGCTGCCGAAGGTGCCCAGCAGGTCGTCTTTGAGCTGGAAGGCGACACCGAGCGGAGCTGCAAACGCTCGCACCTCGTCGAGCGCTGCGGCGCTCGCGCCGCCCAGGCACGCCCCAAGCAACATGGGCCCGGCGACGGTGTAGCTGCCAGTCTTGAGCGCGTACATGCGCTCGACGTCGGTAAGGGTGTGCTCGCGGCCGTGCATATCGATGAGCTGACCGGCGATGACGTCGGCCTGCATGCTTGCAAATACTTCGTACGCGCGAGCTTTGCCTTCGGCCGCTGCCTGAACGGTCGATAGGACTCTTTGGGCGGCGGCGCAGGCGTAATCGCCGGCCAAGATCGCAAACGCGTCGGCCCCGGCGCCGTGGGTCTGCCGCAACATGACGTGGACCGCCGGACCGCCACGACGAACCTCGTCTTGGTCCATCCAGTCGTCGTGCACCAGAAAGTACGTCTGCAAGAGCTCGAGGGCCACGAAGGCAGGCACGCACGTGCCCGGCGTGCCCCCGTAGCCCTCG
>JBIKNA010000632.1:0-3391 GCA_044358965.1 Polyangiaceae bacterium
GGACTCGGCCACGTAGTCAACGAAGGCCCGGGTCTTCGCGGGAAGCAACTTCGTGCTCGCGAAGTACAGCGAGATCTTCCCGAGATCCACGTACCAGCCGGGGAGCACGCGCCGCAGCGCCCCACACTTGAGGTGCTCGCTCATGTCGGCGAAGAGCAAGACCGCAACGCCCATCCCGAGCAACGCAGTAGGGCGACGCTGGCTCGGCTTGCAGCGGCCGCAGTCCAATTGATCACCGGCGAAGTCAGCGCGCGCAAGGCACGACGCAGCGGTCATCGACGGCGATGACCGCGCACAAGAGGGGAGATCATACTGTCCGGCGGTACGCGCTCGGCGATGCCCCGAGTAGGCGTTTGAACGCGCGACTGAAGGCGAACACCGACTCGTAGCCAACGTCCGACGCGATGCTCGCGAGCGTCCGATCCGTCTCTCTCAGCTGCTGGAGCGCGAGCTCGACCCGCCAGCGCGTGACATAGGCGAGCGGCGGCATGCCGACGAGCTGAGTGAACCTCTTTGCGAAGGCTGCGCGAGAGATACCCACCGCTTCGGCGAGCGACTCGACGCTCCAACGCCGTGCCGGCTCCCCGTGAACGAGTGCGATCGCGCGACCGACGACCGAGTCGCCGAGGGCGCCGAGCCAGCCCGCCGCGCCGTCTTCCTGCCCTTCGACCCAGGCGCGAAGCACGTAGATCAGGAACGCATCGACGAGCCGATCGACGAGGACCTCCCGCCCCGGACGCGCGCTCTCGAGCTCGTCGAGCAACAGGCGGAGGGTGCCCTCGAGTGGAGGGCTCTTCCGGACGTCCGCGGCCTTCAGGTGGAGGAAGGGGGGCAAAAGCGAAAACAACGGGCTCCTCCCGGTCTCCGAGCGGAACGCTCCGCAAACGAGCGTTGTCCCGGCGCTCGACGCTGAGGTCGTCGCGCGCGCACAGAGCTCGGCGAGGTCGATTGCGGGCGTCTCCGGCCGATCCGAGACCGTATGAACCGCGCCCCCGGGCACGAGGACGAGGTCCCCTTGGAGAAGCCGGCGCGGAGGGGCCTTCGCGACGCGGATCCACGCATCACCTTGCGTGACTAGGTGGAAGCCGACGAACTCCCCCGGCCGAATGCGGATCCCCCAGCGTCCGGTGAGCCGCGAGACGTTGAGGATCGCCCCGCGCACCTGGGTCGTGCGCATGACGTCGGTGAGGACGTCCATGTCGGTCTCGCGGCCCGCCCCTTTCGATAGCGATGCACTCGGCAGACGGCCCATCTCTGGAGCGTGACACCTCCCTTCGCTGTCGTCCACACCGGGGAGACGTTCGAGCATGCCTTCGAGCGTCCTGGTCATGGCGCTCGGAGGCACGAACACCCAGACTCCACCAACCCGAGGAGGTTGACGATGACGATCTTGATCACGACAGCGACTGGAAACGTGGGCCGTGCAGCGACCGAGGCGCTCGTGAAGCGAGGTCACTCCGTTCGAGGAGGCTCGCGGAGCCCGGCCAACGTCAAAGGCCCCGGCGTTACCGCCGTCCGCTTCGACTTTAGCGATCCCACGACGTTCGGCCCCGCGCTCGAGGGAGTCCGCGCCGCGTTCATCGCGGCCCCTCCGGGCCACCTCGACGCCTTGGCCCTCTTGGGCCCGTTCTTTCGCGAAGCGGCAATGCGCGGCGTCCGTCTCGTGACGATGACCGCAAGCGGGGTAGAGCACTCCGACGAGATCCCCCTCCGTAAGGTCGAGCTCGAGATCGAGCGCCTGGGCGTCGGTCACGTGCACCTCCGGCCGTCGTGGTTCTCGCAGAACTTCGGGACGTTCTGGCTCGGGCCGATCCTGTCGGACGGCGTCATCGCCCTCCCCGCGGGGGACTCTCGCACCGCCTTCATCGACGCGCGCGACATCGGCGAGGCCGCCGCCGCAGTCCTCTCCGACCCGGCCCGGGACGGTCACGCCTTCACGCTCACTGGCCCCGCGGCCTTGACCTACGGCGAGGCGGCCGAGATCCTCACGGCGGCTTCCGATCGCCCTATCCGCTACGTTTCGACTGATGATGCGGGCTTCGTCCGCGGCGCCGTCGCCGCTGGGCTTCCCGAAGAGTACGGGACGATGATGGCCTCGCTCTTCGGCGCGGTCCGGGCCGGGGCTGCCGCCCGGGTCGATCCGTCGCTCCCTGACCTGATCGGCCGACCGGCGCGCACCCTCGCAGACTATGCCAAGGATCACGCTGCCATCTGGCGCCGCTGACCCACCGGGCCGTCGAGGCCGGAGGTCTTCACGGGGAGCGTGCGGGCCACGCGGCGGTCATCAAAGAAATGGACCGTAGCTCAGCCTCGATAGCGGCGGTTGCGTTATAGGAGCGCACGTTCGACATCGTGGCCAGTCGGGCGCGCCGTCGCCGACCTCCGCGCGATCGGCGGCTACATCGGGGCGGACAACCCGGCAGCGGAGCGGTCGAGCGCTGGGTTGGCAGGCTCATCGCGAAGGCCGAGGCGGCTTCTCGGCGCCCGATTGCCGGGCGAGTCGTGCCCGAGAAAGCGCGACCCGACATCCGCAAGGTGTCCGTGCGGACCTACGGGATCGTCTACCGTGTGGCGTGCCTCCTTCTTGATGGTCGGTGACGCCTGGTTCAGAACGCTTCGCCGACGTGGAGATAGAAAGACGGCTCGTTGCCGTAGGCAACGTCGAGGCGGATGTTGATCGGAACGTCCGCGAACGGGGCCAGGCGCAGGCCACCGCCGCCCGCAAAGCGAACGCCCGAGACGTCGGTGAGGTCGCCCGGCGTGTGCGCCACGCGACCTGCGGAGACGAACGCGACGGCACCGAGCCTCCAAACGACCGGCACGCGGTACTCCGCTTGCAGCGCGGTGTAGTTGCGATCGCGAAACCTACCCTGGAAGTAGCCGCGCATGGTCGACTCACCCCCCAGGCGGCCGAGCTGGAAAAAGGGCGGCGCGCCTCCTCGCAGCTCCAGCAATGCCTGGAACGCGAGGACGTGACGAGCGTAGGTTGTCAGATACTGGCGCGCGTCGATGGAGCCGGCGGTGAAGTCGTACTCCGAACCGATCTCATGGCGCGCAAAGCGCACGTAGGCCTGAACGAACTGACCCTTGCGCGGATAGAGCGTCTCGTCGCGCGCGTCGAACACAGCGCTCAGGCCCGCCTGGGTGACGAGGCCGCCGCGTGCGCCTTCGATCCGCGCCCGCTCCAGAAGGCCTCCTGCCTGCACCTCGTCGAGATCCGTCCATTGCGCGCGGATGGAGGGTCCCAGGTAGAGGCGATTGACGATGCGCGGCTGGACAGAGAGCTCGCCTTCGAAGAAGTTCGGTGTGTAGGGCTCTGCGTCTGCCGCGCGTGTGTCGTTGCCGATACCGAAGAAGGTGTCGGGGAAGTGAGAGGCGCTCAAGGTGCCAG
>JBIKNA010000633.1:0-3381 GCA_044358965.1 Polyangiaceae bacterium
ATGCCAGGGGCGCATGCGACTGCTCGCTATGGTCACCGACGCAAAGAGCGTCACGCGCTATCTCCGCGCTCTCGGCGAGCCGACGGAAGCGCCCGCGACAGCGCCGGCGCGCGGACCTCCGTACTGGCAGAGTCGTATCCTCCGAAGAGCAGCCACCGGCGACGAGGCTGCCGAGTAAGCGCGTCCGACCTTCCGCCGCGCCCAAGGCAGGGATCCGTTCGGCTGCCAAAAAGAGCCCTCGAGCAAGACTAGTGCCACGCACAGAACTGCTCTTTCGGACCTCCAAACCACCGAGCCCAAGCCCAAAGCCCGCCCCCCCGTCCACGAATCCCCGTCCGGATTCGCGCTTGTTTCACCTACGCGCTCCGGAAGGCGCCTGGCATCACCGCGCCCTCGCCCAGTAGCGGGAGATCGATCGGAGGGAAGACCGCGTACCGACGCGGGCCGCGCCTACCGCGCCCAACAGCTGAAGTGGCTCCTGGCTCACCGCGACGTAGGCGTACGTGAAGCATGCGCGAATCGGGACGGCCCGCTACCATCCAGCGATGTTCTGCGCGCTGCAACCCGAGGTCGAGCTTTGCCGCACGCTCCACGGCTTGCTGCTGGCGGCGCTTATCGTGGCGATCGCTGGCTGCGGACCGTCGCCGGAGCAGGTGTGCTCGAAGCTTGCCGTGCTGCAAGCACGCGCCGGCAGTGCATGGTCCGCAACGGACGCCAACAACTGCCACGATACGATGCGCGAGATCCGAGCTTCGAGCCCCGAGGCCTATGCGTGCAGCGCCAAGTGCCTGCTGGAAGAGAGCAGCATGCCCGACGTCGAACGGTGTGGTGCACACTGCCCCCGGCCGCTCACGGTGGGAACCAAGCGCCGCTGATGGACGCCAAGGTTCGAACGCGGCGACCTTTGAGGGGGCGGCGAGATTTTCGGCCTGTTCACTACGAGCGTGACGGTGCTGGTAGGGGCGGGGAGACAGCCATCGGCGGCGCGCTCCCGACTACGCTCCACGAGTTCGCAGGCGACGGTACGCCGAGTGTTCTGTCCATCTCCCGCCAGAGATCACGAAACTCTTGACGGCGCGCGGCCTGGGCCCCATTTGTAGGGGTGGCCGTGCAACCTGCCGCCAAACCGATTGTCGCCATCGCCGGGGCGAGCGGCTTCGTGGGATCAAAGCTGATCCCCGAACTTCGCGACGAATTCCACGTCCTGGGCCTCACGCGAACGGCGCGCTCCGCCTCGGCGCCCGACATTGGCTGCGACTTCCGGGCCTGCGATCTCTTCTCATCGACGAGCACGCATGCCGCGCTCGCGGGCGTCGACATCGCGGTCTACCTCGTGCACTCGATGATGCCGTCGTCGCGCCTCTTCCAAGGTGACTTTCACGACACGGATCTCCTGCTCGCGGACAACTTCGCCAAGGCGTGCACGCACGCTGGCGTGAAACGCATCATCTACCTCGGCGGCCTCGTCCCAGGCACGGGCTACGTGAGTCCGCACCTCCAGAGCCGACTCGAGGTCGAGGGCGTGCTGCAGTCGTCCGGCATTCCGGTCACGTGTCTACGCGCCGGTATGGTCGTCGGGCCTGGCGGGAGTTCGTTCGAGATTCTCCGCGCACTTGTGATGCGGCTGCCGTGGATGGTCCTGCCGAAGTGGACGCGGAGTTCCGGCCAAGCGGTGTTCATCGACGACGTCCTGTCGGTGCTCAAGGCCGCCGTCGTCGATGCTGCCTTCGCGGGTCGCACGTTCGATCTCGTGAACGGCGAGTCGCTGACGTACGAAGACTTGCTACGCCAAACCGCAGCGGCGCTCGGTAAAAAGCGATACATGCTGCCCGTTCCGATCGCGTCGACGGGATTTTCCAAGCGGTGGGTTCAGCTGTTCAGTGGCTCGTCGCACGAGCTCATCTCGCCGCTCATCGACAGCCTGCAGTGCGATCTTCCGCAGCTCGAGCCCGCGCCGGAGATCAAGCCCTTCATCCGCTATCCAACGTACGCGAGCATGGTGACCGAGACGCTGAAGCGCTCCGAGGGCAACACGCGACGAGCGTCGGCGAAGCGCGCGCGAGACGAGCACTCCACCGTTCGGTCCGTCCAGCGCCTACCGCCTATGCCCGACGAAGACGCGCAGTTCATCTCCAACGCGTACATGGATTGGCTACCGCAGTTTTTTCGCGCGATCATCCGCGTCGGTCGCGTCGACGGCACCCCGCCGCGCGTCACCTTCTCGCTCGCGTTCTTGAAGAGACCGCTCCTGGTCCTCGAGTTCATCGACCAGGGCGCCGACCGCGCGCGCGACAAGTTCCACATCGTGGGGGGGATCCTGTCGAAGACCACGACGACGGGGTGGCTCGAGTTCCGCCAAGTCGCGCAGCGGCGGTACACGCTTGCCGCAATTCATGGCTTCGTCCCGGCTCTCCCGTGGATCCTCTACATCTTCTCGCAAGCGCCGGTGCACGCGTTGGTCATGCACGCATTCGGACGGCACCTCATGCGCCTCAAGGCTCGTCGAAAGCAGGCAATCGAAGCGATGTCGAACGCGGACTGAAGAAGTCGGCGTGACGGGCTTCAAGCGCGGGCTCGCCGGCCCTAGGCTCCCGCGCGAGGTCGAACCGTTGGCGCTGCAGATCAACCTGGAACTTCGTGGTCCCAAACCCATGCCCGCTGTATCGCAGCGGCGCCAGAGGCGTTCGACGAAGACCGCATCAAAAACCTGATCCCAGGCAAGTGGGAGCGCGTTGGAATGCCGGGGCACCACGTGTCGCCGGTCGACATGACGCCGATCCCGGGCCCGCCGCGCATCGAGCACGACGTAGCACTACTGCCGGACATCGCGTCGTTGACCCGCAATCTTGCCTTCGTCGAGCGGCGGCAGCGGAACTATACGGCGGGGCCGGCGCAATTTGTGGTCCTGTTCGCGACGGACGCCAGGCCCTCCGTCATTCTCCACGTCAACACACATTCCATCGGGCTCGCCGGATGGTTCCGCTGCCGCGGTTGGAGCGTTGCGTGAAAGGCGAGTTTGGGACCGACATCCGGCACAAGAACGCAACGAGTCCAAGCCAACTCGCCTTCGTCGCGGAGTTCCCCAAGGCCCTTACATTTCAAATGACCGTGGACTTGACACACGTGTACTTCGTCTCACGTCGGTTCGCTGCACAAAAAGGGTGGCCCAGGTTGTGCCCGACCGACGGAAGCGGCGCGGCTCTGACCTGCTTGCCAAAAATTGGGCCAATCATTGCTAGAAATTGGACACTGGTCGCTCACCGGAGAGACGGCAGATGCGCAAGAGCAAGTTCACCGAAGAGCAAATGGTCCGAGCCGTCCGCGAGGCGGACAAGACGAGCATCGCGGATGTGGCGAAGAAGCACGCGGTCAGCGTGCAGA
>JBIKNA010000223.1:0-11372 GCA_044358965.1 Polyangiaceae bacterium
GGGCGCGGTGCTCTACTGCCTCGATCAGTCGCAGGCGTACCCCACCATGGGCGCCGTCATCGGCACCCGCGCCTTCGTGGCCGCGGTGCTGGGTGGCATCGGCAGCATCTACGGCGCCATGATCGGTGGCCTGCTCATCGGCATCTTGGGCGAGATGGTCAAGCTCACCAACTACTCGGGCGGCGTCGACGTGCTCGTGTTCTTGGTGCTGATCTTGGTGCTCTTGTGGCGCCCAGCGGGCCTGCTCGGAAGCGCCCGCGTCGAGAAGGTGTAAGGGCGTTACAGGTCGAGCACTAGCAACGAGGGCCGTCCGTTGTTGGCGTCGTCGCCAACGGCCACAAAGAGCCGCTTGCCATCGGGCCGCAGCGACAGCGCCGGCTCAGCGCGCAAGAGCCCCGAACTCTCGTACGCCACATCGCACGTACCCGATCCAACCTTGCAGCGCAGCAGTCGGGCCACTCCTTGCGTACCAACCAAGGCGTAGATCGTGCTGCGTGCCTCGTCGACCACAAGGCTCCCTTTGTAGGGTGCGTTGCCGACGGTGAAGTTGAGCCGCGCAATGACGCTGGCCCCGGGTAGCTGGCCAAACACGACGGAGATCCGGCGCGCATCTTTGGTGTCGCGCGTGCCCGCCATGGTCGTGATGTTCTGGGACGACGTGGCGTACCGAAGTACGCTCGGGACACCATCGCGAGGCGGACTACCAATTGGCTCGCAGCCTGCGGTGGCCAAGGGGCAGCGCTCGACGCTCAGGTTGCTGCGTTGCACCACGATGGCACCGTCGGCTTCGACCAATGCTACGTTGCCCTCGCCCCAAGCGTGCTGCTCGATGCTGCAGTCGCCTCCGCCAACTTCGCACGTCGCCACGCGAACCTGCCCACCGCCATCCCGGGCCGCGGAGACAACGCGACGACCCCGGGCGCCCAGGTTGACGACGGCGCCTTCGGGAGGACCCCAGGGGGAGGACAGCGATCTGCCGAGAACGACGTCGAGGAAAGAGCAAGAGCCGATGGTGCCGTCGCAGAAGAACGCCGATGTCCGGCCTGCGCGGAGCGTGCCGCTCCCCGAGCGACGGTCCGAGGTCAAGAAGATGAACCTCGATGTGTTCTGGTCGAAGAGGGGCAAGGCGCCAAAGCCGACTCCGTTCGAACGACCGGCGCCCTCCACCGATTCGAGCGGCAGGTGCACGCAAGAAGCCCCTTCGCTGTCGCATCGAAAAGAAGACACACGGTCGCCAATGGTCGGATTGGTGGCGGTGACCACAATTTTTCCGCTTGCGTCGTAGGCGATGCGCATGCGGCTCTCGCCGCCCAAGTCTTGGCGAACCGAGCCCGCCGGACTCTTGTTGCCGCCTATGGTCGAAACCGACAAGGCATTGAGCGCTCCGTTCATGCGGAGGTGCGATGGCGCACCAGCAAGGTCGGCGTTGGGCGCAACGATGCGCACTTCCGGGGCGTCGGAGGTTCCGCCGGACGCGATGGCGCCTTCCCCCAATTGTGTGGAACCCAACGCACCCTCGAGGTTGGCACCAGTGCAGCCCGCATCGGTGCATCGCAGCAGGTTCCACGCGAGGACGCTTCGGGCGAGGATGGCGATGGGTCGCTTGTTGGTGGCCACCGGCGGGCCAATGAAGCTGATGGCGAAAGGCGACACCTCCGCGGCGATAGGCCCCCCAAGCGGCGTACAGTTCAGTTTGCCAGTGGCTCCGCTGCAGCGTCGCAGTTGAACGGTGCCGTTGCCGGTCGGCACAAGAGAGATGGCATCGTCCAGCGGCGCGTCATAGAGCGTCGTGCCGTTGAGGCCCTCGGAGAAGGACTCTGTCATGGTCGCATCCGTCAGGCTGTGTTTGCAGCCCGACGCGTCGCAGTGCGATCGGAAGATGGACAACGCGGCGGCCTCGAAAGTGCGCCCCACGACGGTGATGGCGCCCGGCATCGGCCCCACGCTCACATCGTCGATGGCGGTGCCCTCGGCCGTTGGCGCGGGGAAATCTTCGCTCCGCACGGTGCACGCCGCGCCGGAACTCGGGCATCGCAACGTAGCAAAGCCCCTGACTGGTGCATCGCCGTCGCCGCCAAACACGAGGACAGCGTCATGAGAACTGGGCTCGATGCGGCCCAAAATGCGGGTTGCGTCTACCGGCGGTGCTTTGGGAATCGCGATGACGGTGCAAGCCGTGGCCTCCAGATCACACCGAACCGCCGACATCCTGCCGGTTTCGGGGTTGATGCCGGTAACCAGGAGGCCGCGCGACGAATCGAGCGGGTCGACGTCTGCAAAGATGCGAGCGAGCGGTGGGCTTCCGGGCAGCTGTTTGCCAATGCACTGCGTCCCGGCCAAGGAACAGATGCGGATGCTCACGCGGTTGTCGGGTGCGCGCGTCAAGACGAGCAGCTTGGTCGTGGTGAGCAGCGGCAAGGCCTGAGACACACTGTCGGCGCCGCTGCCCGCCGCGATGTCCAAGCGACGAACATAGTTGTCGCCGCGGACAATCACGGGTTCAGACAGGACCTCTCGGCCGAGCGCGTCGCTTACGACGTTGCGCACCTCGATGAATTCGGCCCCCTCGGGTGCCCGGTAATTGGCCAGGAAGGCGTAGCTCTTCTGCGCTGCGGGCACACGTATCGCCATGGCCGCTGGTGCTCCTACCCAGCGAAGCTCACGACCGACCAGCGTTCCGCCTTGGGGAAGGGTCTCCGTGTCGCCCAAATTCATCAGGCCATCCACGAACCCGCGTCGTGGATCGCTATCCAAGAAGATCGGTCGAGGCACCGGAGCGACGGGGAGTGTGGGTAGCGCGTCGGTGCCGCCGTCAGTGCTCACGATACTGACGCCCGGAGGGGTCGGCGGATCGCCCGGAAGGATGCATCCATCGTCCGCAACGCAGGCGTCTGCATCAAGCGCGTCGGGGACGCATGCGCCCTGGGCGTTGCATGTGTTGTCGCTGGCACAAACGACGCCGAGACATCGTCGGTAGAGGCCCAAAGGCACCGTCAGTCGCTTGTGCTTGAGGTAGCGAAGCCTGCGCGTGCTGACGATGCAGCGAGCATTCCCTGGTACGCAGCTCGCTGGATCTTGACCGTCTATGCCCAGCACCGCCCGCAACGCGAGTTGGGACTCTCGGTTGTCGTCCCGCGGTACCAGATGAATGCTACCAATGACCCCGTCGCGGGACCATGGGCCCTGCGTTGCTACCGCCGGTTCCCCGCTGACTGTGGTGTCGCCGCCCGCCCACATGGCCACTCGTACATTGGCTGCGTGCTCGACATCCGTATGAAGTCGAACGCGCGTCTCCGTGGCCGACTGACAGCCGACGAGCGCAAGGCAAGGCACCACGAGGAGGCATCGACGCACAACTGGGAGTCTAGCGCTCCGGTGCGGCGAGGGGCAGCCGTTCGATGTGACATGCCCGAGTTCCGTTGCGCGCTCTCGCGTCGAGGCCGCCGCCGGTCCGCCCTCGCAACGCTATGCGCCTCTCCGTCATCACACATCAGCCATGCCGGAAGGGCATACCATTCATCGTCTGGCGCTCGACCTCGCACGAGACTTTGCCGGTCGACAGGTAGCTAGCTCTTCGCCGCAGGGCCGCTTTGCCGAAGCAGACGAGCTCAACGGCCGCGTGTTCGCATCGGCGCAGGCCATTGGCAAACACCTGTTCGTCGACATCGGCGGCAAGCGGGTGCACGTGCACCTGGGGCTGTTCGGCAAGTTTCGCCGGCCACGGGGCGATCGCGCCCCCTCGGCATCGGTGCGCTGGCGCTTGCAGGCCGAAGGGCGCACGTGGGATCTCACGGGGCCAACGGCGTGTCACTTGGTGGGCGAGGCCGAAATGGAAGCCTACCGAGAGCGGCTGGGCGCCGACCCGCTGGCCCCGGGGCCGCGGCCGGCTTCCCTTTGGCAAAAGGTCCACAAGTCCAAGCGACCCATTGGGGCGCTGCTCCTCGACCAGTCGCTGTTCGCCGGCATCGGCAACGTGTACCGCGCCGAGCTCTTGTTCTTGGTGGGGCTGTCGCCAGAGACGCCAGGGGCGCTGGTGCCCAAGCCCACCTTCGAGCGCATGTGGAAGCTCGCCAAAGAGCTGCTGCAAAAGGGCGTCGCGGCCAACCGTATCGTCACGGTGCCCGGTCCCGCCAAGCGGCGTCGCGATCGGCTGTACGTGTACAAACGATGGGAGTGCATGCGCTGCCAGAGTCGCATTCGGCGATCGACCCTGGCTGCACGCACCATGTATCACTGCCCAACCTGCCAGACCGAGCCCGCGCAGGCCGCGGCGTCATGAGCCCCGCGCGCCTTGCGCTGCTCGTGCAGCTTGGGTCCACGCTGCCCATGGTCGGGCTCATCTGGTTCGTCCAGGTGGTGGCGTACCCGCAGTTTCGCAACGTCGACCCCGGGGCCTTTGCGAACTACCACGCTGCGCACTCGCGGCTCATCACGTGGATTGTGGGCCCGCTCATGTGTGCCGAGCTCCTTGGGGCCATCGTATCCGTGGCCTCGCCCAGCGTGGCCTTGCCCCGGGGCCTTGCGTGGCTCGGGCTGTCGCTTGTGGGGCTTGCCTGGGGCGTCACCGCGTTTGCGTCGGTGCCGGCGCACAACGTGTTGTCCGTGGGCTTCCAAGACCGGGCGCACAGTGTTCTTGTGGCCACCAACTGGGGGCGCACCTTTGCCTGGAGCGCCCGGGGCGCGCTGCTCTTGTGGGTGCTGTCGCGTAGCCTGGGGCCCGACACCCCGGGGGCGCCATGAAGGTGTTTCGTGCGAGGCTTGCGGCGCTGCAACCCAAGCGTGGGTCCAAACGTCGATGGTTGTATGTTCCCTACGATCAGCTGAGCGACGGCATCGGCCCGCTGTCCCGCGAAGAGCCCGGTGAGCTCGGCATCGTGCTCATCGAAGCGCCGGCCAAGGCCGCGCGACGCCCGTATCACAAGCAGAAGCTCGCGCTGGTGCTGGCCAACCAAAGGCACTTCGCGCTCGAGCAGGCCGCCCGGGGTGTGGCCGTTCGGTACGAGGTGGCCAAGACCGACTACGCAAGCACCCTGCGCGAGCTATCTGTCGAGCTCGGCGTCCTACGCACCATGGATCCCGCCGAGCGCGAGCTGCGCCATGAGCTCGCGCCATTGGTGGCCCAAGGCATCGTGCAAATCGTGCCGCACGAGGGGTGGCTCAGCCACCGCGAAGAGTTCTTGGCAGGCGTGGGCCGTGCGCCGCCCTATCGCATGGATGCCTTCTATCGGGCCCTACGCACGCGCACGGGCATCTTGATGGCGGGGGGCAAGCCCGAGGGCGGCAAGTTCAGCTTCGACGCCCTGAACCGCCGGCCCTACCGCGGCCAACCCAAGGCGCCCACGCGTCCGTCGTTTGTGCCCGACGAGATCACGACCGAGGTCTGCGCGTTGATCGAACGGCAGTTCGCGCATCACCCCGGACAACTGCGTCCTGCGCAGCTGCCTGCCACCAAGGCCGACGCCGAGGCCCTTTGGCGCTTTGCGCTCGACCAGTGCATCCCGCTCTTTGGCCCCTTCGAAGACGCCATGGCCAAAGACGAAGACACGCTGTTTCACACGTGCATCTCGCCGCTGCTCAACTTGCATCGTTTGCTGCCCGCCCGGGTGGTGTCCGACGTCGCGACGCTTGCCCATGTGCCGCTCGAAAGTCGCGAGGGCTTCGTGCGGCAGGTGCTGGGGTGGCGCGAGTTCGTGCGGCATGTGCACGTCGAGACCGATGGCTTTCGGACCTTGCCCGACGGCCCTGCCCCCACGCAAACTTCACCGGGCGACGGAGGGCATGGGCGCTGGCAAGGCAAACCATGGCCCGGCGCGGAGGCACCAGGTCACGGAGGCGCTGCACCCTCGGTGCTTGGCGCCGACATGCCCATCCCTCCGGCCTATTGGGGCACGCCGTCGGGCCTCGCGTGTCTCGATCATGTGGTGGCGTCGGTCTTTCGCGACGGCTTCAGTCATCACATCACCCGCCTGATGGTCCTGTCGAACCTGGGCACGCTGCTCGGCATCCGTCCACGCGATCTCACGGACTGGTTCTGGGTGGCGTACATCGATGCCTACGACTGGGTGGTCGAGCCCAACGTGCTCGGCATGGGTACCTTCGCCGTGGGCGAGCTCATGACCACCAAGCCGTATGTCTCCGGCGCCGCGTACCTGCACAAGATGAGCGACTACTGCGGCAGTTGCGCGTTTGACCCCAAGAAGAACTGTCCCATCACGCGCTTGTACTGGGCCTTCTTGGGCCGTCACGCCGATCGCTTTGCCAAGAACCCACGAACCAGCGGGCCCGTCGCGTCGCTGCGCCGAAGGTCCGAGGCCGATCGCGCCGAAGACGCACGAGTCTTCGAGAGCATGCGCAGCCTGCTCGCCCGGGGTGAGCGCATCACCGAGGCGTCGTTGCACAGCCCCGGTGCTGCTCCGGCGCCGCCCAAACGGCGCGCACCCAAGCACCCGTCGCGGTAGCACTGGGCGGATCGGCATGGACCCATCCGGTCTTTTGGCGCCGCAACCATTTGTGGAAATTCACGAATGGTGTTCACGGCAATTGCAGTGTGGGCGTAGGTGCGTCGCTTGCATTGAGTCAGGCTCCATGCGCGCTGCCCGTCGACTTGCCGCCTTGGTGCTCGCCGCAAGTCTGGTTGGCTGCGTAGCCGACACCGAAGCCGACGAGCCGGTGTCGCGTGGTGCCCTCTCGGGCAACGCCGAGCGCGTGATCTGGTTCCATGGGATGCAAGACGTGGGTGACTTGCCCAGCTACTTGGGGGTCCGCGACGCAGAGCTCTCGGTGCCAGTGGCCAAGCAGCGTGGCAACTCGGGCTTCTACGAGTGGGGCGTTGGCGAAGACCCGTGGCCTCGCGAGCTACCCTCCGAGGCGCGCATCATGGTCTCGGGCTTCAGCCTCGGGCGCCGGGCCTTCTTCAACTTCCTGAAGATGCATCCGAGCGATCGCGTGCAGCGCGCGGTGTTGTTCGACCCTTGCTACGCATGGGAGACCTACGGCGGCAAAGGCGGCTTCGAAGTGGTGGCCGACTGGCTCGCGGGCGATGCCTTGCGCGAGTTCACCTATGTGGAAGGCAGCTGCTCGAAAGACCACGGGGCCAGTGCCAAGTTCCAGTCGATGGTCGACGGTCACCCAGACCTGGCCCCGCGCATTCGATTGCACAAGGTTCACGGTGTGGCGCACCTGGACGTGATGCCCGAGGCGCGCGCGTGCCTATTTGGAACCTGCGGCGACCGCGTTAGCGCGGGGCCGCCACAGCCTTAGCCCCACTCTTCGGGGAGCGGCTGCGGGCCGGGCACGATGCCGGCGATGTCGGGGTCTTCTCCTGCTGCCGCAGGGGGCTTGTTGTCGCGCTCGGTCTTACGCTGGTCGCGCTTGGCGTCCTTGTCGCGTTGACGATCTTGCCGTTGCTTCTCTTTTTGGCGCTTGGCGAAGGTGGTTGTCAATGGTCACTCTTTCTTATGCCTAGGGCAAGGGTGGGGGGGTTACTCAAAGGCGCGGGCGCTTTCGCGCGCGCGTTCTAAGGCTGCATCGAGGGCCATGTCTTCGTCGGCGCGATCGGGCGCCGAGGCATCGCGGTTGCCGTCCAGGTACTTGGCGCCAGCGGTCTCCAGATCACGGAGCGCTTGGGTCATGGTGGTGAGCGCGGTGAACACCGTGCCCGAGCCGACAACCTTGGCGGCGATCAGGCGCTGCGCCTCGGTGCGGCGGGTGTCCAGGTTGGCCGCGCTGCGCTCGAGTGGCTCGGGGATGGCCTCGGTGCCTTGCCACCTGGCCTTGCGGACGGTGGCGTCCAAAGAGTCTACCAGGCCGCCAAGGGCCTTCCGAAGCACGATAACGCGTTGGTCTCTCACCGGGGCACCGTACTCCGTGTGGGGCCGGAGCGATAGGCACGCCTGCAACAATTGGGCGAGAGGGGAAAAATGGGGGGAGAGGGGGTGAGGGAGAGACGGAAGAGGGAGGGGAAGGAGAGGGGCTGGCGTGCGGGTGCGGGTGCGGGTGCGGGGAGAAGAAGGAGAGGGGAGAGTCGGGCACGGGCACGGGCACGGGCACGGGCACGTGGAGAGAGGGGGTGGGTGCGAGGGCTTAGGGGCCCCACCAGAGGACTTCGTGAATCACGGGGGACTTGTTGACGGAGATGATGAGCTCGATGGTCGAGGCCTTTTGGCGGAGGACGGGCTCGGGGAAGCTGTCGCAGGGGTAAAAAGCGGATTTTTCGAAGCCGTCTTTGGTGAGCCAGAAGGCGTGGGCGCCGTTTTCGCCCAGGCCAAACATCACCAGCATGCGGCCGTCGCCCACGAGGTGAAAGTCGAGCCACTTCAGGCCGAACTCGGCGAAACGCTCGGGGCTCGGGAAGTGTGCGCCCAGGTCTTTGAGCTCGGGCAGGTTGGCCTTGAGGTACTTGAACAGGTTGTCGTAACGAACCTTGGCAAGGCGCACGAGCTTGCGATCGGGCGGTGCGATCGGGGGCAAGGTGCTTGGGTCTTGGGTGGGCACCTCTACAAGGGCGCGGTAGCGATCGGCCAGGGTGCTCACCTTGCCGGCCAAGGCGTCGTCGGACAGCGACTTGAGCCACCAGTGGAACACGGCCAGATCGCCCTCGCCGGCGCGGGACGTCAGATGCACCATGCTCTCCCACAAGGGCTCGCGCACGGCCCAAGTGCCGCCGTGGTTGTTGACGATGCACTGGCCCACGTACGCCGCACCGTGCACCACGAAGTTGAACAGCTCGTTGGCCGGGGTGCCGGGCGCACCGGTTTGCGCGAAGGCTTCGCGTAGCTCGATGGTGAGCGCGTGACTGAGCCGGTGCACGCTCTCGTCGCTGAAATCGAGCTTCGGGTCCGTGCCCAGCACCAACGGCGCCATGCGCACGAAGGTGCTCGCGGTGTCCGTGAGTTTGGCCACGATGTGCGGGTTGCCCGCGGGGTTGCGGTCTTCTTGCCGCGCCCGCGCCAAATCTTGGGCCACGCTCGGCGGGTAGAGCGGCAGAAAGTAATCGGTGAACAGGCTCTCTGGCGTTCTCATCGCGTGCACGTTGGCCACATATTCGCACAACCGCGCGTGCCGCCGCCGAGCGTTTCGAAGGTGCCCGGGGGCGCGCTCCTTTTCGTGGCGCCCGCTTCCGTCTACAGCATGCGCACGCCGCTGCGGCCCAGGGTGCAGCCCACCCGCGCGGTGAGCGTGGGGAAATTGTCGAAGATGCCTCGCGCGCTGCCGGCGATGCGTTCGCGCAACCAAGCCGTTGGCACATCGGGATGCACGAACGGGTTGTCGGCGGCACCGCTCTTGTGATCCCAGAACCGCGTCTTCATGCCTCCCAAGTTGTACACGCGCAGATCCAAGTGCGCGTACTCCGGGTGCGTAGGCAGTTGGTTCACGTACCACATGCTGGTGGCGTAATCCCCCGCGTACGGGAAGCTCCCGAGCAACGAGCCAAACAGGTGAAAGGTCGTGTTGCCGTGGAACTCTTTGAACGCGTCGACGATCTGCAAGCGGCAGTTCAGGTTGATTTGGAACCCGTCGTCGGTGAACACGAAGTGAGGCTTTTTGCCGTCGCGAAAGTTGAAGCTCCCGTAGGTGGGGAGCACGTGCATCTGGCGCTCCTTCGTTGCGTGCGCGCCAACGATCTCCCCGAGCTGACCCCGGAACGTGCGCGCGTCGCGCACATCGGCCTGCAGCACAACGTGGTCGAAGCCCTTGTATGCCTCGGCGACGTCTGACGACCGCTGCACCAGAATGAGCCGCCGAATGTTCTCGGCGAACCATGGCCGTTCGTCGACGAACAACTTCTGGACGATCTCGCTGGTGGCGCCGAACACAAAGAAGTCAGCCTTGTCCGATTGCATTCTGTGGCACTAACTTGAGAGGCACATCGACGGAAGTAGGCACTTTGGCGAGCAATAGGCACCAGCCGGTAACCATGAGCACACCAAAAAAGCCCACCCCCGAGGCCAAGAAGCGGGCCTTGTTGCGACAGACCCTCGATCGCGTGGGCGACAAGTGGACCATGCTTGTCCTCGAACGGCTCCACAACGAGGGCCAGCTTCGCTTCACGCAACTGCGCGACCGCATCGAGGGCGTCAGCCAAAAGATGCTCACGCAGACGCTCCGCGCCATGGAACGCGATGGGTTGGTGAGCCGCCGCGTGCACGCAGTGGTCCCGCCCCGGGTCGACTACAAGATCACCCCCATCGGCGAAGCTCTCAGCGAGGCCGTGTGCATGCTCTGGGCGTGGGTCGAAACCCACGCGGACGGCGTGTTCGATGCCCGGCAGGCCTACGAGCAGCGCGAACCGCCGGCGCGCCCGGAGCACGTCACGCTGCGCGTCGTCCGCTCCACCTCGGGTCGGGCGGGCAAGCGAGCCAAAGCCAAGACTTGAGGCATCCGTACGGGGCGCGGTCGCGCTCCCGAACCATCGGAGCCTGCGTGGTGCGCGGACATGCGCCTGCATGTGCCTAACCACATGGTCAAGCCATCCACGAGCGCGTGGGCCATTCGGGCGGACCGCCTGACACGTTGGAGAACCCGCAGGCGATCTTCACGCTCCGGGGCCGATGGACGCGCGATCCAGCCTCCCGGCCCTGGTCCGTGGCGCCCTTGTAGCAGGCGCGTGACACGCGCTCCGAAGTGCCCGAAACCCCGTCAGGCCGGCGTTGGCGCGATTTGTGCTTCCAATACCTACATGTCGCATCGATGGCTCTTTGCCGCGCTCCTGCCCGTCACCTTGCTCTCCGTGGCATGTGCCGACGACGACAAGCCCGAAGCGACCCAAGGGCGCTTCGACGACCAGGTTGCCGAAACCCCCGCGCGCAGTGCCGTGGACGCCGGGCCCGATGGCCGCTCGGCCACTGGCGGTGGCTTCACCGACGACGACGCTCCGCCGGCCACCGATGCTGGCCCTTCGGTCAACAGCTCCCCCGACGCCGGAGCCCGAGACGCAGCTCCGCCGTCGACCAACACCTGCCAGTCTGCGCGAGACCTTGGTGGCATCGCGGCCGACCAGGGCGACGCCACGGTGAGCACGCAAGGCACCTGCACCGAGTGGGTCAAGATCCGCGCCGAGGAGAAGACGGCCGGGCTTATCGCGGCCACCATGAAGCTCCAGTTCACCCTGACGTCGCCATCGCAGGCGAACTTCGACCTCTATGTGCACGTGAACAAAGACGCCGATGTTCTCGAGTGCTCCACGGTCACGGGGAAGTCCGAGGAGCCCTCCGGGCGAAGTGACGTCGTCAAGGTCAACTGGGGCGAGTACTACACGGGCAATCAATCGCCGGATGGCCGCACCGTCAGCATCTTGGTCAAGAGCAAGACCGGCGCCTGTGATCCTGCCAAAACGTGGAACCTCGTCATCCAGGGCAACCAAGACTGACACG
>JBIKNA010000224.1:0-11362 GCA_044358965.1 Polyangiaceae bacterium
GAGCGCATCGGTGTTGGCCTCGATGAGCGACCGAGCATAGAAGTGTTGGTCCCGCAATCGCTGGTCGAGCTGGCTGCGCTCGTCCTCGGCGCGGCGACGCGCCGTGTTGTCGGTGCCGATGAGCAGGTATCCGATGACAAGCCCGGGGGAGTCACGTAGCGCGGTGACGGAGACCACAGCCGGTAGCCGGACCCCGTCTTTCCGAACATAGGTGAGTTCGTAAATGTCTTCGATGCCGCGGGAGGCCTTGAACACCAGGGCATCAAAGCCAGGCGCGATGGACAGCCCACACTCGAGACTCAGCGAACGTGCACGCTCGATGATCTCTTGCGGGTCCGACAAGTCTGCAGGGGTGATCTTGTCGACGACCTCCGCCGCCAGGTACCCCAGCATTCGCTCTGCACCACCATTGAAGAGCTGGATCACTCCCGCCGCGTCCGTGGCGATGCTCGAGAACACCGTGCTCGCCAGGACCGCGTGGTGCAGCGCGAGCTGTTCCACGTTGCCACGAAACTTGTTTGGTTCTCGGAATGACAACTGGACGGCTTTCGGTGGCAAGCAGCACGCAAGTTCCTCGCCAGAGCCGCGCATGCCACAAACGTGCAGTGGGCCATCACCTCGGTGTGGCATGCATGCACCAGTGAGGCGAAAATGCGCGTCCCCTGCCCCTCGCGCCTGCGCCAAGACCACCGCAGCCGAGCAATCGCTTGGACCAGAGGCGTCAAAGGCAAGCGCGCGCTTGCGTCAGTGTTACAGTCCTTCCGCAATGAGCGTTGAGCGTAGGCGCACCACAGACTGCCTCCGCCACGAACGGCTGGCCGCAGAGCCTCTACCGACGCTGACGTCCTGCGCCGGCGGGCCGCCAGGCAACCACCGGGCCGCCGAGACCTCGCGCCTCGACACGCGGCAGACACGGCAGGCAGCAACAGACGATGCGCTCGCGCAGGAACGGGCCCTTGCGGATGCGAGCGTCACTGCCCGCGACGAGACCCTGGGGCTCGTCAGTCACGATCTTCGGAACATGCTCAACGGCATCGCCGGCTTCGCGACCCTCATCGAACTCGATGCGGCGGAGCGACCGGAGCTCTTGGTGTTTGCAGAGCACGCGCAGCGCATTCAGCGGGCCAGCGCACGCATGGACCGACTGATCTCCGATCTCGTCGACGTCGCGAGCATATCGGCCGGACGACTATCGGTGGTCCGCGCGCCGGGCGAGCTTTCGCAGCTGGTCTCCGAGGCCGTCGAGGTTCATCGTCCGCAGGCGCAGCATCTGGGTATCTCCTTGTCCTGCGAGGCAGTGGCGCATGACGGAGTCGTCGCCTTCGACGCGGACCGGATTCATCAGGTGCTGCACAACCTGCTCGGCAATGCGCTCAAGTTCACGCCGGTATCGGGCCAGGTGACCGTGCGCATCGAGCACGTCGGCGCCGACATGTGCACCTCGGTGCACGACACGGGCGTGGGGATCCCCGAGGCACTTCTCGGCGCCATCTTCGAGCGGTTCGTCCAGGTCTCCCCCGGGAAGCGACCAGGCTCCGGTCTTGGTCTCTACATCTGCCGCTGCATCGTGCAAGAGCACGGCGGGCGCATCTGGGCCGAAAGCCACCTTGGCCGCGGAAGCACCTTCCGTTTCACCTTGCCCGTGTGCGCGCCGGCCAACGAAGTGCTCCCGCGGAGCGGGCTGCGGCAACACACGGTGTCCGAAGAGGCCTAAGTCCCGCACGGTCAGGTGGCCATCACAATGATGGTCACTTCCGTCAATTTGACGCAGCTCCCAACGCTGCACGGCGCCAATAGCGCGAATCTCGGCGGATCGGTTGTTGCTAGCGCAGTCACTTGGCTGCACGCACCGGCGTGACGCCATTGGCACCTCCTTATGCAACAACGAATTCTCGTGGTCGACGACGACCAAGACCAATGTGAGCTATTTGCCCGCGCGCTCGAGCGCCTTGGGTACCAAGTGCACACGACAACATCGCCGAAGGAAGCCCTAGAGCTTGTGGGTAGCGAGTCGTTCCACGCCGTCCTGACGGACATCAAAATGGATGACATGAGCGGACTCGAACTCTGCACCCGCATCATCGGCGTCCGGCCAGACATTCCGGTCGTGCTTGCCACGGGCCAGGGCAGTTTGGACGCAGCGGTGGCCGCCATTCGCGCCGGCGCCTACGACTTCTTGGAGAAGCCCATCGAGGCCAAGCTGCTCGAGCTGAGCATGGCCCGCGCCACACAACACTTTGCGCTCCAGGTCGAGGTGAAGCGCCTCCGGGAGCGCGTCGAGGTGAGCGTAGAGCCCGGCGCCCTGCTCGGTTCCAGCCAAGGCATCAAAGACGTTCGTGAGCTGGTGGCCCGGGTCGGCGCCATCGACGTCTCGGTGCTGATCGAGGGGGAGACCGGCACGGGCAAAGAACTCGTGGCTCGGGGGCTCCATGCCGCGAGCGCCCGACGCGCGGGTCCATTTGTGGCCATCAATTGTGCCGCACTGCCTTGCGATCTGCTCGAGAGCGAGCTGTTTGGCCACACGCAGGGCGCCTTCACCGACGCCAAGGGATCCCGGGACGGTCTGTTCCTGAAGGCCACCGGCGGCACGTTGTTCCTGGACGAGATCGGCGAGATGCCTGGCCCCATGCAGGCGCGACTCTTGCGTGCCCTACAAGAGCGCACCGTGCGGCCCGTTGGGTCCAATGCAGAGCTGCCCTTCGATGCGCGCATCGTGACGGCCACGCATCGCGATCTGCATTCGGAGGTGTCCCGGGGGACCTTCCGGCAGGACCTTTTCTATCGCATCAACGTGGTGAAGGTCTTGGTGCCGCCATTGCGCGAACGAAGCTGCGACATCTTGGCGCTGGCCAGCCACTTCCTGCGCAAGTTCGCCGATCGGGCCGGCCGCGGGGCCATGACGCTCTCGACGCAAGCAGCTGCACCCCTGCTGAAATACCGTTGGCCGGGCAACGTTCGTGAACTCGAGAACTGTATGGATCGCGCCGTGGCGCTGGCGCGCTTCGACCACATCAGCAGCGAAGATCTCCCGGAGACCGTGCGCGCCTGCCGGCACGAGCACTTGCCCCCGTCCGCGGACACCGATACGGAGATCATCACCCTGGACGAGCTCGAGCGGCGATACATTGCCCGGGCCGTTCGGCTGCTCAAGGGCAACAAGGCGCGGGCAGCGCAGCTGCTGGGCTGCGACCGACGCACCCTCTACCGGCGCCTGGAGAAGTCGAACGGCAGCGCCATGGACCATGATGGCCTCGGCAAACGCGGAGCCATCCAGTGAGCACCGCCAAGGCCGAAACACGGCCCCAGAGTTCCAACGTCGCGCATGGCGACTTCCTGCAGGCAATGGCCCACGATCTCCGGGGTCCCGTGGGGGTTGTCGTGGGCGCACTCGACGAACTCGAGATCGAGCTTGGACCGCAGCCAGAGCGGGTGCACAACTACGTTCTGATGGCCCGGCGCGGTGCGCAGCGGGTGTTGCAGGCCGCCGAGCGCCTGCAGCGGGCGGCGCTGCTGGAGCGCGGCGCGGTGGAGTGGGCCATGACCCCTGTAGACCTGCGGAGGTTGGCCCATGTGGCAACGCAAAGCAGCGAGACGGCGGAGTCACGTCGGGGGGTTCGCGTGCTCCTGCTCGAGCATGAACACGAATGCACCACGACGGCGGACACGGATTGGCTACTCGTGGCCATGACGGAGGTCATTGGCAACGCCATTCGCTTCGCCACATCCCACGTGTCGGTGCGCACATCGATGGACGACGAGCGGGTGATGCTGACGGTCATGGACGACGGTCCTGCTTTCGATGCCACGGCCAACGGCATCGCGGCGGCTACTGGCCTGCGCGGCGCTGGGCGCTCGCTGCCTCTGGTCCAGCATGTCCTCGAGGCTCACCAGGGACATCTCCATGTCACGGCTGCGGCGGGTTTACGGTCTGGCGGCGAGGGAGCCTGCATCGTCATGGCGCTTCCACGGTTGAATGGAGTTGCCAAGTGACGCCCCAGATGGGTGCCACCGCCACGGTGCTCGTCGTCGATGACGATGAAGACACCTCAACGCTGCTCGGGATCATGTTCCGGCGGCAAGGTTTTCGGACCGTTGTCGCCGGGGACCTTGCGGAGGCCCGCGCAGCGCTTGCCAAAGGCAACATCTCCGGATTGGTCACGGACATACGGCTGCCGGACGGGGACGGTTGTGCCCTGTTGTCTGGTGGACGGCCTGCGCACTTGCGCGCAGCACTACTCATGAGCGGCGGCCACCCCGGCGGCGATGCCACAAAGCCTGGCCCTGCGCTGAGCTCGAGCCTTGCGGGCTTCGATGACTACGTCACCAAGCCCTTTGATGCGAGGGTCCTGGTGCAGCGGCTCTCGGAGCTGCTCGGCCCGGCCGCCACAGGCGCGCCATGAAGCCGGCCTGGCAGCGCGCAGGCACGGTACGCCTGGACCTGGGAACGTGCGCCACGGCACCGCTCGAACACGGCGCAGCGTTGCTGCCCACGCGGTCTCCCATCGCGTTTTGCCCGGAGACGGGCACGCTCATCGCGGGCGCCTACCGCATCGAGAAATCCCTGGCGACGGGCGGCATGGGCATCGTGATGCTGGCCCGGGATGAGCAACTCGAACGCTTGGTGGCCATCAAGTTTGTACGCGCCGAGCTCCTCGAACACACTGGCTTTCGCGCGCGCTTCTTGGCGGAGGCCCGGGCCATGGCCAGCGTCCGGCACCCCAACGTGCTCAGCATCTACGCCTATGGGGAGCATCATGGCGCGCCCTACTTCGTGATGGAGTATGTGCTCGGGCAAACAGTGGAGCACTGGCTGCAGTCAGCCGCCCGCCCGCTCGACCTTGCCTTGACGCTCCGGATCTTGGACGACACCTGCAAGGGAGTCGCTGCCATTCATGCGACAGGCACCGTGCACAGAGATCTGAAGCCCAGCAATTTGTTGCTCGACCTCGAGAACCACCTTCGGGTCTCGGACTTCGGAGTATCGGACTTGCTGCAGCGGCCGGTGCTCGGAGCCGAAGAACGCGTGGTGGGCACGCCCGAATACATGGCACCGGAAGTGGTGCTTGGCGGCGAGGTTCCCAAAGAGCTCGCATACCGGGCAGACGTCTACTCGCTCGGGTGCCTTGCCTTCGAGCTGCTCACCGGGAGCCCGCCGTTTCCGGGGGAATCCACCCGCGCCCGCATGTTGTCCCATGTGCTCGAAGAGGCTCCGCGCCCAAGCGCCGTTCGGCAAGATCTCGGTACCGGCTTCGACGATCCGGTCCTCCAAGCTCTTTGCAAAGATCCCGCGGAGCGCACCACGACGGTGGAGCGCTTCCGGCGGGCCATGGCCGCGGCCAGCCACCAAGACGTGGAACCCGTGCGGATTCTGGTGGCCGACGACGACGACGACTTCCGACAGCTGCTGATCGCGACACTGGCGCGGGAGTTTCCCGACGCGTTTGTGCAATGTGTGGCCGACGGCACCCTTGCGCTGCAGGCCTTCGACGAGCGCCCTCCCTCCGTCGCGATCATCGACCTGCAGATGCCTGGGCTCGATGGCATGGAGCTCACGCGCAGGTTTCGCGCGCGAGAAGGCTCGCTCACGATTCCCATCATCGTCATCACGGCCACCGGCGGCGGCCACGAGTGGAAAGAGCTGTCGGCACTGGGCGCCGACGCGTTCCTGGTCAAGCCGGTCAACGTGCGCGATCTGGTGCCGCTGGTACGACGGGCCCTCAGCGATCGCAGATCCACACCACCAAGCCGTGTCCCCTCGCAGCCGGTCGGGGGATTGCCGCTGCCCTGAGCTACTGCCGCATGAGCTCGGACTTGGCGTTGGTCACATAGGTGTTGCGGGGCCAATGTCGATAGAAGCTTCCCTGCAACACCGGGGTGGTGTCTTCGGCGGAGCCGCTGTCGACCAGCGTGCCCACGACGCGGAGCAACGAGGAGCCTCCAACACTGCGCTCCCCGGCGTCGTCGGCTGCGGAGAGCTTGAGCAACGCGTGCACCACACCGAACTCCTTCTCGCTCACCGTCACCCGACACGACCCCTCGTCGTTCATGTTCTCGCAGAGGTTCCGCGGCTCCAAACGCCGAAGACTCAGCGTGAGGCGCGTGGCCCCGGAAGCCGCCGCTGCGCGGGCGGTGACCACGCCAAAGAGCATCGTCTTCTTCTTTTGCCACTCTTCTGGACGACGGCCGTACATCACCGGGTCGAACTCTTGGGCGCCTTCGATGTTGGCGCTCTCGGTTTCCGTCGGGCGATATTTCACGGTGTAACCGTAGGGGCCTCCGCCGCCACAGCTGATGCCAGCGAGGCTGAGTCCGAGGGCCAACGCGAACAATACGGTGCGGCGCATGAGGTGCACCATACACCGAAGGACGCACCACTGGCCAATTGCGGGACTTCACCCCGGAGGTCTAGGCGGGGGTTTGGCCCCGCTGGCGCGCCAGCATGCGCAAGACCAGCTCGACGGTCATGAGCGCCAAGAGCCCAAGGGCGAAGGCCCAGCTGACGTCGAGTTTGCCTTGCGCGGCGGACGCGGGGCCGGGGCCGCCTTGCGTTGCCACCGCCCGAGGTCGAAAGTCGAGCTCGGCCGGGGAGATTTGCGCCGCACGCTCGTCTTTGCGGGCGCCAGCAACAACGTGATAGCGCCCCGCCGTAGGCGGGTACGCGCGGAACAGGGTGCCTTCGGTGCCCAGCGGCGCGGGCACCGGGCCGCTCGGTCCCGTGACCACCGCAGCTTCGCTACGAGGAAAGGACCAAAAAGCCCCCACGGTGATTCGCTCGGGCACCAGATGGGCCTGGCTCTCTTCGGCGAAACGATCGAGAAGCATCAGGAACCCCGGCCGCAACGGGAGCTCACTTTCTTCGACGCGAAGGGGCAAGGACAGCACGTAGGCGACCCCCTTGCCGACGGACTTGTGCCCGAGAAACCGGAGACCGTCGGCAAAGGCTAGATCCACGGTCAGACTCTTGTCGTCTTCGGCGCCCAAGCGCGTGCGCGCCTTGGGCGCGAGGGCCCGAAGCTGTAGTGCGGCCTCGGCGAAGCGGGCATCGCGGGCCGGCGCCAGTTCTCCCTGCTTGGCATTGTCGGTTTCCGCAGCCAACACGGTGATGTGCGACGCCAAAATCGGGTCGAAAGAGGCCCCCAGGGGGGCAGACTCGGCGCGGCGCCCCAGCGCCAACAAGAGCAGGCCCCCCTCGTTCATGTAGTCCGACAACGCCCGGCGCTGCTCTGGCGTGAACCCCGGTGGGTCGTCGATGACGATGCCGGCGAAGCTACGCAGATCGATCGCCTGATCGGGCAGCACGGGCAAGGAGCGCACGGGTAGGTTCAGCGGCAACGCGCGCAACGCCTGTTCGACGAGCGGCGACCCAGCGGCGCCACCGCCCTCGCGGGAGGCCTCGGAGATGACCGCCAGCGCCGAGGTTCGCACCTGGTTCATCACCGGGGCGACGTCATCTTCGGGGATCAGGTCTGGCGGAGACAGCCGGGCATCGAGGTCTGCAGGGTCGTCGTCCGCGAGCCCCAAGACCACTTGCGCCGCATCTTTTCCGACGTCAACGGTCTGGAGCACCTTGTCGCCCCGCAAGAGTTCGAGTTTCCGGCCCTCGGCGCTTCCGCCTTCGCTGCACGCAAGGGCGACCTGGACCTTTCGCCCGGCGCGGTCGGCGCTGACCACTGCGCAGTCTTGAACCACTTTGCCCAAGGCCGGAAGAGCATTCCAAAGAGCGATGTCCCCCTCGGCCCCGAGCGGGGCCTTGGCGTGATTGCCGTCGGCGCCGTCGCTCAACAACACGATGCGTTTGTCGACGTGGGGTCTCGAGGCAAGCACCCCTCGGGACAACGCGAGAGCTCCTTCGAGGTCTGTGGATCTGTCAGACGGCGTCAGCGCCATGAGTGCGGCGCGCACCGCATCGAGATCGCTGGTGGCCGATAGCGCCACCCGGGGGGGCGCCCCCGCAAGCACAATGGCGACTTCGTCGCCCTCACGCAAAGACGACAGCAAATCGAGGGCGCCATCTTTGGCCTTGGCAAAGCGCGAGGGAGCAACGTCCCGCGCCCGCATGCTGAGCGAGTCGTCCACGACCAGCGCCAGCGCCACGGAGGCCCCGCCGCGAGAGAGCGATAGGCGCGAGCAGCGAACAAAGGGCGACGCCCCCAGCAGAGCGAGCACCAACACCGACAGCACGCGGACGGCAAAGACACCGCGGTCTTCCAGACGTGCACGGCGCCGGGCTTCGGGCTGGCTGCGAGACAGCAGATGCACTGGCCCGAAAGGCTTGGGGGCGGCGGCGCGACGACGCAGGCGATGCGCCACGAAGGGCAACACCGCGAGCAGGGAACCAAAGAGCGCAAGCGCCGAAAGAAAGCTCAAGGCGGCCGGATGTTACCGCGTTTCTATTGCCGGCGGGGTGGCGCCCTGCGCTTGGACCACCGCAAGCGTCGCCCGGGCCTCGGCCAGGTTCTTGCGCCGAAGGGCGCCAAGCGTCAGGCGAATGGCCACGAAAAGAACAGCGAGCAGCACCCCAAAGAGCTGCGCATGGCCCGCCATGCTGCCCCCGCGGCCGCAGGAGGCCAGCAATGTCCCCACCGCAGCCAAGGGAACCGACGAGCCGAGCGCCGGAGGGGTCAGGCGAATGTTCTCGAGCAAGCGGATTCGCCCCTCGAGCTTGGTGGCATCTACCGTAGCAGTAGCCTCAGGCACTCTGCACCGCGCGCAAGATCTCTCGGACAGCTTGCACCGGTGGCATCGACGTATCGAGGGCCACGAAGCGCCCCTGCCGTGCCTGGATGAGGGCGCGGAACTGCTCCGTCTGCGCCTGGGCGCGCGCGTCGTACTCTTTGAACGCTGACGCGTCGCAGTCGACCATGGCGCCGCCTTCGAGGGCCTGCACCCGAGTGGGCTCGCGGAAGGGGAGCTGCCGCTCGTCAGGGTCGGCAATCTGGGCCACCAAGAGCACGCGACCGCCGTGCGCCAAGGCGGCCAAGGCCTCGATTTGCGCCGGAGGCAAGTCCCAGAGGTCCGACAAGACAACCGTGACGGCTCCGCGACGGGTGGAGCGACCGATCTGCTGCACACAGTGGTCGACCACGCGCGGGTCTTTGGTGGCATCGCCTTGGGCAACGCCGCTCTCGAGCGCCGCACACACGCGCTCGAAGGCATGGGCTCCCTGCGCTGGCGGCACGGGCAGCATCTGCGCGGTGCCGCCCAAAAAAGCCAACCCCGCTGGGTCTCCGGACTTGCCGGCAACCCGCACCAGGGCCGCAGCAACGATGCTGGCGTAGGCGTACTTGGAGGCGATGGCCCGTTCGCCCCGATAGGTCATGGACGCCGTGGCGTCGACCACGACGCGGAGCACACGCTCGGTTTCCATCTCGAACTGCCGCACAATCAGCCGGTCGTGCCTCAGCATGGCGCGTCGGTCGAGCCACCTGAGATCATCGCCGGCAACGTACTCGCGATGCCCGCCAAACTCGACGCCCGGTCCGCGGCGCGCGCTTCGGTGCGCTCCTGCGTAGACACCGTCGGCAAGCGAGCGCGCCCGAAGCCGAAGTGGAGACAGCTCGCCCCAGTCGATGGACTTTCGAAGTGCAGTCACTGGCGCCATGTACAGCGGCCCCTCAGGGGATTCCTACGTCGGGCACGCGGCCCGGCAAACGTGCCCCTGCGCCTGCGAGCATGTCTTTGGCGAGCTGCGTCTCGACGAGTTCGATGGCCCCGGTGGCCACGACCTGCCTTAGGGCTTCGTCGGCGCCTTTGTCGTCGCCTTTGGCGCGTCGGGCCAGCGCGATGTAGAACGCGGC
This sequence comes from Polyangiaceae bacterium, assembly GCA_044358965.1. Taxonomy (GTDB): domain Bacteria; phylum Myxococcota_A; class Polyangia; order Polyangiales; family Polyangiaceae; genus SXNL01. Next base: position 9,798 of record JBIKNA010000224.1, read on the forward strand.
CTCGGCGCGCTGGGCGTTGCTCTTGGCAAAGCCCATGAGCTGCGGCTCGGTGGTGCCCCCAAGGGCGAACGAAGCCAGTCTGCCCGACCAACGTTTGTCGTCTTTGAGTTGCGACAAAACGCGCTCCGCAGCGCCGTCGCTCGGAGCCTTGGTGAGCTTCTCGAGAGCTCGCAGCCAAAGCGCCGAGTACACAAGCTCGCTGGGCTCGAGATCGTACGACAAGCTTCGGGCGAAGCTCTCTTTGCCGAGCTTTGCATCCCTCAGCAAAAGCGCCCGAGACACCTGCTGCCCCAGCGTTGCCCCGGCTTGTCGCTTGTCCGAGGGCGCCGCGGCCAGGGCCCGTTCGAGCGCTTTCGTTGCACGCTCCACGGCCCCAAGACGGTCCAAGGTTCGCGCGATGAGCCGCTCGATGCGCGCACGACCATCGCCTTCGGTCTCGGGCAGCGCGGCGGCCAAGACCCGCAGTGCCTGCTCCGCCGAGGCCCGGGCCGCCGGGACCGCACCGTCTTCGCGCTCGATGTCGCTCTGCGCGAGCAAGAACTCGGCATGCGCGGCCGGGGCCTTGAGCACCTCGGGGTGCCCGGCGGCCTCTTTGAGGCGGGCCAACGCGGGCGCAACGCGATGGTCGAACGCATCGACCCGCGCGAGCTGCAGCATCGTGACGGGGTTCTTCTCGAGTCCGAGCGAGCGCTCGAGGTGCGGTCGCGCGGCCTTGGCATCGCCCTCACGCAGAAAGATCTCGCCCATGAGCCCATACACGCGTGCGGGGCTGGGCTGGAGGTTGCCCGGCGTTTTGGTGGCCAGGTCGAGCAGCGGCTTGGCAGCAACAAAAGCGCGACGGGCCGCCTCGGCGTCTTCGGCTTCGACCTCTTCGGCCATGGCACGCAAGGTCACGGCCATGGCGCCGCTCAGCATGCGCGGTTCGGGGTTCGCCGCGGCCGCGGGCACAAGCACCGCAGGCGCCGCTTCGGCCATGCCGAAGTCCACGAGCAGCGTCGCTAGCGCACCCGCAACCTCGGGCTGCGAGGCATCGAGGCGGTAGGCCTCGATGAGGACGCCAAAGTTGGCGGCGCGCACGGCATCGGCCTCGATGGCGCTCTCTTCGTCTTCTTGGCCGCGCTCGCCCTGCTTGCCACGCAGCGTGCGCAATACGTCGATCCATCGGTCTGGCGTTGGCTTGTCTTGCACGCGTTGCAGCGCGCGCAGCAGATCGCCCCGGAGCAGCGGCTTGGCACTGGCGCGGTCGACGGCGGCCAGGGCGCCCTTTGCGTCGGCGTGCCGCAGGTGCAACGCAACGAGGAGCGTGGGCCCCTCGCCCAGGGCGCGAAATGCCTCCTGGCCCTCGTCCCGAGACGGCGTGATCCGGCGCGCCACATACGCGTCACGAAGCTGCAGCGCGCGGCTGATCCACTCGCCAAGGCGCTGCGCCGCGGCGTCCATGGCCTCGGCGCTGGGCTCGAGGAGCGCGCGATACACCGCAGCTCGGGCCTGGATGCCGGCGGATTGGAGCGCTTGTCCCTTGCCCAAGCCACCCAGCCACACGTCGATGGCCGCGATGTGATCTC
>JBIKNA010000634.1:0-3366 GCA_044358965.1 Polyangiaceae bacterium
GCATCGTGGCGGCGGCGGCGGCGGCGAAGTCGCTCTGCGAGGTGAGCAGCTCCGTAGACGCGCGGTACCAGACCTTCTCGGACTTGTCCCAGCCAATGCCAAAGGACACTGCCACCTGGCTGCGTGGGTTCGTGCCGCTCACGGTCATCAGGTAAAAGGCGTTGTTGATGATGCCGGAGTTGATGTGCACGCCGCCGTTGTCTTGCTGCGTGCGTACGTATTGCGTCATGTGGCCCGGCTGCTGTTTCAGCGCAGGTTCTTTCATGTTGCGCAGGCCGCCGTTGGCCACCTCGGTGCCCAACATAAAGAAGTTGGGGTCCGTCGGCTGAAGCCTGTGTTTGACCATCACGCCGAAAATATCGGAGATGGCTTCGTTCAGCGCGCCGGAGGCGTTCTGGTACACCAGGTTCGATTCGTTGCTCGTGACCCCATGGGTGAACTCGTGCGCCACGACGTCGACGCTCGACGAAAGCGGGGCGCGGAACACCTGCCCACCATCGCCGTAGGCCATCTGCGTGCCGTCCCAGAACGCGTTGTCGTAGCCCACGCCGTAGTGCACGGTGGAGATCATGGGGCTGTTGTTGCCATCCAGACCGTTGCGGTTGAACGTCTTCTTGTAGAAGTCGTACACCGCCGTGGCGTAGGCATGGGCGTCCACCGCGGCGCCCGCGCCTGCGGCGGCGTTGGTGTCCCACGAGTTCAAGTTCGTCGAAGTCTCCAGAGTACCCGGGGTCTGCTGCGCGCGGTTGGCATCGTAGGTACGGATGCCCTGACCGCGCGTGGCGTCGATCATGCTGTAGCCGCCGCCGGAGGTGGAGACCTCGAACTTGTGCGCTTTGCCGGTGGCGCCCGTGCCCGAGCCCTCGACGTGCTGCAGATCGTCGAACTGGTTGAGCACCGCGCCGGTCTTCGCGTCGATCATGCAATCGAAGAGGGCGATGCGTGCGTCTTTGGCGCGCAGCTTGAAGTGGTGGCCCAGGCGCGCAGGGCCCTGCTCCTCCGCGTACACCATGAGGTCGGCTTGTTCGACCTCGAAGGTGGCGCCGAGCAGCTCGGGGTTCATGCGGGCGGCCTCGGCCGCCGCGGCGACCTTTGCTTGCTCGAGCGTGATGCTCGGGTTTACATCGACGTTGTCCAGGTCCGGCACGTAGTTGGCCGAGACTTCGACAAGGCGCCCCTTGGCATCGAAGTGCGTCATGACCTCTTTGCCCCAGACGGGGATGCCACGGACGGTCTGCTGCATCCGCACGTGGTGCATGCCGAGTTCGTCACTGCGCTCCCTGCGCGAACGCAGCTCCCTTCGTGGGTCGCGCATCTTGAAGATGGCGCGGTTCTTCTCCAAGAACGCGACGGAGGTCTCGAAGCCCTGGTCTTTGCGGGTCAGGAGTTGTTGGGTACGGCCCGACAGGTTGCGGGCGGTGTGGTCCTCCGGGCGCACCGACAGATCCCAGCGGTTGCCAGTCTCTTGTTCCAACCCCCGCAACGCTTCCGTCTGCTCCGGGGTGGACCCAGCGATGGGGGCGCCCTGGGGCTCGCTCCCGCTGCTCGCAGCGTGGCAGCCGGCGACACACACAAGACCGAGGAGGAACGATCGGGACCGCATACCGGCCTATTGTCGCAACCTTCGGGCCAACAGTGAGGCCTTTCAGGCGCACTGGACGTTTCGTTGCGGAGACAATTGGTGTCGTGCACTGTAGGTGTGCGTGCGCCATGACGGACACGAAATGTTTGAGCATTTTGGGCTCGAAGAAGAATCGCGGCCCGCTGGAATCCGCTCCCATGATGTTTCTTGGATCCATGGGAAGGCCGCACATGATGCCTGCGAGCTGCAGGGGGCCGACGGCAGCGGACGGCTGCCCGACCCCCGGAAAGGAGGTGTAGGCTTGCGGCCTCGTGAACCCCAACGCGTTCTCCTTGCTCGGTCTCCTTGCCCCCGACGCCATGACAGACGTCAAGGAGTGGGTCCGAGACACCGGTCGCAAAGATCCGCTCGATGCCCTCGCGTGGATCACGCTCGTGGGGGCAAAGATCTTCTTCAAGGCGGAGCACGGGCACAACCCCAAGGTGCGCACGCTCAACGATGCGTTGGTCTACGTGTCCACCAACTTGTCCGTTGGCTACTGCGACATCTTCGCCATGACGGATACCGGCAAGCAGCTCGGTACCTTCTTGATGGTGGTGGGGCCCGGCCTCGCAGCCCGAGCCTTCGACCCAACCCAGGCAGAGACCGAAGAGACCGAACGTCGCGAGGCTGAGTTTCGCAAGGACATGCTCGGCAAACTCGACCGCCTCTGCGGGTTGCTCGAATCCGCGCAGGTGGATGCGTCTGGTGACCCTGCAGGGCCCGCCACGCTCCGAGAAGCCTGATGCAAGCTGTCGCTGCGCTGCTGTCGTTCCCGGTCGTCGTGTGGACGGTGTTGCTCGGGGTCTTGCTCGTGTACTGGCTGTTTGTCATGACGGGGCTCGTGCACCTAGGCGAGGGAGCCGATGGCGCCGTCGACGGCGTTCTCGACGGATCTCTGGAGGGCGGCGGAGTGCACGCGGACGCGGTGCACCACGGAGCCGACGCCGGCGGTGACGCGGACCTTGATGTGGACGTCGACGTCGATGGAACGCACGGCATTGCCGCATTTCTGTCTGCCCTGAGGCTTCGCTCCGTCCCCCTCACGGTGTCCGTCAGTCTCATCGTTTTCTATGCCTGGGCGCTCAGCTTGCTCGGTGTCGTGTTGCCGCACGCCGCAGGCCTGGGCCTTCCGGGGTGGGTGCGCTACCTGGTTGCCTTTGCGGTGGCGCCACTCTTGTCGCTTCCGCTCACGGGGCTCACCGTGCGCCCCCTCGCGCCGCTGTTTACGCCGCGAAGGGCCAAGAACAACAAGGACATGATCGGGCGCAGCTGCGTGGTTCGCACCGGACAGGTCACCGCGACCTTCGGTGAGGCCATCGTCAAGGACACCGGCTCGGACCTGATTCTGCGCGTGCGGGTCGACGGCTCGGAACTCAAGCGCGGTGACGAGGCGCTCATCGTTGGCTGGGACGAAGAGCGCGAGGAGTACATCGTCGAGTCCATGGACCCAGCCCTGATGGAAAAGAAACAAGCGCCCTAGAACGACTCTGGTTCCCCCGTCGGGGACATGCGACCCTTCGGCCGTATCGCCTTACGTTTGCACGCATCACGAAAGAGAAGAAGAGATGGAAGGCATCGTCAGCATCCTGATCATCATCGTCGCTGCCGTCATCATCCTGTTCGGAACCTTCGCCCTTGTGGCGCGGTTCTATCGGCAGGTTGAGCAGGGCAAGGCGCTCATCATCAACACGCTGCGCACGGAGCCAGTGGTCACCTTCACCGGCGGCGTCGTACTCCCGATC
>JBIKNA010000635.1:0-3348 GCA_044358965.1 Polyangiaceae bacterium
CTGCTGTCCGTCGCGCAGGGCTCCGATCGCTTGCCGCGCAAGCTCGCCCTCGTGGCCCTCGGGCGGCTCAGCGACGGGCGCGACGTCGGGTTCCACAAGAACAGCGTCGCCACCGCCGCCGAGGCGCTGTTTGCCCCCGCCGAGGGCGACACCCCGGCAAGTGCCCAGGCGCTGCGTCGCACCGCAGCCTTTGTGCTCGCCACCATGAGCAAGAAGGCCAAAGACCCGCGCCCAGAGCTGCTTCCCATCCCCGATCTGGCGCTCGACGCCGACAGCGTACTCGGTGCGCTCAGCGATCGCGCCCTGGGCGCCGATGGCTTTGCGCAGGCCTTGGTGACCTTCGAGGGCCCCATCGAGCAGGCCGCAGCCACGAGTCTGACCATGTCCACCGAACGCGCCCAAGCGGTGCTCGACGCGCTGGGCAACGAGGACGGCGATCTGGTGCCATTCGTCGGCGCCGACGGCGGACGCAACAACGAGAACGCCAAGGCTGCGGCGCTTCGCATCACCCGCAAGCTCGAACCACGCATTGTGCCGCTGGTAAGTCACCCCGACGCCCGACTGCGCAGCAAGGCAGTCACGGTGCTCGCTCGCTCCAACTCCGAGCTGGCCCAAGGCGCCATGGTGCGGGCCTTGGACGACCGCCAGGAAGCGGTGCTTCGGGTGGCGCTCTCGTCGGTGGGCAGCACAGCCAACGGGGCAGCCGTGGCCAAAGTCGCTTCGCTGGCCAAAACGCACGAGAGCTGGCCCATCCGCGCGCTCTCCGTCGAGGCGTTGGGGCGCAGCGGCCAAAAGGGCCAAAAAGATGGCGCCTCCGAGGCCCTGGCGCACGTCGCTGTCAACGACGCCTACGCCATCGTGCGCGAAGCAGCGTTGTTGGCGCTGGGGTCCTTCGACGCGGCGCGCGCCCGCACCGTCGCCGCGCAACTCCGCGACAAAGACCCGGAGCCCAGGGTTCGGACGGCCGCCGCGGGGCTACTGGGCGCTGCGGTAAAATGAACGCCGGGCAATGGACGCTGCGGGCCACCGTGGCCATGGCCGCGCTTGCCGCCCTGGGATGTCGCAACGTGGATACCTTCACTACCGGCGCCGACGAACATTTCGAGGGCACCGTGGTGCAAGGCGGCTTCGTGCGCAGCGGCTTCGAGGCCGGCACCAAGCTCTGTGTCTCCCTCGATGGCAATCGATTGAACGATCTGCCGGGCACCATCTCGTCGTCGGACGGGCGCTTCAAGAACGCGGCACTGCGGCCCATTCCCCAGGTGTTTCACGACCCGATCTCGACCTTCAACTTTGGCGAAGGCCGAGCGCGCAATCTCATGTACGTGGCGCGGGGGCTCACGGACGATAGCGTCGAGGCCACGACGGTCATCTCCTTGATGGAGTCCGAGCAGCTCGAGGTGCGCGTGTTTCGCGGCGCCCCGGGCGACGATCGCGCCCCACGGCCGCTCTTTGGCGTGTTCCTTTTGCAACGCGAGCGGGGCCAGTGCTCGTTCTAGGCATCGAGTCGTCTTGCGACGAAACAGCAGCATCCGTGGTGGACGACACTGGTCGGGTGCTGTCGGATGTGGTGCAGAGCCAGTTCGCCACCCACGTGCCCCACGGCGGCATCGTCCCGGAGCTGGCATCGCGCGATCACGTAAAAAACGCATCGTTTGTGGTGCACGAGGCGCTCCGGCAAGCGGGGGTTGCGCTCGCGGACCTGCACGGCATCGCCGTCACCAACCGACCGGGCCTGGTGGGCGCGCTGCTCGTGGGCGTCCAGTTCGCCAAGGGCCTAGCCTTTGGTGCCTCGAAGCCCATCGTTGGGGTCGACCATCTCATCGGCCACCTATTGTCGGTGTTCTTGCAGCGAAGCGACACGCGGGTGCCGGTGCCGGAGTACCCGTTTGTCTCGCTGTTGGCTTCCGGAGGGCACACGGCGATTTACCGTGTCGATGGCCCAGCGCCAGCGCAGATCACCGAGCTCGGTGGCACCCGCGACGACGCTGCCGGCGAAGCCTTCGACAAGGTGGCCAAGCTCCTTGGCCTGGGGTACCCGGGCGGTCCGGTCATCGACAAGCTCGCAAAGAACGGCAACGCCGAAGCCTTCGCGTTCAAGGTGCCCATGCCCAGCGCAGACACCGCCGAGTTCAGCTTCTCGGGCCTCAAGACCCAGATCGCCGTGCACGTCGAGAAACATGGCGTACCTGGCACCGAGCAATCCATGGCCGATTTTTGTGCCTCGTTTCAGTCGCAGGTCACCCGCGTGTTGACGCGCAAGCTCGTGGCCGCGGCCGTACGCGAGGGCGCCAAGGCCGTGGCCATCGGTGGCGGTGTGGCTGCCAACAGTGAGCTACGCGCGCGCGTGGCCAAGGCCGCAACCAAGGCCGGCCTATCCTACGTGTTGCCCGAATTCCGAAACTGCACCGACAACGCGGCCATGATCGCCTACGCCGGCGCCACGGCTTTTGCCCGCGGAGAGCAAGATACCTTTGCCCTGACGGTGCAAAGCAAAACGGCCCTTCCGCGGGTGACGCGAAAGGGCCGAGGCGATCGCTAAATCACCGAGCATGGTCTTCGATCAAGCTCAGCGATTTAGCTTCCTTTGTTATCGGAGGACGCTGTCCTCCGCCCCAGAGGCATTGCCGCTGGGGCCCCACCTCCTGGCATTTGGGTCCCAAGCCCAAATGCCGCCAGGCGTCTGTAGTCGAAGCGCGCTCGGTCACTTAGCAAGCACACGGTTCCCCGTGCGCTGCTTCGCGGCTCAGTGCTTCTTCTTCTTCTTGGTGTGCGCGTCGGCCTGCTTGTGGCTGACGTTCGTGGTGGCGCCGCCCGCTTCGTCTTTCTTCACCGGCGCGATGGCGATCTCGAGGGTGTCACCCTTGGCACGCACTTGGTAGTTGGGCACGCCGTCCTTGAAGGTGAGCGTGAGCTCGGTGCCATTCGGGTCGTTCGAGGCCTTGAGTGCCGCGATACGGCCGTCGCGCGAAGCCAAGGCCGCCGCGGGCTCCATGGTGTGGCGGCCGGGGATCACCACGGTGAAGCCCGTGGGTTGCGGCGCGCCTTGGATCTTCTCCACCGGGCCGTCCATCTTGAGCTTGAGCACCGTGCCGTGACCGACGGGGCCATTGCCGAAGGGAATCGGCTTGCCGGGCTTGCCGCCCATGGCGTGTTTGTCCGGCGTGATGGAGACGTTGTCCGCCGGCATGGTCATGGGCGCCGGCGCGCCACCCGCTGCGGGGGCAGAGCCATTGGCGCCGCCGTTGACGTTGAGCAGGTCGGGAGTTCCGGGCAGAGGAGCCGGCGCGGGCGCCGGGGCCGCAGCGGCCACCGGGTCTGCGGCGGGGAGCGGTGCGGGCGTCGCGG
>JBIKNA010000636.1:0-3346 GCA_044358965.1 Polyangiaceae bacterium
ACGATTTGCCTGCGAGCCGACGCTGTCGACGAGGCACACGTTGGTGCCGTCGGCATGCGTGTCGATGTTGTAGCCGCCTTCGAATCGGTCACCTGCGGCGAACGTTGGAGGAAAGAACGGAGAGTCGAGTCCTTGCACTGGCACCAGCTCGTCTCGCTGCACCAAGGCCGCCGGGCCCTCAAGTCCAAGGAATGCGTCAATCTCTTGTGTCTTGCTCATCAAAATCCTCCATGCTCGACCTTGATGGCCGGTCGGAAAGCCTTGTGTTTACGTTGTCCCGTTCGAAACCAGCTCTCGAATCGGAATGTCTCTTGGCCGCGTGTGCTCACCTGGGCGCCGGCGACGGCTGCAGCGACCGACAACGGGATCCAGTCGGCCCAGCTCCTGTATTCGAACGTGCGTCTCTCACTCGCTGGCCGAGGTCTGCACCGTTGCAGCCCGAACAGGCACAGCACCTCGACTGCGGGGAACGCCGTCGTCGTGAGATGCAAATCGTTCGGAGAGAAGCCTACGTCTCGCGAGTGCGCCCCGCCCGCCCGCCTAGCATCGAAGTAGAACGGTTCTACTTTCTTGGTGCGGTCCGCGGGATCGTAGACGACGCACCCGTGGTCCAACAGGTCCTCGGTGTGCAGGCTGCTGTCGGTGAACACAGCCAGCATTGCGCGTGCGATGCGCACGCTTTGCATCGTGCCCGCCCAAACCTTTAGGTCCTTGTTGGAACCCGGTTCTTGCCACCAGTTGATCAAGAGGTCGAAAGGTTCTGGGACGAGAATGGCCGAAGAGGTGTCGTCTTGTTCGTCGACCTGTCGCAACGAACTCGCCACCAGGAGAGACAGGACCTCCGTCAGGCTTCTCGTGCATTCGACTTCGAAGAACTCACGGGCGAACCGGGCTCGTGGCGCTCCGAGATGGTCGAGCCTTCCCGCAAGCTCAAACAAGCCACAGGCAGCGAAGAACTGCCCGGGATTGGTGGGATCGACACGAATGCGAAAGCTCACGAGGGCACCTCCAGCGTGCTCGATGGTGCCTGACTCGCCGCGTAGTCTGCTGCCCGGAGCAGCGATTCAATGTAGGCCAATCCCCACCTGCCGTAGCGCTCCTGAAGTCGGCCGAAGCGAGCGATGGTGTCGCCACCGAGGAGCGCCATGTCTGCTGCCGGTCTCTCCGGGTCAAACAACTCGTCCACCGGAAAGTTTGGCCGAGCGCGCCCATGGTGAGCGGCCACGATGTGCAACGTCAGTTCCTGCAGCTCGGGGCTCATCCGTTGCAGCTCTGCATCTGCTGTTGCGTCTAGGATTGATCCGAGTTCGTGCCTGTAACGAGTAAGAGATCGTAGAGAGAGTTCAGGTCCCGCTTTGGCGAGTACCGGAGGCGGGCGAACATTGCCGATACTCCGCTGCCAGATCCCACGCGACTTGCCGATATCGTGAAGCCGCGCGGCAACGACGACACACCTCTTCAGCGGTTCGTCGAGCGCGAGCGCCGCCGTGATGCGTTCGGCCTCACGTTCGACGTCCGCACTGTGAACCTCAAGTAGAACACTTCGCCTGGCCGTTGCAGACCCATCCGAATCCCCACCCTTGTCCTTTTCGAACCAAACCCAATAGCGTGGCTCTATATCGTCTCCTTCCGGAGACGGACCTTCTTCGTTGTGGTCCAGGACGATCACGCGCACACGGCGCATGTCTTCCAGTGGTGGCCTGGGGTTCGGAACCTGACTGAGCAAGCGGCGGCGCATGTCTCCATTTCTTTCGGAAACATCGCCAAGGCCATCTTCGGGCCAGTCCGATACAAAGTGACCACCTACAGGACGACAAGCTCTCGGCGAAAGGAGGACGGTAGCTCCCGCGAGTACGTCGACTAGTCCGTTCTTCTCACTCGCCGCGCGCTCCATGATGCTCTGGAGTGTCAACACGGCGATATCAGCGTTGTCGGAGGAGATAAGCCAAATCGGAAACCCCTCCGGTGCTCCCTGGAAGCGGCTCGCGATCTCCTCGAAGGTTGCGGCTATCCGTTTGCTGGTGTCAGAAAGAAGCTCGTGCGGCTTCAGTGGATAGTCCTCAAGCAAGTCTGCAGGAGCATAGGTTTCCAAGAGGTCGCCGCGCACAAGCGCAACCTCATCGCGAAAGGCGACGTAGGTTCGCGGCGGCTCCCATTCGGCGATGCCATGTAAGTACGGCTCCACGTGAGGTCGGCCGGCCATCCGAGTCCGTATCGTGGTCATGGCCCAGGCGTCGAAGAGAACGCTCGTCGCGGGAACCAACTCCGGTTCTGGCGCAAACGCTGCCCGTCGGCTTTCTGCAGGCAGCGCTTCGAGTGCCCTCGGTGAGCCGTCTCCGTTCAGGTTCCTAAGTAACTCTAGCGTGGCCACGCGCGCGGCATCCAAAGGCGACTCGGCGTCAAGCGCCGCTCCCGGCGGGTGAAAGATATGCACCTCAGTGTCTGTTCGCTCGCCGAAACGATTCACCCGTCCCAGCCGCTGCGCCATGGACTCGAACGTTGAGAGATCGCAGACAAGGTCATCCGCCGAGATGTTTACGCCAACCTCGCCTGCGCTTGTGCTGACGAGATATACGGTCCCCGGGAGAGCGACCTTCGCGCCGGGGAGAAAGCGACCAAAGATGGCTCTCTTTCTTGCAAGCTCTTCGTTGAGTACACTGACATGTTCGTTGTCGGCGGGAGCTTCCGCCACGAGCAGATCGCGCTCGTGACCGCGCATTGTGCCCGACAGGGTCGCCACCTGATGACCCGCTTTGGCAAGTTGATCACTAACCTTGGCGAGCAAGTCCACCGTTCGTACGAAGACGATGACTGCACGGCCACTGGCGCCGTAGCCCAGTGCTCGCTCGACAAGGGCGTTGGCGAGCTCTTTCTCGCCAGTCTCGTGCAAGTGAATGCGCTTTGCTGAGCCGACCCGCTTGCGCACCACTGGGTCGGCAAGGTCTGCTGGCCCTAGAGAGAAGGCCGCTGCTGGTTGGTTCCCGCGAGACGTGGCGGTTAGCGCCATCACACGGAGCTTCCATGGGTCGAGGCTCTTCAGTTGCTCGTTCCGGATGCGTTCGACCAAGGCTTGGAACGCGGGTTCAAGATGCGCCTCGTCGTGAACGAGGAGTGCGTCTTGACCAAGGAAGCCTGCGTGTAGGGGCCGTGTCTTGAACCCTTGTCCGTAGCCACTGAAAAGCAGGCGGCTCCCGATCATGTCGACCGTACCGCAGATGACGGCTGGTCTCGATGGATCGGCCGACCAGGCGCGATTGTCGGCCATCTGCCCTCTCAAGGTGGAAACGGCGAGATCCACGCCTGCGGGCAGCGCCGGCGAGGATGCTCGGAGCGCTGCACAGAGCTT
>JBIKNA010000637.1:0-3333 GCA_044358965.1 Polyangiaceae bacterium
CGGGTGCCGCAGCACCATCCGCTCGCCAACGTGTGGCGGCAGCGTTCCGTCGGCCCGATGAAGTGGCAACCATGTGCCCGCGTAGAAATGATCTGCATGGGCCCGGGTGTCCGGACCGCCCTCGGTGGGCGCCGGAGGCAAGTCAACAAGGGCGCGGTCGTCGCTCATCGGGACGTCAGCCTTAGGCTCGCACGGACGCGCGGCGCCGGCGCCGAGCCACGAGTGCCAAGGCCAGCAGCGCTCCGAGGCCAAGGCCCGCGCGCGGGTTCGCCGGGCGTCCGGCTTGGTCGCAGCTGCAACCCTCATCGTCCGCCGCTGGGGGTTGCGAGGGGGGTGCGCCAGCGTCCGCGGAGGACCCGTTTCCGCCGTCGGCGCCGATTGGAGGCGTTGCACCCGCATCGGTGCCCGACGGTGCCGCCGGCGTGGCGCACACGCCTTGGGTGCATGAAGCGCCGCGGCACTGGGCATCGGACGTACACGCGGTGCCACCGGCGAGACCGCAGCGGTCGTCTTTGGGATCGCAGACGCCGCTTTGGCAAACACGAGCGGCAACCCCGGCGACACACTTGCTGAGTTCCGGCGTGGCGCTGGGTAGCGGTTCACCGTTGGCAAGCTTGGTCTTGCACGAAGGCGCCTTGGCGGCCTCGGGTCCGCAGAACTCGGTGGCCTTGCAGTTCGAATCCACCCGGCAGCCAGCCTGGCACTGCGCCAGACCAGGGCCGATCTTGTAGCAAATGCCCGCGGCCACCGTCGGACAAGGCAGAAAGCTGCCACTACCAAAGTCGCCGTCGCACGACAGACACGCCCCGGAGTCCGGCCCAGCCTTCGCACACACGGGAGACGCGCTGCTTGCACAAGCTCGCGGCGTACCGCCACCAAAGTTGCCGTCGCAGGGCAGGCAGATGCCCGTGTCGGCACCAGCGGTGCCACAGAAGGGCGCGCGATAGTTCGTGCAGGCATTGGCCACCGTGGAGCCCAAGTTGCCCTTGCACAGGATGGTGCAGCGCGTGGTGCCTGCGGCGGTGACGCAATCTAGGCCTGCGGGGCAACGATTGACCGACCCCGAGCACACGCTTGGATCGCCAGCCTTGGGCACCGGCGCCACAACTTTGTTGAGAAAGACGCGGCCGTGGCCGTTGAGGCGTGTGCCCGGCGCCTCGGTCCAACTGTCTGCAGAATACAGGATGTCGTCGAACCCATCGCCGTCGAAGTCGCCCGCAGAGCCAACGGAATGGCCCAGAAACGCTCGTTTGCTGGGCGATGGCCCGCTTGCCACGGGGCTCTCGCCAATCTCCAACGTGAGTGCCGGGGTGAGGAAATTGATGCCCGCCGCGCTACCAGTGAAGACCCGTACGCGGCCGGTGCCGCCAAGGCCGTTGGCATCGAGCTGGGCCCCCACAATGATGTCATCGAAGCCGTCGTTGTTGACGTCTCCAGCGCCAGTCGCGGTGGGCGCACGCCGCTCCATCGTGCCAGGGCGTGCGATGCCAAGACCTCCGGTTCCCGTAAGCACCGCCGCGGGCGTGGCGGAGATACCTGAGGCCTGCCCTAGGTGCAGCGCGACACGGCCCGACCGGGCGCCGATGAGCACGTCCCGTAGCCCGTCTTTGTTGACGTCTCCGGCGGCCCCCACGGTGTCACCGAAGCCCGTCACTCCGTTCGGCGGGGTGAGGGTCGCGGACACCGTCGAAGGCCAGGCGTTGCCGGTGTTCAGGAACACGGCCACAGCCCCTGCGGGAGCCGTGCCCGGCTGCCCGAGCACCAGGTCCACCTTGCCGTCGCCATTCAGGTCCGTCGCCGCGGCCTGCGGTGCCACATCGCCCGTGGATGACGGGAATTTATAGGTCCATGCGGCGACATCGCTGGGGCCAGACAGACCGCCCAGGAACACTTGCGCTTGGACATTCGAAAGCAACAGAACATCGTCGAAGCCGTCGCCGTTGATGTCTCCCGCGGCAAGACCATCGTCGCCGCGCTGCGAGTCGTTGATGACGTAGCGGCGCACGGGGGTCGTTGCGAGGCCATTGCCGCTGCCCAGATAGATCTCTACAGCGCAGTCGCTTCGGGTGCACCGGTTGACGGCAATGTCGTCAAAGGTGTCGCCGTTGACGTCCCCGACGCCGTAGCCGGTGAACGAAGGCAACCGAGTCAGGTCTGTGGCAATGTCGCCGACGCTCCACGCGGCATGCTTTTGTGCGGTGGGCCCTCCCAGATAGAGCAGCACCCGGGGCTGCCCGACATACCCGGGGGAATCTTTGGCGCTCCAACCGCCGTTGGTCCCCACCAAGAAGTCGTCATAGCCGTCGCCGTTGACGTCGCCTGCGGGAGCCACGCTCCAGCCGAACTCGCTGCCTGCGCCCTCGAAGCTCCCCTCCCAAGAAGCACTCGGAGTCCCCGTGGTCAGCAGCGGGTCCACGGTCAGGGGATAACTCGCCTGGGTGTCGTCGATCACGAGCGTGAGCCCTTCGGGGGCCGCCTCCATACGTGCGGGCACGACCTCGCCCTTCGCGCCAATCACCTTTAGTTGGTCGTAGCGCAGCGAAGGACCGCTCATGGGCGTCAGCGTCGCACCCGAGCCATCTGCGTCTACGTTCACCAGCGCGCCTTGCACGCGCAGCTCGACGCGCAGGGCACCATCCCCCTCGGGGCGTTGCGCAAGTCGGAAGCTGTGTTCGTAGCCGTCCTTTCGGTTCTCCCAGCTCTCGACCATGCTGTCGGACACCCGTTCGGCCGTCCGCGGCGCCGCTTCCCGAAACCCATCGTGCAGCAGCGCAAGCGCGCCATCGCGACCAAACCGCTCCGCACGCACGCTGACCGACGGCAGCATTGGCGGCGGCGCCATGTCGCGCAGCCTTGCCTGCCTTGCGTGTCGCGCCATGCTCTTGGTCACCGGCGGGACCAGCTCCGCGAAGCCCGAGTCCTGGTGCAGCACAAGCGAGCTCGCACACCCAGGGCTCTTTGCCCGCAGCGTCTGCCGCCCGTGCACCATGGCCAGCGACGCCGCCGACACCTTTGCCCGGCCCTGCGCCCTCAGCTCCCCAAGCGACTGCGCCTGCGGCGCCGCCTCGGGGCCCGACCGCTCTTCCCGCCCCGTCGCACAAGCAACCGTAATCGCCGTGGACGCCAAAGAGAACCAAGCCATCGAACGAAGTCGCATCGTCCCGAAAGTCTCGCCCCTTACCGCCCCCCCCCACGCAAGCCCTCTTCCCCCTCTCTCTCTCTCTTCTTCCTCTCTCTCTCTCTCTCTGTCTTCTTCCTCCCACACACCGCGCCCCACCCACCCCGCAAACCAACCAAGCCCTCTTCCCTCTCTCTCTGTCTCCTCCCCCTCTC
>JBIKNA010000225.1:0-11215 GCA_044358965.1 Polyangiaceae bacterium
GTGGTGGCGCAAGCCGCCTTTCGTCTACGGCAGCAGCTCGGCCTGGACCTGCCGCTCCGGGCGCTCTTCGAGCACCGAACACCCCGTGCACTCGCGGCCTTCGCGGAGTCCCTGGCGAGGGATCCGCTGCCTCCGCTCAGGCCAGCGGACACCCGGGAGCCATCACCGTTGTCCTTCGCCCAACGGCGCTTGTGGTTCCTGCACCAACTCGGGCGCGACGCCGATCCGCTGCACGGTCAACGGAGCCTCTACAACGTGACGCTGGCGGTAGAGCCGCACACGGAGCTCGACATTCCCCGCCTGCGCCAAGCGGTGAGCGCCGTTGCCCGACGTCATGCCATCTTGCGGAGCACCTTCGAAGACAGCCCTCTCGGGCCCGTGCAGCGTGTGCACGAAGACCTCGAGATTCCGGTACACACGCACGACGTACCCGAAGGTTCGCTGGAGGCCACCGCTTTGGCCCTTGCCGCCGTGCCCTTCGACCTCGAGCGAGGCCCCCTTGCGCGGGTCTTGGTGTTGCGCGACGAGCACCGCGCAACCGAACTGCTGGTGCTGGTGCTGCACCACGTTGTCACCGACGGCTGGTCCATGGGGATCTTGGTCCGGGAGCTGCTTGCGTTCTACGACGACAGCGGCGCAACGCTGCCCGTACCGCCGCTCCAATACGCGGACTTTGCCCGCTGGCAGGCCGCTCTACCTCGGACCCGCATCGCCAAGGACGTAGAGTACTTCCGCGCCCAGCTCGCCGATTTGCCCCCGGTCATCGACCTGGGCGCCGACCACGAGCGCCCCGCCGTGCCCAGCTACCAGGCGAGAGAGCTGTCCTTCGACATCGATGCGCACGAGGGTCAACGCGTCGAGCAGCTCGTACTTTCGCTGGGTGTCACGCCGGCGATGCTCCTGCTCTCGGTGCTGCACCTGCTGGTTTCGCAGCGCTCTGGGCAGCATGCCCCCTGCATCGGCGTCTCGTCTGCGGGCCGGGGGCAGCCGGAGCTCGACGGTCTCGTGGGCTTCTTCGTCAACGTATTGCCGGTGCGCGCCCAGGTGGGGGCCCCCCACGCCGCAACACCAAACGACGAGCCCTACACCTTTCGCGAGCTGACCTACGCCGTGCGCGAGGCATGCCTGCAAGCGTACGCCCGGGAGCATGTGCCCTTCGAAGACATCGCCCAAGCCGTGGGTCACCCACGTTCGCTGGCCTACGCGCCCGTGTTCCAGGTCAACTTCGTCCACCAAGGCTTCGACATCGCGGACCTCTGGCAGCAAGGGGCCGGCCCTGCGCCTCGGGCAACGCCTGTGGTGCTCGGCGCCTCCACGGTCCGCTTCGATCTGGTGCTGACGGTCACGCCCCAACCTGGCGGAGCGCACCATTTCACGCTTACCGCCGCCACGGACCTGTTCGACCTTGGCTCCCAACAAGAGCTCGCACGACAGTACCTGTCGTTGCTGCGTGAGGCGCTGCGCGAGGCTGACGAAGACACCGAAACCCCAGCCCGACAGCTCCATCGGCGCGCCCTTGGCCCGCTCCCCATCACCCCGGCCGAGCCAGTCGAAAGCGAGGCGTCGCTTCCGGCGCTGTTTCTGGCGCAGGTGCAGCGAACCCCCAACGCGCAGGCGCTCCTTCACGGCAACGAAGCACTCAGCTACGCCGAACTTGCGTCGCACGCGTCCCAAGTCGCCGCGTTGCTGGCCCGCATCGGCGTTCGCGAGGGCGCGCGGGTGGCCATTTGCATGCGCCACGGGTTCCTTCGCGTGGCCGCGATGCTCGGTGTTTGGTGCCACGGCGCCGCGTTTGTCCCCGTGGACCCGGAGTTACCCCTTGCGCGCCGGGCGCTGCTCTTGGCCGCGGCGCAGCCAAGCGTGGTGCTCGTGGACGAACACACCGAGGACGAGCTGCCATCGGATCTGCTCGCGCCGGTGCAGCGCCTCACGTCTTCGGAGCTGCTTGCTGCGCCGGCTCAAGCGTCTGTTCGCGCCGCGCGCCCCGACGACCTTGCCTATTTGATTTTCACCTCTGGGTCCACGGGCATGCCCAAGGGGGTGTGCATCAGTCACCGCGGCGTGGGCAACCTTGCCATGGCGCAGGGGCGCCTGTGCAACATGGGCCCCCAAGACACGGTGCTCGCCTTTGCGTCGTTTGCCTTCGACGCACACATCTCGGAGCTGGGGCTCGCGCTCGCGCACGGCGCCACCCTCGATTTGGGCTTCGCCGAGGTGGCTCCGCAAAAAGATCCACTGCGAACCCTGCGGGAACGGGACATCTCCGTGGTGACCCTGCCGCCGAGTCTCTTGCGCATGCTGGACCCGCGCACCGTGGGAGGCCTGCCTGCCCTGCGCACGCTCTTGGCGGCCGGTGAAGCGCTGTTCCACGCCGATCTTGCGGCCTGGCAGCACCCCCAGCGCCGCATCTTCAATGCCTATGGGCCAACGGAGATCACGGTCTGCGCGACCATGCACGAGATCACCCCGAGCACCCCGAGCACCCCGGGCGCACGGGGCCGAGTGCCCATTGGGCGGCCGCTCCCGGGTGTCGTCACCTTCGTCGCCGATGCCGAAGGCTGCCCCCTGCCGCCGGGCTTCGTGGGCGAACTGCTCGTGGAGGGGGTTGGGGTCGCGCTGGGATACCTAGAACAGCGCTCCCTCGACCCCACCGACGGGTTCTACGAGCGGACCGACGGGCCCCGGACGCCGGGCCGCACCGTCCGCCGGGGCTACCGCACCCGTGATCTTGTGCGACAGCGGCATGACGGGACCTTCGAGTACCTTGGCCGGAGCGACGATCAGATCAAACTCCGCGGCGTGCGCATCGAGCTTGCCGAGATCGAGCGCACCCTCGAAGCACATCCGTCGGTGCGCGAAGCCGTAGCCCGCCTGGTCGACGCTGGCGGCGCGCGCGAGCGCATCGTCGCGTACGTGGCGGGCGACCTGGAGCAGGCCCCGGAGGCGCAGCTACTCGCCTTCGCCCGTACACAACTGCCCAAGGCCGCGGTGCCGACGCAAATCGTCCGGCTCGACGCTCTGCCCCGCGGCGTCAGCGGCAAGGTTCAGCGCAACGCCCTGCCCGTCCCGGTACTTGCGCACGACCGCATAGCCGAAGGGCCAGTCGAAGCGCCGATGCCAGGCCTCGAGACGCAGGTTGCC
Source organism: Polyangiaceae bacterium (assembly GCA_044358965.1). Classification (GTDB taxonomy): domain Bacteria; phylum Myxococcota_A; class Polyangia; order Polyangiales; family Polyangiaceae; genus SXNL01. Next base: position 3,142 of record JBIKNA010000225.1, read on the forward strand.
GCCGTTTGGGCCGAGGCCCTTTCTGCTGGAGCCATCCACCGGAGCTCGGACTTCTTTGCCCTGGGTGGGCACTCGCTGCTGGCCCTGCAAGTCGCCGCGCGCCTTGGTGGCGTCCTTGGCAAACCGGTGCCGTTGCGCCTGTTCTTCGAGCACAGCACGCTCTCGGCCTTCGCGTCGGCCCTAGACGCGACCGCCGGATCGTTCCGCAGAGAGCTTCCGCGGGCCTCGCGTCAGTCCGCGCTCCCCCTGTCGTTCGGCGAGGAGCGCCTATGGTTTCTCGAGCAGCTCCAACCTGGCACGTCGGCCTATGTGCTCTCGGCCGCGTTTCGGCTTCGCGGCGATCTCGACTTGCCTCGTCTTGCCCGCGCCCTCGACGCCGTGGCCACGCGGCACGAGGCACTCCGAACGACCTACCCCGCCGAAGCCGGCGTGCCGCGGCGTCAGATCGCCGAACAAGCGGACCTCAAGCTCGGATTGCATGCATTGGGCACAGGCCCCGAGACCGAAGACGCCCGGGTGGCGCAGGCGCTCGCCGACGATGCGCAACGTGGATTCGATCTGGCAAGTGGCCCACTCGTCCGGGTTCGACTGCTGGCCTTGTCCGCGGACCACCACGTGTTGTCCGTGGCCATTCACCACATGTTGGCCGACGCCGACGCCATGCGACGGTTGGTGCGAGATCTCGGACTTGCCTACGCCGGGGCGAGCCTTCCCGCGCTTGCGCGCGATTACGCCGATTTCGCGGCGTGGGAGCGCACCCCGGGGCAGGCGGCGGAGCGGGAGGCACGCCTCGAGGCCGCCATACGAAGGCTCCAAGGCGCGCCGCCGTTCACCACCCTGCCGGCGGACCAGGCGTTTCGCCCGGTGCCCGCGGGCCCCGCCGGACGCGTACAACAGCCTTGGCCTTTGGCCTTGGACGAAGCCCTGGCCGCACGGCCAGGCGAAAGCAACCTGACGCCGTTCATGGTCGCAACCGCGGCGCTCTCGCTCGTGTTGTGGCGATTCGGCGGCGATACAGATCTGGTGCTTGGCGCGCCGATCATGGACCGACCGGATGCCTTGCTCGAGCCCGTGGTCGGCAACTTCCTGGGCGCCCTTGTGTTGCGCATTCAACCCCCGAGCCCCAGCGTGGGCGCGCTCTTGGCCCACGTGCGGCAGCGTTGCCTCGAAGCGTTCGAAGATCGCGAGGTCCCTTTCGAACAGCTCGCGAGCCGCGTGGCAACGACGCGTGATTTGGGGCGCAACCCGGTGTTTCAAGTCATGCTGTCGCACGAGTCCCGCTCCGCCGAATCGGCGCCGGCGCGCCCCTTTGGTCCTGCGGTCGAGGTCACCTCCCTCCCAAGTCACAACAACACCGCGAAACTCGACCTGTCACTGTCGTTGGCCGAAGCCCCCGCGGGGACCCAAGCCATCCTCGAGTACCGCGCGGATCGCTTCCATCCGCGCACCGCAGAGCTTCTGCTCCAGGCCACCCTCGAAACACTCGCTGCGCTTCTTCGGGCCGGCGACGCAACCGCACTCGGCGAAGTCCTCGAGCGCATCGACGACATCCTACGCGCGCCGTGTCCGGCCCCGGTCCCCGCGGGCCCGCGGGCCTCGATGTTGTCGGCCATCGAGCGCGCGGTGCAGGCCCACAACGACAAGATCGCCGTGGTGGCAAGCGACGGCACGCTCACCTACGGGCAACTCTTTCGTGCGGCCAGGGGCATGGCGCGGCGACATGGCTTCACCGCCGGTGCCCGCATCGGCGTGCGCCTGCCGCGCAACCGCGCCCTCGTTCCTGCGCTGCTCGGCACCTGGGCATCCGGCGCGGCATACGTTCCCCTGCCCGACGGCCCGGCCTCTCGTGTCGATCGCATGACGCACATCGGGGACGTGGACTTGGTGCTCACGGAGGTGTCCGCAGACGACGCAACGGACGCCCCCTCGCCGAATGTGCCCGAGGGCGCGGGGAGTCCGGACCAAACGGCCTACGTGCTCTTCACGTCGGGCTCCACGGGCGATCCCAAGGGCGTCGCTGTCACCCAGGCCAACCTCGAGAACGTTGCCACCCACTTCGCGACGATGCTCGGGCTTGCGCCGGGGCAGACGTGGCTTGCCACCACCAAACTCACCTTCGACATTGCGGCCCTCGAGCTGTTTGCGCCGTTGCTGGCCGGAGCCACGGTGCACATCGCACCAGACGAGGATTGCAGTTCCGGCGAAAGACTCGCAGCCCTCATCGCGAGGGTGCGCCCCACAATCGTTCAGGGCACTCCTTCGATGTGGCGCCTCTTGATGGACGGGGGCGGCCTCGAGGCGCTCCGGGGCATCACGCTCTTGGTGGGCGGCGAGGCCGTGACCAGCGACCTTGCGCAGGCGTTGCTGTCTGTGGCGTCCCGGGTGTTCAACGTGTACGGGCCGACCGAGACGACGATTTGGTCCACGGCGCACGAGATCACGTGGAGCGACGTACAGCAGGGCATCATTCCCATTGGCAGGCCCATCCGCGGCACGCGCATCGACGTCGTCGACGACTCTGGCGCGCCTCGCGGCATCGGCTTTGCCGGCGAAATTGCCATCTCTGGCGCTGGCGTGGCCGATGGTTACGTCGCTCCGGATCAAGGCTCCCGCCGAAGCTTCGTGACGTTGCCCTGGGGCCGCGCCTACCTCACGCAAGATCGCGGGCGGTTCCGGGCCGACGGGACACTGGTCTTCGAGGGGCGTATGGACCGGCAGATCAAGCTCCGCGGTCACCGCATCGAGCTCGGCGAGATCGAAGCCCATCTCGAAGCGCACCCCCTGGTGCAGCAAGCCGTGGCCCAACTCGAGGGCCAGGGCGATGCCGCGGTCATCGTCGCGCACGTCACCCATGGCGACGGGCCTGCGCCGAGCGAAGACACCCTACGAGCATTCCTTGGCGAGCGGGTTCCAGAGGTCTCGGTCCCCACCTGGATCGCCGTGCGCGACCGCATGCCCCTGACGGCCAACGGCAAAATCGACGCCGCGAAGCTGCCATTGCTCTCCGACACAAGGAAGGCAATGGCCAGCGCCGAGGCTTCCTCAGGTGCGCAGGCGCCCAACACCGATACCGAGCGGTACGTGGCCACGCTGTTCCGGACGTTGCTCTCGGTGCCCGATGCCGGCCGAGACGCACACTTCTTTCGCCTCGGCGGGCATTCGCTGCTGGCCACCCGGCTTGCGGCGCGCGTGCTCGAAGAGCGCGGTCGCGCGCTGCCCGTGCGCGCACTGTTCGAAGCACCAACCTTGGCCGGCATCGCCGCAGCCATCGAGCAGAGCCCCTTGGGGCTTTCGCATCTGGTACGGAGGCCGACGGTCTCCCCCACCCGGGCGTCGCCCGCGCAAGAGCGCATGTGGGTCCTGCAAAGGCTGGAGCCCGAGAGTCCGGCGTACCACATGCCTTACGCTGTTCGGGTACATGGCCCGCTCGATGTGCCGCGCCTGGCGCGAGCCCTGGCGCAGGTTTGCGCGCAACATGCGCCCCTGCGGAGCCGCTTCTCCGACGGCCCATCGGGCCTTTGCGTGGAGCTCGCCGACACGGCACCGGCGCTGAACTTGTCGCCCGTGCCCTGCACCGAGCAGGCCTTGCCATCAACGCTCGCCGCACTTTCGCAGAGTCCCTTCGACCTATCCAAAGGACCGCTGCTTCGCGCGACGGTTCTTTCGCTGGGCAAAGATCACCATGTGCTCTCGGTGGTCTTCCACCACATCATCGCCGACGCGGCGTCCGTCGCCCTCTTTGCTCGACAGTGGCTGCTGGCCTACAGCGGCAATGCCCCGGCTTCGGAAGCCCCAGCGCTCGACTACTACGACGTGGCGGAAAGCGAGCGGCTTCGGCCCGCCGCTGCGCGCGAACACGATCTTGCGTACTGGGTGGCCAAGCTCGAGGGCAGCGAGAGTCCGGCCATTGCACCCGAGTATGCCGCGGGTGGCCCCGCCCGAGGCGCTGTCGAACGCGCGTCGCTGACCCGCCGTGAGTTCGACATGCTGCGCCGGGCCGCAAGCGCCCAGGGGACGACACTGTTTGCGCTTGGGCTTTCGGCGCTCGGCGCCGTGCTGGGCGCCTACGCAAATGCCGACGAAGTCACCATCGGTGTGCCCGTCAGCACCCGGAGGCACGTGCAGGCGGATGCCATGCTCGGGCTCTTCGTCGACACCCTACCGCTTCGCTTGCAATGGGCCGGGCAGAAGAGCGTTGAAGCACTTGGAGCGCATGCTCACGCTGTCATCCAGGAGGCCCTCGCCCACGCTGCGGTGTCCTTCGACGAAATCGTCGCCCGCGTGGCTCCGGCCCGCGTGCTCGGACGGACGCCGTTCTTCCAGAGCATGCTCCTGGTCCACGAAGACGCCCCCGGGAGCATGACCAACGTGCCCGGCCTGACGTTGTCGCCGTTGGCCTTGGTACCGGCCGTTCCCCCGTTCGACCTCACCTTTGCCGTCGCCCCTGGCGACGATGGCAGCGCCAGTTTGCACCTCGAGTACCGCGCGGACCTGTTCTCCGCGGGGTTCTCGGCGTTGCTCCTGGATAGCTTTCGGCGCGCGCTGCTTAGCATGGCCGAAGCCGGGGCGCAGCGACCGGAGGTCTTCGCTCCGCAGCACCGTGCGCGCTTGGGGCAGGCGCGCGCCACCATGGACTTGCTAGGTCTGTCGTCGAGTCTTCGGCGCTGGGCAAAGACTGCGCCGAAGCATCCGGCCGTCGTTGGCGCCGCGGGCGAGATGCTTACGTACGAGGAACTGGACGCGCAGGTGACGCAACTCGCGGGGCACTTGCGCGAAAACCATGGCTCTCACCATGCGGGCATCCGCGTGCTCCTGCGGCGGGGTCCCCGGGCGCTCGTGGCCGTTCTTGCCGCCATGCGCGCCGGTGTTCCATACATCCCGGCAGACCTGGCGTGGCCGGCGGCGCGGCTCGCTGCCATCGGCGCCGCGAGCCCCACGCTCGACGACGAAGGCCTCAAGGACCCCGAGGGCTCGGCGATACGCACCTGGGAACAACTCTTGGGCGCCCCGATGGGCAAAGCCGATGTGCTGCCCGAGCCCGCCCCGGACACCATCGCGTACATCATGTATACGTCCGGCTCGAGTGGCCGCCCCAAGGGCGTGTGCGTGACCCACGGCAACGTGCGCCACCTCGCAAGCAGCATGGGCGAGCAAATGCAGCTCGTCCCCTCGGACCGGGTGCTCCAGTTTGCTTCGCTCGCCTTCGATGCGTCGGTCGAAGAGATCGCCTGCACCCTGACCCGTGGCGCCACACTGGTGCTGCGCCCCGAGGAGCTTGGCTCGGTTCGGGCTTTCCTCGACGTTGTCCGGGACACCGGTGTGACGGTGCTCGACCTGCCGACGGCATTTTTCCATGAGATGGTGGACTTGGGCGTCGCCGACGAGTTCTTGCCCGCATCCGTGCGGCTGGTTGTCATCGGCGGCGAGACCGCATCGGTCGATCGCGTGGCCCGCTTCTTTGCCCTGGCGCCCCACTGCGACCTGATGAACACCTATGGTCCGACGGAAGGCACGGTCACGAGCACGGCGTGGTTCCTTCGGCCTGGCACGGGACCGTTCGCGACGGTGCCCATCGGCGTACCCATCGCGGGCGTCGCGGTCAGCATCGAACAGCGCGGCGACATCGTCGGGCCCGGCGCCGTCGGCGAAATTGTGCTGCGTGGCGACGGCGTTGCCAAAGGCTACCTCGACACGCAACACAACGAAGAGGGCACGGGCTTCCGCCATACGCCCGAGGGGCTCGCCTACCACACAGGAGATCTAGGGCGGCTACGGCCCCAGGGGGTGCTCGAGTTCTTCGGGCGCCGCGATCGGCAGCTCAAGATTCGCGGGCATCGCATCGACCCCCAAGAGGTGGAGCGGGCACTGCGAGACAGTGCGCTCGTGCGCGACGCATGGCTCTTGGAGCGCGCCGGTCGCCTTCTCGCCTATGTGGTTCCGTTGCCCGGCATCCCCGTGCAACCTGCAGGCCTCAGGGGTGCGCTGCAAGTTCTCTTTCCCTCGGCCTTCATTCCTTCGGCGTTCATCGAAGTCCCGAGCTTGCCACGCAACGCTGCGGGAAAGGTCGATGAGTCCCGATTGCCGGCCGTAGAGGCCCCGTGGCCCCCGGCGGCGGCCGCGCCCCCGGAGACAGATGTGGAGCGCGAACTCCTGTCCTTGTTCCGCACGTTGCTCGAAACCGAGGCGCTTGGCATCGACGACGACTTCTTTGCATCCGGTGGACACTCCCTGCTTGGGACGCGACTCTTGTCGCGCATTCAGGTGCGCTTCGGCGTGGATCTGCCGCTGCGCGTGCTGTTCGAGCGTCCCAGTGTCCGCGGTCTCGCTGCCGAACTCTGCCGGGCGCGCCCCGATGCGGGCGGCGCCGCAGGCATCCCCCGCCGCGCCGATCGCAAGGCGCTGCCGCTATCGTTTGCACAAGAGCGCTTGTTCTTCTTGGAACGGTTGGACCCTGCGGGTGCCGCGTTCAACATCCCCGCAGCATTGTCGCTACTGGGCCCACTCGACACCGAAGCGCTGCGCGCAGCCTTCGAGACCGTATGGCAGCGGCACGATGTGCTGCGGAGCCGCTTTACCGAAGAGGCCGGGCGTCCCTTCCAGCACGTGGATCCAGTGGGGCCGTTCGTGCTTCCCATTGTCGACCTCTCGCACGTTCCCGTGGCCCTTCGCGAACGCGACGCCGACGAACGAGCCAGCATCGAGGCACGCACCCCGTTTGATCTGTCCCGGGGGCCGTTGGTTCGCGTGCAGCTCCTACGCTACGCAAAAGACCACGCCGTGCTGCTCATGACGGCGCACCACATCGTGGTGGACGGGTGGTCCACGAGCGTCTTGCTGCGGGAGATCGCAACGAGCTACCGGTGCCTTCGCCGTGGCGAGCGACCATTCCTCCCGAAGTTACCCGTTGATTATGCCGACTTCGCCAGCTACGAGCGCGCGCGCGCGGCCACTGGCGCCCTCGAGCGCGGCATCGCGCACTTTCGCGATGCCCTCGCGGGAGCCCCGGAGCTGACGGACATTCCAACGGATCGCCCAAGGCCAAGGGTGCAGGGTCAGGCCGGCGCCGACGTCCCCATCACCATCGGCAACGAGACATCAGCGTTGGTACGCGCCACTGCCATGCGCGAGCGCGCCACGCCGTTCATGGTACTGCTCTCCGCGCTGCACCTGCTTTTGCACCGACTCACCGGCGACGCCGACACCGTCATTGGCGCGTCCGTCGCACACCGCACGCACAGCGATCTCGAAGGCGTCGTCGGCTTCTTCGTCAACGTGTTGCCCGTACGCGCGGACATCCATGCGGCCAAGACGTTCGAAGGGTTGCTCCGGCAAACGCGGGCGCGATCCATCGCGGCCATGGACCACGAGGACGTCCCCTTCGATCGTCTTGTCGATGCATTGGAACCCGAGCGCAGCACCGCCCACTCGCCGATCTTTCAAGTCAACTTCGTGCTGCAGAATGCCCCCGCAGCGTCCTTCGATTTGCCGGATCTGTCCGTACGCTCCCGCTCGGTGTCCGCGCAGAGCGCACGCTTCGACCTGATCTTGTCCATCGACGAGACCAACGACGGCTTTGGCGGCTTGCTGACCTACCGAACGGATCTGTGGGATGAAGCAACGGTCCGACGCTTCGCGAGCGCGTACGCCCAGCTGCTTTCCGAGGGCCTCCGGGCGCCCACGGCGCCCCTAGAGGCCCTCGCGGCGCACCCGCCACAAGAGGCCGCACGTCTTGTGCGTTTGGGCATGGGCCCAAAGACGGTGGTTCCCGAAGTCCCCATCACCCGCATTCTCGAAGAGCGCATGGACGAACGTGCCATCGCCGTTGCGTGCGGTGCGGCAACTCTTCGGCAGGGCGAGCTTCATCGAGAAGCCAATCGGCTCGCTCGACACCTCCGTGCCCGCGGGGTGGGCCCCAACGTCGTCGTGGCCCTCGCGATGCAAAGGAGCATCGCCCGAGTGGTGGGCCTGCTTGCGATCCTCAAGGCCGGCGCGGCCTATGTGCCCCTAGACGAGCGGAACCCTGGCGAACGCCTGGAGCACATCCTAAGGGAGGCCAAGGCCTCGGTGGTGTTGG
>JBIKNA010000638.1:0-3314 GCA_044358965.1 Polyangiaceae bacterium
GGCTGCTGCGGGCTTGTTTGCCTTGGACGCCGAGGCCGTTGGCTTCGGCAACGGAGCAGCGGCTCCCGCGCCCACCTTCGCGTTGTTGGACGACAGGGCGGGACGCGACGATGCCGACGGCTCGATGCGGGTCGACGACGCCCCCGAAACCGACACTGCCCCTTCGGCAGACGACTTGGGCGCCGCCGGAAGCGCAGTTGTCGCTCCCATAGGCCCGCCCGCGCCGGCTTGTGCAGATGCAGGTGCGGCGCTGGGCGCCGCTGCGGGCGCCATATGTGCGGGCTGCGCGCGGTCGCTGACGAGCCAAAGCGACAGACCGGCCATGCCCACGGCCGCCGTGAGGCTCGCCACCACGAAGAACACACCTAGTTTGCGAGGCGGCGCGGCGGACAGCGCCGACAACTCTTGAGACGTGGCGCCTGTGGTGGCCACCATGCGCTCCGTGGCCGGGGCGAGAGCTCCCCGCCGCGATGAAGACGGCCGGAGGTCCTCGGTGTCGTGACCGCCACCCCGGGCCGCCGGCGTCGCCCCCCGGGTGGTCGCCTGACGATCGACACGATGCGCTGCTGCGTGGGTGTCGGCGTACTCGGGTGATGGCGTGGTGGGTGCACCGCTGCCAAACTCTCCGGTGCGTTGGAGGTCGGGCCGCGTCGCCGAGCCAGGGGTCATCTCGGTGGTGACGCCGACGGGCATGGCGCCAGGAGATCCGCGCTCCGCCAGCGTCAGCGGGTTCACCGCCGTGGCAACCTGCGGGATGCCTTCGGCGTCCCGCAGCACCTTGCGCAGCTCGCCGGCAAAGGTGAACGCGTCCCTCGGGCGATCCCGTGGATCTTTGGCGAGCGCCGACATGATGAGCTCGGCGGCGGCAGGCTCGATGCGGGCGAATAGGAGGATGTCCGGCGGGGCTTTGTGAACGTGCGCCGCGGCAATTTTTGTCGCGTCACCGATCTCGTCGAAGGGGCCGTGGCCGGCGAGCAGCTCGTACAGGACGAGACCGGCAGCATAGATGTCGGTGGCGGGGCCCAGCTCCTCGCCGTTGACCTGCTCCGGGGCCGCGTACCGCAGCGTCCCGACAAAACGCCCCGCGGTGTAGCGCTTGGCATCGTCGAGAAGACGCTGGATACCGAAATCGAGCAGCTTGGTGGTCGTGGTTCCCGAGAGGTTGCGGTGCAAGAAGACGTTCTCGGGCTTGACGTCACGGTGGACGATCTTGTGCTCGTGCGCATGCTCCAGGGCATCGAGCAGATCGATGGCAACCCGGTAGGCGTGCGTTGCCTCGAGGGCCCCCTTTTTCTCGAGCACCACCCGAAGGTTCTGCCCGTTGAGCTTCTCCATGACGTAGTAGGGCAGGTTGAGTTCGTCTTTGGTGCTCCCGGCGGTGACCACTTCGACAATGTTGGGGTGCTGGAGGCGGCCCAGGGTGCGGGCCTCGGCCTCCATGCGCCGTGCCACGTCTTTGCGCCCGAACAGATCCGGGTGCAGGGTCTTCAGCACGTAGCGTTTGCCGACGCTGGTGTCTTCGACCTCGTAGACCGTGCCCATGCCCCCGGTGGCCAAGTGGCGAACCACTTGGTAGACGGTGCCGGCCAGGACTTGCCCCGGCTCGTAGAGTCGAACAGCCATGCTCCCGACGCAAGTGTACCCGGCCGCCGGGCCCGCTGCGAACGGAACACGCTGCGGGGCCATGGGCCCAGCGCCCGCGCCGTCAGGCCGGCCCGCACTTCATTAAGTACTTGATATTACTCTGCATGACGCAGACGTTAGGACACCTGTTTTTCCGCGAATGAACGCCAGGCCGGGCCTATGCACCGTATCCGTCAGCGACCTTTGCGGCGGCAAGGCTGATGCGCTAGAAGGGCGGCCGGTAACGCTCGAATTTCGAGCACTTATTGGCGCTGCAACGAGAAGAGGACTTGGGCATGCATTGGCTGATCACGGGCGGGGCTGGCTTCATCGGATCGCACCTCACCGAGCTTCTGCTCGGCAAAGGCGAGCAGGTGACGGTGCTCGACGACTTGTCCACCGGCAGCGTCGAGAACCTCGCCGCCATCCGTCAGCACCCCAAGTTCCGACTCGCCGTCGACAGCGTCACCAACGAGCCGCTGCTCAACGAGCTCGTCGACTCCGCCGATGTGGTCGTGCACCTGGCCGCAGCCGTCGGCGTCAAGCTCATCGTCCAGAGCCCCGTGCGCACCATCGAGATCAACGTGCACGGCACCGAACTCGTGCTCACCGCGGCAGCCAAGAAGGGCAAGCGGACCATCCTTGCCAGCACCAGCGAGGTGTACGGCAAGAGCGATCAGGTCCCGTTCCGCGAAGAACAGGACCTGGTGCTCGGCGCCTCCACCAAGGGCCGCTGGAGCTACGCGGCCAGCAAGCTCATCGACGAGTTCTTGGGCCTCGCCTACTGGAAAGAGAAGCAGCTGCCGGTCACCGTGCTCCGCTTCTTCAACACCGTAGGTCCGCGCCAGACCGGACGCTACGGCATGGTCATCCCCAACTTCGTGCGCCAGGCCCTCGCGGGCGAGCCCATCACGGTCTACGGCACCGGGCAGCAGTCCCGCTGCTTCTGCCACGTCCAAGACGTGATCCGCGGCATTCACGCCTTGGCCGTCAACGAGCGCGCCGTCGGCGAGGTCTTCAACCTGGGCGGCAAGCGCGAGGTCACCATGACCGAACTCGCGCAGCTCACCAAAGACCTGGCCAAGTCGAGCTCCCCCATCCAGTACCTGAGCTACGACGAGGCCTACGAGGCCGGCTTCGAGGACATGTTGCGCCGTGTGCCCGACACCACCAAGGCCAAGAAGCTCGTGGGCTTCGAACCCGAGCGTTCCCTCGAACAGATCATCTCCGACGTCATCGCTGAGCAGCGGGCCCGGCCCGACTCCGGAGGCATGAAGTGGCAGTCACAGAGCTCGTCGCCCTCGGCCTAAAGGGCCTACTCGCCGCTGGACTCGGGGTCGCGACCACCGCGGCCACCCGGGCAACCGTGCGCAAAATTGGCTTTGTGGCCAAGCCGCGCTCGGACCGGTGGCACCAAAAGCCCACGGCGCTGGCCGGAGGCGCGGGCATCTACGCGGCCTTCGCGACGTTGGTGGTGCTCTTCGGCGGTCCGCTGGGTCTCAAGCTCTTAGTCGGCGCAACGGCCATGTTCGTCCTTGGTCTCGTGGACGACGTGGTGCACCTCAAGCCGTACACCAAGCTCATCGGGCAGCTCCTCGTGGCCGCGGCCACCACGGGCACCGGCATGGTGCTGCCGTGGACCCCTTCCCTGTTGCTCAACCAGGGCATCAGCGTGTTCTGGATCGTGGGCG
>JBIKNA010000226.1:0-11192 GCA_044358965.1 Polyangiaceae bacterium
GTTCGTGCAGAGGTTCGGGGGCAGCCTCAACCTCAACGTGCACTTTCACGTGGTGCTCATGGACGGCGTGTTCACTCGCGACGACGGCGCGCGGGTTCACTTTCATTCGGCACCAGCGCCCAGCGAAGAGGAGCTCCTCGCGCTCGCGACTCAAACGTACACAAGTGCAATGCGCTGGCTCCGTCGCCACGGGCATCTTGCCGACTCCCCGCGAGCGGCTCGCGGGGATAGCGAAGATGTGCAGCTTGAAGCGCTTCACGGATGTGCGGAGATCGCCATGCAACGAGGTTCGTTTGCGAAGGCGATGGCCGAGGGGCACGACGATGCCGCGTCTCGAAAGCGGAGCTTTCCTCGCGCGAAATCGCGCTTTGTTGCCGAGTGCGAAGGCTTCAACATCCACGCGGCGGTGCACATCCCGCGAGGGGACGATCTTGGGCGCGAGCGGCTTTGCCGTTATGGCGCAAGACCGGCCATGGCACTCGGAAGGCTGCGCATCCTCCGAAATGGCGTCGTGGCCTACCGAGTGAAAGACGTGAGCGCGGCGGGCGCCACGCGGGCGGCGCGGGTGAAACATCGAGTGATGACGCCTCTCGAATTTCTCGCGCGACTAGCGGCTCTGATTCCGCCACCGCGGCACCCCCTCGTGCGCTTTCATGGAGTCATCGCGCCACGCTCGTCGTGGAGAAAAGACGTGGTCCCAAAGCCGCCATCGTCCAAGCACGGAGGTTGCGAACCGCGTGCGTCGAAGCCGCCGCGGCCGAGTGAGCCGACGGAGGCGGCCCGCCGCCACCACGCGAACCCGGTCCAGACAGTAGCCGTGCAGGTCCTGGAGAACGCAGCCCCAGCACTCGTGCTTTCGGGGGCGCACGCCACACTACTCGCGCCCAACCTGCTTGCTGTAAGGCACTGGAACCGCCTTCTCGCGGGCGAGCTGCTGGCCCAAAGCCCGCGTATCGACTGGGCAACGCTCTTGCACCGAACCTTTGACATCGATGTCCGGGTCTGTGGCCTTTGTGGCGGAAACCTTCGAGTGCTCGCACTGATCACGGACCCAGGCACCACAAGTCGAATCCTGGGCGCACTCGGCCTGTCGACCCAACCGCCACCGTTGGCCCGAGCCCGCGATCCCGACGACGACTGGGATGCCGCACCCGAGCAAGCCGAAGCCTTCTGAGCCGCAAGCGCCCCCGCAAGACGCGCCGCCCTGGGCCCCTGCGTGCTTTGGACTTGGTCACGTCGGTTCACGCCACGTCGGTTCACGCCTCCCAAGGGCGCCCAGCTTGTGCCAGACGGGCGGAAGTGGCGCGGCTCGGCACAGGGCGCGTAATGGGCGGTTTGATCCTCCCCCGCTTCCGTGGACATCGTGACTATGCCGCAAACGCGGCGACTCGTGCCTTCAATTCGAACTCGATCGGACTGACGTAGTCGAGATGCGAGTGGAGCCTCTCGACGTTGTAGAACTTCTCGATGTACTCGCGGATGGAGGTTTCCGCAGCGGCGCGCGACGCGTAGCGCTCGTCGTCGACCAACTCGGCGCGGAGGGTCGCGAAGAAGCTCTCGGCGACGGCGTTGTCCCAGCAATCACCCTTGCGGCTCATGCTCGCGATCATGCCGTGCGTAGCGAGCGCGGCGCGGTAGTCGTCGCTGGCGTATGGGCTGCCGCGGTCGGTGTGGTGCACGAGGCCGGACGCCACGATGTTGCGACTGCGCACGGCGCGTTCGAGCGCGGCGTGCGCCAGCGTCGTGTCGTTGTTGGCGCTCATCGCCCAGCCGACGACGCGACGCGAGTAGAGGTCGAGGATGACGGCCAGGTAGGACCAGCCCTCGGCCGTCGCGATGTACGTCACGTCGCCCGCCCAGACGCGGTCAGGGCCATTCGGTTCGAAGTCGCGCGCGACGAGATTCGGCGCGATAGGGCTCGCGTGGTTCGAATCGGTCGTGCGCCGGAAGCGGCGTTTCCTGCGGCCCACGAGGCCTTCGTCGCGCATCAAACGTTCGACACGCTTCTTCCCGACGCGCACGCCCTTCCTGCGAAGGGCACGATGCACGCGCGGGCTACCGTACCTCTTGCGGCTCTTGTGGTGCGCGGCAGCGATTTCCACGGCGAGCTTCGCGTCTGCCTTGGACCGCTCGCACGGAGGGCGCGTCTTCCACGAGTAGAAGCCGCTGCGAGAGACTTCCAGCACATCGCAGAGCACGCTGATGGGGTAGTTCGCCTTCTCCGCGTCAACGAGTTCGAACATCACCCGTTCTCCTTCGCGAAGAAGGCCGCCGCTTTTTTTAGGATCTCACGCTCCATCTCCAGCCGCTTCACACGCTTGCGAAGCTCCTGCAGTTCGGCACGCTCGTCGGTCGCGAGCGCACCGGGCGGCCCCTCGCCGACGTCCACATCGGCGCGCCTCACCCACTCACGTAGCGCGGTCTCCGTCAGGTCCAGGTCCCGGGCCACCTGCCCGATCGTACGGTCGCCGACCTTGCAGAGGCGCACTGCCTCCGCCTTGAACTCGGCGGTGAAAGACCTGCGGGCCCGCTTTGATTGTCGCTTTGACATCGAACACTCCTCGCGCATCTTCGCGCCTTTGGGGGTGTCCACGAAAGCGGGGGAGCTTCATATGGCCGCGCGTGGCTTCGGTGGTGCCACACGGGTCATCGCGCTTCAGTCTTGCCGCAGTGGTCCCATATCCGAGCGCAGCGCTCCCACAATACTGATGTCGATTTGACTATGAAGTGACCGCGCGAGGCTTCCCAAGTCCGAGGGCGACAGAGCTAGGCACTCGAACGCGGCACGCTCTACTTCGCTGCGCAACCTATCCCTTGCCCGGGCGACCCATCGAGCCGCGTTACTTTTGTGGAGGCCCATCGCCAGCCCCACGGCCTCCACCGAAAGGCCATCAACCCAGTGGAGCTTGAGCGCGAGCCGTTCCTTCGGGTCGAGGCGGAGCAACGCCCCCCGGGTCCACTCTGAGATCTGCCCCGCGTGCATTTGGGCCATGACTTTCCCATGGACTCCGTTCGCCGTGTCGACGAGGACCTCTACATCGACGGTGTCGTCGTCGCGCCGCCCGCGTGCATGTTGGAGAGCAAGGTGCACGGCGGAGACGCGCACCCACTGATCGAGAGGGCCGCGCCCCTCGTACTGCTCGAGGCGCGGTCGCGCGCCCTCCTTACCGATGATGAGGGCGGTCAAAACGTCTTGCAGCAGATCGTCAACGGTCCCTCCATCGAAGCCTCGCCGCTGGAGCGCTCCACGCACGAGCACACTGCAACGGTTGACGAAGAGCGTTTGGGCAGACGTGCTTCCGGTGAGGCACCGAAAGGCCACCAATAGATCGGGCAGTCTGCGCCGGATCAGCTCGACGCGCGCAAGCGCTACGTCGGCCGGTAAGCGTTCGCAAATGAACCTCACCCAACCGTCGGCCTCGTCGGGTGGTACGGGGGCGTCTGCCAGAATGACGGGTCGAAGAGCGTCGAGTGTTTCGGGCGATGGTACGGTGAACATGTTGCGTGCCTAGCGCCGGAACAGCAGGGAGGTCACTTCATCGGATGCCTCCTTGGTGGCGACAGGAACATTCGAGGTCGCTGGAGGCGGCTGCTTCGCCGGGGTGCTGCGCCCCGGGCGGGCTGCTACACGAGCGACGGGCAGACCGGCTGGAGAAGCTGGAACGGCACTTGTCACCGTCGCGGGAGCGCTCGGGGCTTGGGCCGGCGGCGGGATACTGGGGGCTGCGGCGAGCGCAGCAGTGCTTTCGCTTGTTCGGGAGCCGCCGATGGGAATCCGAGATTCCGACGAGGATGCGCGCGCAGATGCCCCGAAGGCAACCGCAGCGATACAGGCTACGGAGACCGCCGCGACCGACGTTGCTCGGAACCGTCCCACGGAACCACGGGCGCAGGCCAAGCCAAGCGCAATCCCAAAGTCGGCGACGGCGTCGAAGCGGGCCGCCGGGTCTGGGGACATGGCGCGCTGGAGGACGATCTGCACCGCGCGCGAGACTGGTCGGCCGCTGGACGAATCGTTCGCACCTGTGAGCATCTCGGCCGCCACGACGGCCAGCGAAAACTGATCGCTGCGCGCTGTGACCGTTTCTCCACGCGCCTGCTCCGGGGCCCAGTAGGCGGGGGTCCCGACGACACCTGTCAGGCTACGCCGACTCGTCTGGAGGTCGAGCGCAAGCCCAAAGTCCATCACGACCGCTCGCCCGGCCGGCTCGACCATGACGTTGGCGGGCTTCAAGTCCCGATGCACGACCCCCGCACGATGCGCAGCATCAATGCCGGCGCATAATTGCTCGATGATGTGCAAGCTCGCATCGACGCCCAGGGGCCCCTGAGCAAGAAGGGCCTCGAGCGTGCTCCCCGCAACGAGTTCCATCGTGACGAACGGCCGCCCATTGTCTTTTCCTATGTCGAAGAGGCGGCAAACGTTGGGGTGAACGATGCGGCGAGATGCGAGTAACTCTCTTCGCGCCATGGCTTGAAAGAAGCCGTCAAAATCACTTCGCAGGATCTTGATGGCAACCGGAACATCGAGTGTCATGTCGTGTCCGGCAAACACCACGCCGCAGGCGCCGGCTCCCAGTCGCTCGACGAGCTGGTATCGATTCGCGATGCGCCCGGAGGTGGGAATCGACGGGTGGTCCGTGTCACCGTTCGCGAGAGTCGGCGCCATCGCTATGTCCGAGGTCGCCAGCGCCTCCGCCACCGCCATTCGGCACGGACCGCAGTCGGCCATATGCGCGCGCATCCGTGCTGCGCGGCTCTCGTCAGAGGTTTCTCGTGTACCGTCCGTGACAAGCCAAAGCGCCTCGGCGGCACCGAAACATGAGATCGGCATATGCGGGGGGCTTACGCAAGGCACATGCCGCGTGGCGCGAGGGCGGTCTGCCCCGATTGCCGGGCGCTTATCGGCCCGTGCGCAGATGCAAGAGATCGCGATCCATCCATAGCTGGATCGCGGCTCGTCCATACCTGCGCCATGAGCCCTTCCCGAGGGCTGCGTTGCGGGAAGCCCTCCCGGTCAATTCTGTTGCGCCGAGGAACCGGGGCAGAGTTCGGCCGGTGGAGGGGCGCAGTTCGGTGTTGGCTGCTGGCTCTGTTCTAGGGAGCGCAGATCTCGGTCCGTGTACTTGCGGACGCTTTCGTTGAAGCCGTTCCCTTCGACGCGCCAGATATTGGACGGAGCGGACTGCATCGTACCTCCAACGTCGAACTCAACATCACTTGATGCGCCCTGATAGTCGATGGCAGCGCGCCGACGTGCCAGGGCCATCGCCGCGACGATCTGCCCCGGAGAAAAGGTCTGATCGCCCGCTTGGTAGCCTGCAACGGCCAAGAATGAGTCGCGAAGGCTTTCTGGGCTCGCGCCGGCACCGGCGTGCTCTATCGCGAGCGCGAGGAGGAAGCCGATGTCCGCGCATGGGCTGACGAAGTAGGGCACCGTTGCGGAGTCCGTCCCGCGGTCCTGGCTGCGCTGCGCATAGGAGATTGCGAGTTCGCGATAGGGCAGACTGTCTGGCGCGAAGTCCACGTCGGCTCCGACCATGCCCTCCGCAAGGCTTGGGCCTTCCTGGGGACCTAGAGCGCTAAGGAGCCCTTGGGAGTGCACGGCGGAATTGCCCAAGAGCGTCCAAGGGGGTTTCGGTCCCACTTGGCGTGCGATCTCTTCAAGGACGTAGGCGGCCACGTCGGGCGCGGTGCCCAAGATCAAGCAGTCCGGGGCGTGCGCTCGGAGCTCGGCGACCTCCGCCTCGTAGCTCCCTTTGCGCGCAAAGGGGACAACGATGCGGCGAGTCACACACATTCCGTGGGATGCAAACTGCTTCGCGAAGGTGCAGTAGAAGTCCGCAGACGTCACATCATCGCCATTGAAGACGAGCGTATTGCGACAGCGAGGGCCTCGACCCGCAGCGTTCTCGTCGACCAAGTACCTGACCAGACCCAGTGGTGACCCGTTCGCGATGGTAGGAGACAGAGAAAATAGGAATCGCTCCCCGAGCGCGCCTTGGGCCGCAGGGATCCCCTGAGCACCAGCGAATGGCACCACGTGCAACACCTTGCGTTCGAAGGTGAGGCGTTGCGTGGCAAGGACGTGCGCGGATGTGGTGCTACCGACGATGGCAAGTACCCCGTCATCGAGCAGTCGCTTCGTTTGTTCGAGAGACACCGCTTGTTGCCCGGTATCGTCCGCGAACACCCACTCGATGCCTCGCCCGAGCGGAGCTGCGCCGCGCGATTGCAGCCAATCACTCGCGAACTCGAGCCCGACGCGGCAGGCGGCGCCGGTCTGGCGGAGTCGACCGCTACCCGAAAGCGGCAATACCGCACCAATACGAATGGGCGCTCCGTGTGCGCAAAAGCGCCCAGCAGCGTTGCAAGCGGTGCCGCGTTCGCAGTCCTGATTGGTCTCGCAGCTGTTCCGCGCGCGAAAGACGTTGCACGAGAGGCCCGAAACCACAGTCGCAAGCAGGGCGACGGCGAAAGCGCGAAACAACTGTCTCATGGGCCGAAAAACCATAACGGCTCGACACTGGATTCGCCGAAGAAAAAAAGAGAGCATGCGGCAAAAGGCTGCGGTTACACTTTGTCCATGCGTTGGGCTCAGGTCCTCGTTGCCGTCGGGTTGTTGCTCGGCCCCCCAACTGCCGCGCTCGCCCAGCCCGGGGGCAGCACCGACGGACGCCTCGAACTCGCTGCGGATGCCGTCCGGCGAGGGCTATCTGCGGCGAGTGCTGGCGACTTCTCCGCTGCAGTCGCGCACTATCGACAGGCTCAACTCCTCGCTCCGGAGGCAAACCTTCCCTACCTATACGAGGGTGATGCGCTCATCCAACTCGAGCGCTGGCATGAAGCCGTGCTTGCGATGGAGCGCTACCTCGAGCTCAACCCCGCAGTAAGCGACGCCGCGGTCGTACGGGAGCGCATCGCACTCGCCAGGTCTCGGTTACCTGGGCAAATCACGCTGCGCTGCGAGGACACAACCATCAACTTCTCCATCGATGATGGTCCCTTTGCTGTGTCGTCTTGCCCCGCGTCAGTGCCCGCCGCGCCTGGTGGACACTTGGTGCGGATACGTTGGGAGAACGGCGCCTTGCGCACGTGGCACGTGATCGTTGACGCCGACAAGACGCGGGCGGTGGATGTCCCGCGCCCCGAGAAGGTGCTCCCGGCCCGCTCGCCCGAGCCGCGGCAGGCGCCGGCAAGTCCATGGCGTACCGTCGGATGGGTCGTGGCCGGGACGGGGGTGGCGGCTCTCGCCACTGCATTTGTCGTCGATGCTTTCGTGCTCGGGACGAGTCGCGATGAGTTCGATGCGGCTGTCCGAAGCAACGCCGCTTCGGCACCCGACCTTGCGAATCGCCTCGACACGGAACGTACCGTCGCGCTCGTCACCTACGGTGCAGGTGCCGTGCTCGCGGCGGGAGGGGCTGCGATCTTGATCTTCGGCCCCAAGGCAACCGACGTGAAACACGTGCGCGCCCAGCCAACCCTCGGCGGAGTGGTCCTCCAGGGGCGCTTCTAGATTCGAGTCCCTTGCGCCGAAGGTCTAGGGCAGCGGTGGTGCGTGAATCAGTTTTTCTGCGGCTCGCTCTTGAGCTCGAGATACTCGACGCCCAACTGCTTGGCGAGCGCAGCCTCTTCCTCTAGCGCAGCGCGCTCCTTGCGATGGCCGATCACCGCAATGACGACGCAGATGACAATCGCGAGACCAAAAATCCCGGCGGGAATCCAGGCGAAGTAGCGAGGCAACGGGGCTTCCTTGTCCGTTGGTTCTTTCGGCCCTGCCTCGGGGGTGCTGCGCGCGACAGCGTTCGCGTCGAGGGACACCACGGCGGGTTCTGCGGGTCCGGGGATAGGCTGGATCGCCGGCTTCGCTACGAGAGGGTCCGAAGACATCACGGCTGTATCGTTCGCGTTCGCATCGACGATGGGAATCGCCGCCGCCGGACGACTTGACCGGCGGCGCGCCTCCTCCAAGAGGGAAGGGACTTCACTGGCCTTGCTCCACGATGATTCGCCCGGCCGCGCGACAAGCACGTCCGGCGCAAGGTCTCGGGCCATGAGCCCGGCAACGAGATCGTCGGTGGACACGGGCAGTGTTCTGCCGGCGGAGAAGACGTACCAGTTCTGCGGTGTGCCAGTTTGCGGGGATTGCGGTTGCATTACAGACTCCAAAGGCGAGAAAAAAAAAGACGGTGCGGGCCTGCGCCCGTGGTTGGACGTTGCCATGTTGCGACTCAGACCACCTTCGAGAAGACGGATACCCAGCCGATGACGGCAATGGCGGGCACTGCGCCAGCAGCAAGCAGATAGGCTCCCTCGGCGAACCGGCTCTTCTTGGACTCCTCGAGACGCACCATCGCCACGCTGAAGAAGATGTTGACCAGGTAGACCACGTATGTCGCGATCATGAACTTGTCCATGCGGGTCATGTAGCCGAGCGGGGGAAGCGACGACGTCTGCCCCGCATGAAACATCACGGCGCTCATGAGTCCCGCCGTCGCTGCGGTCAAGCGCCCGCTCGCGCTCTTGGGTCGCAAGAGCAGCGTAAAGGCCGCCACGAAGATCATGAAACAGGCCGGGGCGAGCGTCTTGAAGAACGCCGCCAACCTCGGCCGCTCGATCTGGATCCCCATGGTGGTGCTCGCCTCGACCATGCCCGGTGCAACCTCCTGTTTCATGGAGAACACACCGACCTTGGGCAGCACGTTCCATCCGGCAAGCTTTACCGCCGGGTCGAGGCCGCTCGCCTTGACGTTGCCGTGGTACTGGTACTTGTCGCTGTGCTTGTCGACCAGTGGCACCAGCAAGGTTTGCTTGTCGAAGGGGAACTCACTGAGGTCGACGTCTGCCTCGAACTCGCCGCGGGCCTTGAAGACCTTGAGGATCTTGCCGTCGTGTTCGTCTTCACCGAGCTTCTCGATGCCCACGAGCTTGCCGGTGAGGGCCTCCGGCTGCACGTCACAGGGCTTGGCCGCACAGGTGAAAGAGAGCACGATATCGGCGGCAAAGGCTCCTGGACCAAGCTCGAACTTCGTGAGCTTCTCGAACATGATCCCTACCTCGACAGTGACCGGCGGCGTATGGGTCTGGGGCGCGCTCTCGACGTCATCTTTGACTTCGACCGTAGCGGGAGGCGCGCTCGGGGCTGCGTGGAGTGCGCTTTGCGCAGGCGGTGTGGCGGGGGGAGCCGTTTTTGCGGCCTGCGCAGATGCTCCGAGGAGAAGGGCAGCTCCTGCGAGGCCGAAGGCTGCAAGGCGGATAAGGCCGACGGATTTGGGGGACGACTTCATGGGAAGAACTCCGTGAGGTTTAGGCAAAAGAAGTTCCGATTCGAACGACTAACCCCTAGACGCGCGTCCGTCCCATTCGTCGCGAAGAAATCGACGCAACGCGGTCGCTACCGCCGCATGACGCACTTGCCGGCAGGCAGGGGTACGCCGAGCCTCAAAGTCTTCGTCGCCCGCCGTCGACATTTCTTCGCGACGAAACGCGACCGCCCGCGTCTTGGGTGTATTCGGGCCACACCTGGCCCGCCCCTAAGGAGAATCCCTATGACTTCCATTCGTCACCTCTTCGGTTCCGTCGTCGCAATCGCGCTGGGAGTGTCCCTCTACGCCGCACCGGCCGCCGCATCCGCGCCAGACCACGGCATCCCCATGGCCAGCGGCGCAGACCTGCACATCCACAACAAGACCGGGGTCGACGTCGAGCTCTACATCTTCGAGGACGCTTCCGTGCACAAGAGTCGCGCAGGCGGTTTTCACGGGGGCGACCTCAAAAGCGGAGAAACGGGGACTGCACACGTGAAGGCGTGCCACTTCGCGGTGGTCCTCTTTCACGGAAATGACGCCTACCACGCCGAGTTCAAAGACTGCTCCGTGACGGACATCACGATCTCGGCCTCGAATCGTTGACCCCGGACGGAGCGGGGTTCGCCAGGGCGGCATTTTCCCCGGCGGGCCCCAGTCACCGGCTGCGAACAACCACCTCTATTGCTTCCGCCAGTAGAGCACTGGTAACGTCTGTGGCGTTGATGCTCCACGGCATCAGCGCCACGACCCATTTCGCCGGAGAGGGGCAGGGATTGCCCCGTTGGCCGCACCGGCGCCGGAGCAAGATGTTTCACGTGTCACACGTGACGTCGTCCCAGACCTGTTTTTCCTGGGCCAGAACCCAGCGAATGGCATGGTCGCGATCTCGGACGCAAGGCGATCTGCGACACATCATTCGGTGCAAGACCGCGAACGGAGGGAACAAACGCCGTGGCAGCGGGGTTGCGGGTGGCATGTGCGAACGGAAACTTCGCGTGGTGTGGATGGGCGCGCGCAGAACGACCGTCCGAGCCATAGCCTCGGAGCACACCGCAGGCGCCATTGCCGAGCTCTCGAGGCCGCGGACAGCGTTAGCGGCGTTCCATCCGGCGCATAAACCTCCGCCGACTTGTTCACCACACCGCCCGTTGCGCCATTATTGGGCAGCGCCCACAGCTTCCCCTCCCCATCCGCCAGGACGGGCCTGGGGATACGAAAGCCGACCTCGCCCTTCAGGTTCACCTCCACCGTCGCCTCCCTTTGCTCAGGTGGAGAGGTGGACTTGTCGTAGGTGTTGTGTGACACAAGCCACGTGTCGCGCGCGGTTAGTGGCCTACCAAACCCTGCATAGGACTCCTCTGGCGGGGAGCCGCAGGGGAGCGCCGTTCGGGTCTCGGTGACCTCCGCTGTGGTGCAATCAAAACGGTACACCGCGAGAAAACCCGGCGCCGCAGTAGTGCCGGAGCAGCCGAGGCCCACGAGCTTCCCCTCGCGGCGCGCAACGAACACGGACGGCTCCAACGCCTTGCCGTTGAATTTGAAACCATCCAGCGGGAGCTTGCATGGGCCAGTGCCGCCGCCCACGGGAGAGCCGTCAGCGTTCGCAGACGCATCGCCCGGGCCGCTCGCATCGGGACCACCAGCACCGGCTCCGCCGCTCACGTCGGTTCACGCCACGTCGGTTTACGCCTCCCAAGGGCGCCCAGCTTGTGCCAGACGGGCGGAAGTGGCGCGGCTCGGCACAGGGCGCGTAATGGGCGGTTATGTCGTCCGGGGGTTGTTCGTGCAAGAGGGCTTTGGTTTTCCTGTTGTAGTCAAGAAGATCATCGGACTTTCCCTTCTGTTGTTCCAATTCAAGACTCCATCGGGTGCAGAAGTCCC
>JBIKNA010000639.1:0-3306 GCA_044358965.1 Polyangiaceae bacterium
GCTCAGATGGTTGGGCGCGCGATGCGAGGTCGCCGAACCGGAGGCACCGACGATTGCATTATCGTTTCGTTCTTCGACGAAGTTCGCGACCTCCTCCAGAATCATCTGGCATCCGGGTTCACGCTCGAGAGCGAACTCATGGTTGCCCTTGGCGAGCAGCCGTCAGCAGTCACCGACGAAGTCGCTGAAGACGAGCAAAGCGCAGCAATCCACGCCGACGGGAATGAGGCAGCCGCGCGCTCTCTCTTCCTGGCGAACGATCTTGGGCCCGTCGAGGGAGACATGCCCCTGCTCGGGTGGTTCGAGGCCGCCAACGCGACGGCGCAGCGATTGCTGCCCTGCTTTTCCGCTGAGGACCGCCTGCTCATCGAACTCTGGGCGAGCACGCGTGGCCATCCCGTGCCAGCTGTGGCCAGCGTTCCTATCGAGGCGCACGCGCGCTTTTTCGACTTCTGCCGCTCGGCAGACGTACGTGTGCGCTGGTGCCCCATCGTGCGCCCAATGACAGACGAGGCTCTCACTCAACTTGTGGAGTCTCTTGGCCAGGTAGCTCAGCCACCGGTTCCCGTACCCGTAGCGTTGCCGGACGATGAACCCACGCTTTCGGTTCGTTCGGAAACTATGCAGATGGAGCCCGAGTGGTGGGGCTACGCCAAGACACGAGCCAATCAGCCAAGCGACTCGGTGCAACTCGAGGCCGGGATCGTAGTCTCAAGTGCTGCGCTCCAACGCGCGCGCGAGTTTTGGGAACGGTTTCGAAACGAGATAGATCCCGAGACTTCTGATCACTTTGTGCAAATCGCTCGTATGAAGAACAAGGAGTTGGCTCCAGCGGCGCTGGAGAACCTGGAGCTTCTTTTGCGGCAAGTGTTCGCTTCCGGCACGTTCCCAGCAGTGGCTGGCAAGCCGGCGCCAGCGGACGCAGCGAGCCTGCTCGGCTTCTTGGGGGACAGACCCCGCTCAGAGTGGAAGGACGTGATCCGGAAGGTGAGCGGAGCGGACATCTTCGTGCTGGCCGGTGCCTCTCCCATTGAGATCCTCGTAGAGTTAAACGCCCTTCGCCTTCACGGGGGAGCACAGTGACTGCGGTCATCGTCGTGCAGGCCACCCAGCACCGGGTTCGGGTTCAGGAGCTAGATGGACTCGACGGCTTGCGGGAAGTGTTTGCCGAGCGGCAAGGCGCCCACTCACCCGAGGCCTTCGAGCGCAAGGTCTCGCGATGTGCGCGCCGAATGGTCGAGATTCAAGAGAGCCTCTTTACCGAAGGGCTGCATCGGGTTCAGCCCCTTCAGCCCCAGTTGCTCGACAATGACGCGCCCGGGGTAGCTGAACTACTTGCGAGCCACGCTGCAATTGAATTTCGTGGCGAACGCTTTCCCGCGCGCCTGCTCTTTCAACCACAGATCGGCGACTTCCAAGGCAGGCCGCGCGCGCTCATTCAGGTAAGGATCGCTGCCCTCCGGTTGCTTCTTGAGGCTCCTTACGCACCAATCAAGGCGCTGACACAAGCCCTGCAGACCGAGTTCCCATCCATCGACGCTGCAGCCGTCTCCGCTCTACTCGGTGAACTCGGTATCTCGCGCTCCGTGATGCGAACCGACCTCCAATCGATCGTCGCCAATGCTCTCGAACAGGTGGCCCCAACACCCCGGCTAAGGGAACAGCTGCGCAGCCACCTTGATGTCGACAGGTCGTTGACCGTGGCGAAGTGTCCATGGCCGGCTTGGTGGCAGTTCTCGATGGGTACAGCAGGCGAAGGAGACAATGTTGCCTTCGTGCGTGACGTGCGGACCACCATGCTCATTCCACGCGCTGTCTACGCCGCCGCCGAAGAGTGTTGGAAGCGATACAAGGACCTTGGAGTGCTGGCTGACCAGCCCTGGCTCCAGACGGCGTTTGCCGAATTGCTCACGACCGCCGTGATGCGAGATGCCGGCAGTGAGGCCGACTCTGGCCTCCGCGCCAAGTTGTTTGCGTTGTTCCAGCGAGGTACCCAAGAGCAGTCGCTGCCAAGGGCGGCGGAGATCAATGTCGCGCTCGTTAGCGGCGGGGACCTCGCCGCAATGCTCCGTTCGTGTCCCGTAGTCGAGTGGCCCATTGTGTTCGAACGTCTCTCGGTTTCCCAAGACGAGCTCGAGGATCGATTGCTAGACACTCTCGCGTTCGCGGTCCAAGAGACCTAGGTCGTACAGGTCGGTGCCCATCGCACGATGCGAGCAAAGACAAAGTTTATGAAAAGCGCCCCTTCTCGTGAACAATGGATTCGCTAGTGAGGAAACCGCGGGGCGCTAAGAGGCGTTGATGACGGTTTATGGCAGCGTCGTAGTCACTGCGGTGCTGAACGGCCTGAGCGCGACGGAGCTAGGCGCACTTCGCGATGACGGCATCGTGGTGTGCTGCATACCGCATGGTCGGCTGCGACGCATGCCGCCAAGGGCCAAGTTGCTGGAGGTGCTCCCGGCGCATGTTGAGACCATTGCGCGGGGGCGTCAAAGCTTCGTGGAGGTAGACACGCGCGAATCGGCAAGTCCGTAGCGCAGGTACCTGGCGCTTGATGCCGCGCAGGCGCTCGGGCCGCAGGGTGGCGCTGCAAGGGGGCCGGCTTGGAACCTGGGCGATGGGCCAGCCCGAAGTGAGAC
The DNA here is from genome assembly GCA_044358965.1 of Polyangiaceae bacterium. Classification (GTDB taxonomy): domain Bacteria; phylum Myxococcota_A; class Polyangia; order Polyangiales; family Polyangiaceae; genus SXNL01. The sequence goes on from JBIKNA010000639.1 coordinate 2,640, forward strand.
TGGCGCACGGCTACCTAGGAGAGCCTGTGCCCGAACCCCCACCCTACAGTCGCGACCCCGACGCCGTGTAGATCACCTGGCACATCTTGGCGACGGCAGGTGGGAACAGCGTTGCCGTCTGGCTGCCGGTCAACGACGCGCCTGCGAAGGTGTAGTCGACCGAGAAGCGCGCGGCCAGGTCGGGCTGTTTGGTGACGGTGTCCAAGACGAAGTACTCGCAGGTGGCGACGAAGCGACAGTCTGCGCTCATGGTGCCCGGGCAGTCGCCAAGGTTCTCTAGGTTGAGCAGCCAGCGTCCTGCGGTGTCTTGGCGCATGGTGAAGGTGCCGGGGTTGTCTTGGTTGGGCCGTGCCTCGCAGTTGCCGCCCGTACGCTTGCTCGTATCTCGCCAGTTGCCCGATGGATCACACGCTGGTCCCGGGGTATCGGCCGCGCAACCCCCCGAGCCGAGCGCCAACGCAAGCACGCCAGTCATCATGCCAACCACCACACGCTTCATGGAAAAAGTCCTCCGTTCTTGAGCAAAATGAACCGGGCCGTGAGGCCGCAACGCACGTGATGGCGCGCACCCGAGGCGCCCACACCCCGCCGCTACCCCGGCACATGCGCAATCAACCCATCGTCCACCTGGTAAATCGACGCGTAGCCGCGCACCTTCACGGGCAGC
>JBIKNA010000640.1:0-3302 GCA_044358965.1 Polyangiaceae bacterium
TCGCGGTCTGGATCATCTTGGAAGTATTGCAAGAGCCGACCATCGCTCGCGTCGATGCAAAGGAGGTTGCCTTGACCGTCGTCTGCGAAGGGGAACCAGCTCTCGCTCCACCAGCCTTCCTCGTCGTCCATGTCGACGCCGGCCTTGCGCCCCTCGATGCGCTGGGTCTCGAGCTGCGCAACGGACAAGAGCCAGTACCGCCCCACCAGCGAGAAGCCGCTATGCGTCTGCCCGTTGCGCCAGTCGTAGATGGCGCGCAGCTCTTGGGGCAAGGGCACCCCTAGGCGAGCTTCGTGCTCTTTACGCTCTTCCGGGGGGAGTGCCGGGGCCAGCGTGGCTGCGTACTCCGGCCGGTGGGCCGTGAGCCATGCCTCAAGGCGTGCAAGCAGAGCGGGTAGGGGGCTGGGCGCGTCGGTCATGACGTGGTGCTTCTTTCCGTTCGGCAGAGGTTGCGCGGCGAGGAGCTGCTTAGCCGGCGCGGTATTCGCCAAGCGCGTTGCGCTTGGCAATGCTGTGCTCGTGGGAGGTCCAGTGCACACCGTCGTCGGTGGAGTAGGTGAGCGCTTGCTCGCCCTCGTCCTGCACGATGATGCGCGTGGGGGGGCCCAAGGTCCACGACCAATTGATGATGGTCCATAGCGCAGGGGCGCTCGTGAGCTCCGCCGAGGCTTGGCTGCTGCGGAAGAGCGCGAGGCTCTTCACGGCGGCGGGAGGGAGGTGAGCTTCTGCGGGCCATTGAATCATGCACATGACCGTATCTGACGCAGCAGGTTCCAGGGGGACGACGAAGCGGCTTTCTCTCTTGACGCGGAAGCCCACGTGTAAAACCCTGACCGCCAGAAGGAAGCGCCAACATGAAGTTTTCTCGTATCCATTTCGCCCTGTCCGTGTGTGCCCTCTCCACCGTCGCCGCGTGTGGCGAAGAAGCTGCGGTTGCGCCTCCGCCGCAGCCGCCGGTGGCCACGGTGACGGCGCCTGCTCCTCCTCCTCCTCCTCCGCTCGAGACCACGCCTCCTCCGGCGCCGCCCAAGCCATCCATGGCCGAAATGCAGAAGGTCGCCATGCAAACCGCTCTCGAGGGCCTCAACGCCCACGACGCGGCCAAGTTCGCCAGCGTGTACGCCGACAATGCCATGGTGTCCGTGGCCGGGCTCAACGAGCTCGCGGGCCGTGCCGCTGTTGAGCAGAACATGAAGGAGTGGTTCGAGACCTTCTCCAAGATCAAGCTTGGCTTCCGTCGGGTGTGGATCAAGGGCGACGTGCTCGTGCTCGAGTGGGTCATCAACGGCACCCACAGCGGCGATCTGTTCGGCGTGAAGGGCAAAGAAAACCCCATCGGCCACTATGGCTTGTCCCTTGTTTGGTTCGACGAGAACGGCAAGGTCAAACGCGAAAACCGTTACGGCGAGCTGGGCGCCGTGTTGACGCAGGCCGATGGCAAGCAGAAGGCCAAAGAGATCCCCACGGTGCCCGCCGCGGCCGAGATGATCCCGGCCAAGGGCTCCCCCGAAGAAGACAAGCTGCTCGAGGCCGCCAAGGGGCTCCACGCTGCCGTCGAGAAGAAGAGCGAGGCGGACTTCTTGGCCCTCGTCAGCGACGACTTCGTCTACGAGGGCGTCGTTGGTTTCGACCAGATCAAGGGCAAGGCCGACACCAAGAAGTTCTTTGGTGGGCTCACCAAGGCGTTCCCGGACATCAAGTTCAGCCCGTCCGCGGCCTGGGCCATCGGCGACTACGTGATCGTCGAGTACCAAATGAGCGGCACGCACAAGGCCGCGCTGGGCACGGTGCCGGCCAGCAAGAAGCCGGTCAACGTTCACCTGGTCGACGTCGCGCAGATCAAAGATGGCAAGGTGCAGCGCGCCTGGACCTACCAGAACAGCGTCGAGTTCCTGTCGCAAGTCGGGCAAGTCAACGTGGCGGTGGTGAACCCCACCGCGGCGGCGCCGGCCAAAGGACCCGCCAAAGCGCCCGCCGCGCCCAAGAAGTAAGCGCGCGCCGCCGCGCCCACTCCCGCAGGCGGTGGTCTCCCCGGAGAGCGCCGCCTGTTGTCATTTTTTGCGCTAAGGATGTCGCGCCATGGAGTCCATGCGTCGGGTGCTCGCGTGCTTTGGGGTTGCTGCGCTCGGCGCCTGTGCGTCGCCTCCGGCCAGGCCTGCGGTGGTGCCAGCCCCGGCCACCGCGTCCTTGCCCGCTGCGCTGCCGCCAGACACTGCCCCGGTCGTGATCTCCGTGATTGGCACGAACGACGTGCACGGTCGCCTGCGCAGCGTGGCGTACCTGAGCGGATACGTCGACAACCTGCGCGCCGCACGCCAACAGACCAAGGGCGGTGTCTTGCTGCTCGACGGCGGGGACATGTTTCAGGGCACCCTCGAGTCCAACCTGGTCGAAGGCGCCTCCATGGTGCGTGCGTACAATCTGCTGGGCTACGACGCCGTCACCGTGGGCAACCACGAGTTCGACTTTGGCCCCGTTGGTCCGCGGTCGACGCCCGCCAACGCCGCCGACGATGCCCGAGGCGCGCTCAAGGCCTTGGCGGCGCAGGCGCAGTTTCCGTTCTTGATGTCCAATGTCGTGGAGATGCCGGGGCAGTCCGCACCTTCGTGGCCCAACGTCGTGCCGTCGAAACTACTCACCGTGGCTGGGGTGCGCGTGGGGCTTGTGGGCGTCACCACCATGGACACCCCACGCACGACCATCGCCACCAACTTTGTGGGGCTTGGCATGGTGCCCATGGCCGAGGCCATCAAGCAGCAGGGCGCGCGCCTGCGCGAGCAGGGGGCACAGCTCATCGTCGTGCTGGCGCACGCGGGCAGCAAATGTGCACACTTCACCGAGCGCCCCCAAGAAGACGCCTGCGAACTCGATGCAGAGATCGTCACGCTTGCCAAAGCCGTCGAGGGCCACGTCGACCTGATTGTTGGCGGGCACACGCACGCCGGCGTGGCGCATCGATTCTCGGGCATCCCGGTCATCGAGTCGTTCTCCTATGGGCAAGCCTTTGGGCGCGTGGATTTGCAGGTCGACCCCGTGCGCGGCAAAGTGGTTTCATCGAAGATCTTTGCACCGCAGCGCATCTGCCGCGGCTCCGCAACCGAAGACAAACCTGCCACCTGCGAGACCTTCGACTACGAGGGCGCAAAGGTAGAACCCAAGCCTCAGATCCTCGAGGCCGTGCGCGCAGATTTGGCCCGGGCCGATGCCCTGCGGCAGCAACCGCTGGGCCCGGTACTCAGCGCCAAGTTCACCCGGTCGCATGGCGAAGAGTCTGCGGTCGGCAATCTGTTTGCGGCACTTGT
>JBIKNA010000641.1:0-3301 GCA_044358965.1 Polyangiaceae bacterium
ATGGCCGCCCGAAGCGTCGGGCTCTTGACCTTGTCCTCGTAACGTCGCACCGAGCGCACGAAGAACCGCTCACCCAAGGGGAACAGCAGGTTGACCCCGTTGGCCATGTGCGTCAGCGCCGCATTGCCACCGAACCAGTACTTGGGCAGCGCGCTGAACTTGAGCTTGGGGTTGCGCGGAGTGATGTGTGGGGCCGCAGCAGAGGGCGTTTGCATGCAATTGACTCCTGTTCAATAGGTGTAAGCTCTATTGAACCAAAGTCAATGGCGCGCTACGCTCCAGCGAGGGATGGCCGCAAAAAAGAGCACGCGCGTGAACACAAGCGGTGCGCCGCGCGCCCGCGTACGCAAGAGTTCGGCCCCCGCGCGCCGCGTACGATTGCTCCCCGAAGACCGTCGCTCTCAGTTGGTCTCGCTGGCCTTGGAGCGCTTTAGCGGACGGGCCTACGACGACGTATCCATCGACGACATCGCTGAGGCAGCAGGCATCTCGAAGGGGCTCCTGTACCACTACTTCCCGACGAAACGAGACTTCTACGTTGCCGCGCTCGACAAGGCCGCACGTGAATTGGTTGCCCGTACGGCATCCGATCCCGCTGTGGATCCGGCGCTGCGGCCCGTGCACGGCATCGACGCGTACTTGGACTACGTGAGCGGCCACGGCAAAGCGTTCATCACGCTCATGCGCGGCGGCCTCGGCGCCGACGCCGAAATCGGCGCCATCCTCGAGCGCACACGGGACCGCATCGCCCAAGACATTCTGGGTGATTTGGCTGCGTTTACCGGGCACACCGATGTTGCGCGCTCGCCTTTGGTGCGTTCGTCGGTGCGCGGCTGGATCGGGTACATGGAAGCCGTCAGCGTGGACTGGCTCGAGCGGCAAGATGTGCCGCGGGATCGCATTCGAGACGTCGCGCTGGGACTGCTCGTGCGCCTGCTCGAGACGGTGTTGCCGGCGGACGCTGCCCGCAACTTGCCTGCGTCGACCCTTCGATAACCGCTTACAGGCCGGGTATTTGGGCCTCATCACGGATGTATCGCATCATCCGGATGCGCGCTTGTGCGCGCGCGTACGGGTGGCTCGCCGGTGTGCAGACACCTTCCCACCAAAATATATTCTCCGTCTCAATTTCATTGCTGCGAGGGGCCAAAGTAGTGTCTACATAAACCTGGGCGGCACTTTACGCAGGCGAATGCGGGGGGTGCCAACCGGTGCGAAGACGATTAGCGAGAGCGAACAAGGAGACTAGCGATGAACAAATTTTTGATGCTTTGCGTGGGTGCGATGATGACGGCTTCTGCCCTCGGTTGTGCGGTCGGGTCGGATGGATCCGAGACGGTGCCCGAGAAAGAGGAAGCCACCGGCAAGACGGTGCAGAGCGCCAAGGTCGAGCAGACCCAGGCTGTCGAGCAAGAGCCCTTCCAGCTGGACCTGCGCAACCCGAACCAAGCCCTTGGCAGCGCAGACTTCACCCGCGTCATCAACGTCGAACAGATCGCCAACGTGCCGAAGGGCCCGCCCGGCAACTGATTGGTTGACGGCGCTTAGTCGTCGGTCGCTACGGCTCCATCCCCCGCCCTCGACACAATGTCGAGGGCGCGCTTCGCAGCCTCTAGGGTGATGTCTCGAGCCTCGACGATGATCTGAGCCACACGTTCCACCGCATCGCCCGTGGCCCCGGCGGCCACCGCAACAGAGCGAGCGTGGAGCGCCATGTGTCCCTTCTGAATGCCATCGGTGGCGAGTGCCCGTACGGCAGCCAAGTTTGACGCGAGGCCCATGGCCGCGGCAACCTTGGCCAAGTCCTGCGCCGACTCGATCCGCAGCATGTGAAGCGATAGCCGGGCCGCTGGATGCACACGGAGAGTGCCTCCCACGGTTCCGAGGGACATGGGAAGTTCAATGCGCCCGACGAGCGTATCGCCGTCGCGGCGCCATATGGCAAGCGGCGCGTAGCGGCCGGATCGCGCGGCGAACGCGTGAGCGCCCGCTTCGACAGCGCGCCAGTCGTTACCCGTGGCGATGACGACGGCGTCCACGCCGTTCATGATGCCCTTGTTGTGCGTCGCAGCGCGATACGGGTCGAGTTCGGCGAAGCGCGACGCGTTGATGATGCCGTCGATGACTGCATCGCCGTCCATGCTCTCGGTACCGAGCACCGACGCGGGGACCCGGCAGGTGACCCGGACGCAGCGCTTGTCGCACAGGTTCGAGAGGATACGGAGCCCCACGCGTCCGCCGGCCAACTCCGCCAAGCGGGATGCCACGGCTTCGGCGACGCTGTTGATGAGGTTGGCGCCCATGGCATCGCGGCAGTCCACGATGACGTGCACGCACATCATCTGATCGCTGGGCGTGCCAAGCGTGCGCACCTCGAGGTCCCGCGCGCCCCCGCCGCGGGCGACGAGGCCCGGGACGGCGCGGTCGGCGCGGGCCAGGATCTCGTCTTTGTGCTTTAAGATCTCGATCTTTGCGCGGTCCGTGTCGGCCACGTGCGTGAGCTGCACCTGGCCGATCATCAGCGGCTCGTCGACCTCGGCGCGGAAGCCGCCTCCGGCGCGCACCATCTTGGCCGCGTTGGAGGCTGCGGCGACAACGCTGGGCTCTTCGACGACCATCGGCACCACGTAGTCGGTGTCGTCGACCCGCACGTTGAGCGCAATGCCGTAGGGCAAGCCATAGACGCCGAGCACGTTCTCGACGAACTTGTCGGCCGTCTCGGGGTCGAGGCCACCGCCTTCGAGGGCGCGCTCGATGTCCCGCGGATCCGTGCCCGTGGTCTCGCTGACGAGCGAGCGACGCTCATCGAGGGTCATCTTGTAGAAGCCGGGCAGTCGCGAGGTTCGGGTCGTGGTCATGATGGAGGTTCCTCTGGGAGCACCCGGACGCCCTGGGCATCGAGCCCCAAGGCAACCGGAGACAACGCAAAACTCTGCGCACGAGATACAAACGCTTGGCTCGGGGCCCTGGGCCCCAAGAACACGGCGACATCGCCGCCGCCCGCACCGGCGGGCAAAAACGCCGCAGACTCTTGGGCCGCGAGGTCCGCAAGTTGCGCGCAGGCCGAAGGGACAATGGGCGCATCGGCCAGTGAGCCCAAGGACGCCAGGGCAGCTCCCGTTTGCGCGAAGCCCGCAATGGACTTGCTGACATCGGCCGCCTCGAAGCCATGGTGAACAAGGTCTGCAGCGTCGGCCAGGCGCGCGATGATGGCAGCGTAGGCCGCGGCGTCCCGCTCCTTGGCTTTCGCCACCAGGCCGCGCAACTGGGCGGTTCGCTGGCTGGTCCCCAAAAAGAACAC
>JBIKNA010000642.1:0-3291 GCA_044358965.1 Polyangiaceae bacterium
CTTCTTGAAAATGACGACGCTGAGGGCAAGCAGCAAAGCTGCGTAGAACACTGCATTGGCGCCGGCACGGCCAACATGCTCCCACACGGGGCTGCCGGGCACCTCGCCGAGGAGCAGCGGGCGCGGCGGCACATAGGTGTGCAAGTTGGGAATCACCTTGGCGAGCATGGCGCCGCTCTTGGCCACTTGTGCGCCAACCAGGCGCGGCGGCAGGTTGGCCAGCGTGTCCGCCGAGCGCCCCACGATGAACAGGGCGGTGGTGAAAATTGCCGTGAGGAACGGCGACGAGAACGACGCGAAGAGTGTGGCCACGCCGGCGACGATCATCACCTCGAAGACCGTGAGACACGCCGCCGCAAGGACCAGGCGCCGGTCGCCGTCGGCCGGGGCCGCCAACACGGCCATGATGGCAAGAAACGCCACAGACCAGGGCAAGAGCACGAACACCCGCTGCCGCTTGGCCCGCAACAGCAACAGCACGAGAATGGCGACGGAGCCCGCCGCGGCACCGGCGATGGTGCCCTTGCCTTGGCCCGCATAGCCCGCGAGCACGCCCAGCACCGCGCCAGTGTTGATGGCCACGAACACCATGATGGTGAGCAGCGTGCCCAGGTACTTGCCGAACAGGTACTCGTGCCGCCGCAAGCGTCGCGTAAGGATCGGGTAGACGGTCTTGAGCTCGAGCTCCCGGTGCAGCGACGTTGCCGCGATGACGATGGCGACGAAGACCGAGTACAGCGACACGGACGCCGCACCCAGATCGCTGATGACCCGACGCTCTTGGTGCATGCTCATGGCGGCCACCACCATGGAGTACGCCGTGGTGGCGAGGGCCAGGCCCAAAAGGCCGAAGAGCACACGGGCCCGCACCGCCTCGCGGTACGTATTGAGGCCAATCGCGAGCACACGTCCGAACATTGCCCGCGAGTTTTACTGGGTCTTGGGCCCAAGAACAACGATTTGCGCACGCAAATGCCCCGCGTTGGAAGTAGCGTGGGGCCGTGCGCGTTTGGTGGTCCATGTTGCTTGCGGCGGCGGTGCTCGGGGGGGCACCTCGGGCGCTCGCTTCCCAGCTCAGTGCCGCCGAGCTCCAGAGCCTGGCCCGGGGCGAGGTGGTCCAGCGTCCGGTGGCGCTCACCGACGAGGCCGGCGAGCGCCTCGTGGGCGGCGTGGCCTACAGCTACATCGACGCGAGCCCCACGGAGCTTGCGGTGCTGCTCGACGACATGGAGGCGTACCGGAAGATCTTGCCGCTGACCCAGAGCGCAGATCTCGTGGGCAGGAACGATTTCGACCAGTTCGTGCAGTTTCGCCAGGGCACCAAGCTCTTTAGTGCGACGTACACAGTGCGCGTTCGTCGCGAGCTCGATCTCGGACGGGTTCGCTTTTGGCTCGAACCCTCGCAGCCCCACACCATCCCAGACATCTGGGGCTTCTTCCGTTGGCAGCCGGTGCCTTCGATGCGTCCGCGCATCTTGCTCACCTACGGAGTCCTGGCACAGCTGGGGCCCGCCATGTTGGTGCAGCTGTTCGAGGCGCGCGTGCAACGGGTATTGCTCACGGTGCCGGGCCGACTCAAGGACCATCTCGCGCGGCGCGCGCCTCGTCCAGCGAGCCTTCTGTAGCCGCGATGACCGCCGGGGCTTAGGGGGTATCCCCCATCCCTCCCGTCGGCTTTCCGCGGATTTGCATCGCATCGCATCGTTGCTCCTCCTTGCCTAGCAACAGTAGGCGTCGTCGTTGCGCCTTGCGCTGCTCGCAACTCCACGGAAATCCTCGGTCCGGAATTGGGAAGACCCCCCCTAGGACGTCAGGATGCGGACCTTGGGCCCGAGGGAGATCTCGAGGGGGCCATGCGACTCGTGCAGATCGCCGTCTACCATGTAGGCCACGCGACCGTCTTTGGCGTGCACACGAATGCGAGGCGAGAGCACGTCGTAGGTGCAGCTGTCGGCCATGGGCTTGGCGCGGGCCACGCGCGGTAACTGCCTGCAGAATGCAAATGGTTTGGCATGGATGCCAAGCACCTGGAACGCATCTTCGCGCTGGTGGCAGCGGTAGAACGGCCGGAAATTGAGGCCGATTTGGTCGATGGTGCCTGCGGCGATGCCGAGATACGCACGCTCGGGAAAGCCCGCGTGGCCATCGATTTCCACATGACCCACGAAGGGGCGGGCGATGCGTTGTACGATCTCGCCACCGACGAAGGCACTGCCGACGCCGCGCAGGAGAGTCTTGGCCGCAACCAGGGGCGAGGGCTCGCTGTCTCGGTAGTACTCGGCCAAGAAGCCATGCAGCGCGCCGACGCCGAACAGAAAGCCGTAGGCGTTGCCGATGCGCATGACCCGGCGCTCGACGTTGGCCAGTGGGCGCACCCCCCGCTTTGCGTAGGCCCGCACGAGCCGCGCGAGCAGCCCCTCGGGACGGCCGCGCCGGACGCCGATGGCGTTGGCCACGGTGTTCATGGTGCCGCCCCGCAGGAGCGCGATTTGGGGAAGGGTGGCGCCCGCGTAGACGTCGATGAAGCCCGAGAGGGTGACGTGGTTGGTGCCGTCGCCGCCGCTTATGGCGAGCACATCGATGCCGAGCCGCTTGAAGTCTGCGGCGATGTTGTGGAGCTCGTCGAGGCTGCGGGCTTCGCGCACCACGCCGGTATCGCCGAGGGCCCGGGAGAGCCGCAATGCGGCACCGGGATCTTTGCGGTTCTTGCGGCTCTTGGGATTTAGGACAATTCCGATGCCGGGCACGGGTTGGAGCATGTCCGCTCGGCTGGGTCCGGTCAAGGAAGCGGCCCCATTCCGGGGGCGCTTCGCCCTTGCTGCGTAGACCGCTTCGCATGGTCGCGCGCGCGCGTGACTGCGTGGCGGCCGGATGCTGCTACCCTGGCCCATCATGACGGGCACCGCAGCAGCACCGCAGTCTTTGGCCTATTTCGACTCCGAAACCAGCGTCCTCGGCGCCCGTGGCGGGGATCGCGTGTCGTGGCTCAACGGGCTTGTCACGTGCGACGTGAGCAAACTTGCGGCGGGCGCGGCAATGCCTGGGCTGCTCGTCGAGAAGAAGGGGAAGATCACCGCCGAGGTGATGGTGGCGGACCACGAGGGGGCGCTGGCCATCGTGGTGACCGCCGGGCGAGGTCCCAAGGTCCACGAGGTGTTCGAGCATCACTTGATCATGGAGGACGTGGAGCTCGAGGCGCTGGCGTACGACGTTGCCTTCGTTCGCAACGTGACGGCCGCGGCACTTGCCGGTAAGGGGCTCCCGGCCACTGTCTTGTCGCTGGGCCGCGCC
>JBIKNA010000643.1:0-3288 GCA_044358965.1 Polyangiaceae bacterium
ACGCCTTCCGGCGGACACTGCATCGATGGTGCGCCGTTGTGCCGTCGCTCTCGATGCCACCCCGGCCATGGTGTACCTGGCGGCGCTGGACGCGATGCTCATGGCGATGTCTGGCACGAGCGACATTCCCGTGGGCGTGTCTCTGGCCAACCGGGGCACGCTCGACCGCGAAGGCATGGTGGGCTTCCTGGTCAACGTGGTGGTCGTCCGGGCCGACGTCCCGGAGGATGCAAGCTTCGGCGCACTCGTCGCCCAGGTCCGCGAGCGTTCCATCGAGGCGTACGAGCATCAGGAACTGCCCTTCGATCGCGTCGCTGCAGCCCTCGGCAAGGGGCGGGCGTTGGGGCATGCACCGCTGTTTCAGGTCAACTTCGTCTACGACGAAGCGAGACCAATGCCCGCGTTGAACGAGCTCACCCTCGCGCCCGTGCATGTCGAGACCAGCACGGCCCGTTTCGATCTCGCATTTGCACTGATGCCCGCTCCGGAGGGCGTGGCCCTCACCGTCGAGTACAACAGCGACATTCTGGAGCGGGAGACCGCCGCGCACATGGCCACCCTGTTCGAGCACGTGTTGGCGAGCGGGGTCCGGGCCCCCATGCAGCCACTCGCCGCGCTCTTTCGCGATGCCCCGGGCGCGCGTAGCGAGGTGTCCGCGCCCCCAAAGACCAAGGCGCTCTTCTCTTCGCTCTTCGCGCAGAGTTGTCGAACGCACGCGCAGAGGGACGCGCTGCGGCAGGGGGACACGCGACTCAGCTACGAAAGGCTCGACGCCGCCGTCACACGGGTGGCAGCGATGCTGGCAGCCCGCGGCGTCGGGCACCGCAGCGTGGTTGTGCTGCACCTTCCAAGGAGCATCGCCGCCGTGGTGAGCATCTTGGCCTTGTGGCGCCTGCGCGCGGCCTACAGCCCCATCGACCCAGATACGCCGCTCGCGCGGGTCGCCCAGCAGCTCGAGGACGTGCGGCCCGCGCTGGTCATCAGCACCGAGGACGCGGAGGGCAACCTGCCGGCAAGCTGGCCCGAGGCACTGCTCATCGGCGCTGGGGAACTACCCATCGCCGGCGACGCGGACAACGCCGAGAACGCGGCCCGGGAAACCGTTGGGCCGCATTCGCCCGAGACCGCGGCCGCCGCAGACGACTTGGCCTATGTCATCTACACCTCCGGCTCCACGGGCAAGCCCAACGGCGTCTGCGTGCCCCAGCGAGGCCTGGGCAACCTTGCCGCCGCGCAGGCCGACACGTTTGGCATCACCCACGAATCTGTGGTGCTGCAGTTTGCGTCCCTGTCTTTCGACGCATCGGTGTCGGAACTCGTCACGGCGCTCTCGAGCGGCGCCACACTGTACCTCGGGCACGACCACGACCGTACGCGCGTGGCAGACGATCTGAAGGCGTGCACCGTGGCGACCCTTCCGCCGTCGCTACTGGCTGCGCTCGAGCCTTCGCAGTACCCCGCGCTGCAAACGCTCGTGTCGGCGGGAGAAGCGCTCCCCGCTGCGGTGGCAAGACGTTGGCTCCACGCAGGCAAGCGCCTGGTCAATGCCTACGGCCCCACCGAGGGCACCGTGTGCGCCAGCATGGGGCTCGTCCGCGATGCCGAAGGCATCATTCGCATCGGCTCAGTCATGCCTGGGGTTGCCATCACCGTCTGCAACGACGCGGGAGAGCCGTTGCCCCGAGGCATGGTCGGCGAGCTCCTGCTCGGGGGCTTGGGCCTCGCGGTGGGCTACCTGCGGCGCCCCGAGATCACCGAGCAGCGCTTCGTGCACCGTTCGGGTGAACGCTGGTTCCGCACCGGCGACCGCGCCCGCGTGACCCTCCAGGGCGAGCTCGAGTTCCTCGGCCGCAAGGACTTGCAGCTCAAGGTGCGAGGCCACCGTATCGAGGCCGAAGAGGTAGAAGACGCCTTGCGGTCGCTGCACACCGTGCGAGACGCTGCGGTCTTCGCTGCAGGGTCGCCGAACGGTCCGGACGAGCTCGTCGCCCATGTCATCGTCCGCGACGCTGCAACGCCTGCAGACCTGCGGGCCCGCCTGCGGGGCATCTTGCCGCTGCATATGGTCCCAGATCGCGTTGTCTTGTGCAGTGATTTGCCCCGCAACACGAGCGGCAAGGTAGACCGGGCCGGGCTTCGCGCAAGGCACGCAGCTCATGAGCCTTCCGCTGCGCGCCGGCCAAGCGAGCTCGGCCCCGTGGCAGAGCCTACGGCCGCCGAGTCCGCCATCGCGACGTGCATGGCGACCGTGCTCCGCATGACTTCGTTGTCGCCGGACGACAACTTCTTCGAGGCAGGTGGCGATTCCATCGCGAGCATTCGACTCGTGGCGCTCTGCCAACGGCAGGGGCTTCACTTTGGCGTCCGTGACGTATTCTTGCACCAGACGCCACGCAAACTTGCCCAGTTGGCCAGGTACGAGCCCGTACCCGAGGCCCACGACGTCGCCCCCGAGGGGGAGGTACCACTCCTGCCGCTGCAACGTTGGTTCCTGAACCTGCGGGGGTTCGACCATGCACACTACACGCAGGTACTCGAACTGGAGGGCCCCGGGCCATGGATTCCCGCGGCCGTGGCGCAAGCCATTGATTGCGTGGCAGAGGCTCACGACGCGCTTCGCCTACGCTTCGAGCCCCAAGGAGATTCCTGGCGGCAGTGGTACGCAAGCGAGCGGCACGCCATCGCCCTCGACGTGTTGGGCGAAGGCGACACCGAGGGCTACAGGCTTCGCTGCCAAGAAGCAGCGCGCACCCTGGACCTGCGCCAGGGCCCCTTGGGGCGTGTGGTGCTGCACGGCCCTTGGCTGTTCTTCGCCGTTCACCACCTGGTCAGCGACGCCTATTCGCTGCGAATCCTGCTCGAAGACTTCGCTTTGGCCTACGCTAGCGCCCGCGCCGGCGCGCCCCCGGGGTTGCCTGCCAAGACGGCATCGTTCAAGGCGTACGTCGCGGCGCTCTTGGCACCTGCCGTCGACCTGGCCGTAGAGCACGCGGTGCAACGCGAGCTGCAGACGGCCCGAAGGCTGCCCGAGGCCGAAGGGCTCACCCAAGAGTTCGACCTGCGCGGCGATGCAACGACGCAGCGCGTGGAGCTGCCGGTGCCAGCAACGCAGGCGCTCTTGCGTGTCCCCATGCGCCTGGGGTGCAGCATCGAGGCGGTGCTCCTTTCGGCTTGGGCGTTTGCCCTCGAGGACGCTCTGGATCCGGCCCCCATCGTCGTCGACGTCGAAGGTCACGGCCGGCAGCAAGACCCACGGAGGCCCATGCTGGACGCGTCGCGTACCGTGGG
>JBIKNA010000227.1:0-11116 GCA_044358965.1 Polyangiaceae bacterium
AAGAAGCAGGACAAGCGCATCGTTGGCGAGCACTACAACCGCGGCAACGACTTCTTCGAGTGGTTCCTGGGGCCGGCCATGGTCTACACCGCGGCCTGGTTCGAAAAGCCCGAGTCCACCCTCGAAGAGGCGCAGTACAAGAAGATCGACCGCTGCTGCGAGAAGCTGCAGCTCAAGGCCGGCGAGACCCTGCTCGACATCGGCTGCGGCTGGGGCACCTTCGTGGCCCGCGCCGCGCGCGAGTACAAGGCCAAGACCCTGGGCGTGTGCCTGGCCGAAGAGCAAGTGGCCTACGGCAAGCAGCGCATCGCCGAATACAAGGTCGACGACCTGGCCAAGGTCGACGTGTGCGACTACCGCAACGTCCAAGGCACCTTCGACAAGATCGTCAGCCTCGAGATGGTCGAGCACGTCGGCATCAAGAACCTGGATGTGTACTTCAAGAAGGTGCACGAGCTGCTCAAAGACGACGGCGTCTTCGTGTTGCAGTGGACGGGCATCCGCAACCTGTACAACCCGCAGAACCCACTGAGCGCGTTCGCCCTGCAGCCCGAAGACCTGATCTGGGGCCTGTTCATGAGCCGCTACATCTTCCCCGGCGCCGACGCCAGCCTGCCGCTGTCGTCCATGCTCCGCGCCGCCGAAGAGGCCGGCTTCGAGATCGCCGACGTCGAGAACATGAGCCCGCACTACGTGCGCACGCTGCGCGCGTGGCGCGACATCTGGACCAGCAACCGCGAGGCCATCGTGAAGGCCTACGGCGAGCGCTGGTTCCGCCTCTGGTACTTCTTCTTGCACTGGTCCGCGCTCATCGGCGAGCAGGGCACGGGCTTCACCTACCAGGTGGTCATGCACAAGAACCACGCCACGCTCGACCGCACGCGCATGCAGGTTCGCAAGAACTAAGCCGCACAGGCTGGTCCACAAACACGCCGGGTGCCGGGTTCTCTCGGTATCCGGCGATGTTCATTTGGGACTCTGGCACCACCCACGGCGCGCCGGGTACTCGCATCGCATAGGGGCCAAAGCGACTCGCCGTGGGAGAATCGACCCCATGGTTCGGTGGTCTATGGCAACGCCTGCGGGGGCTCTGCTCTTCGCTTGGTCTGCGGTGGCCAGTGCCGACTCCGCGGCGTCGTGCGTCAAAGCCTTCGACCGCGCCCAAGAGCTCCGGGACCAAGGCTCCCTGATCGAAGCCTCGCAAGAAGCAGCGTCCTGCGCCGCATCCGCGTGCCCGAAACCATTGCAGCTCGACTGCGCGCAGCTCGGCGAGCAGCTCAAGGGTCGCCTGCCCTCCATCGTCGTCAGCGTCCAAGACCCAGCGGGCGCCGACCTGCCCGATGCCACGGTGGAGCTCGACGGCAAAACATCTGTGAGCCTCAACGGGCGCGCCGTACCGCTCAACCCCGGCACGCATCGGTTGCGAGCGTCCCGCACCGGCTACGAGACGCGCACGGAGTCCGTGTTGGTGCTCGAAGGGCAGCGCGCTCGCATCGTGCAGCTCCGACTTCAACCGGCGGCGCCTGCCCCAACCGCCCCCGCAGCAGGCCCAGTGCGATGGCCTGCGTACGTGGGCTTTGGCCTCGCGGTGCCGGCCCTCGGCAGCTTCGCCCTCTTTGGACTTGGGGGCCGCTCCGACGCCGACGCCCTGCAGCAAGAGTGTGGCGTCACGCGGCAGTGCAACGCGGGCCAAGTCGACGACGTTCGCAGCAAGCTGCTCGTGGCCGACATCAGCCTGGGCATCGCCGTGGCTGCCGCTGCGTTTGGCGTCACCTGGCTCGTGACGCACCCCGCGGCCCCCGACGCCCGCGCCGCCTCGTCGCGCTAGCCCCGCGCGCACAAACCGAGGGCAAGGGTGCCTTTGCCGAGGCTAGGGTGTGTCCCGATATCTCTTCGCCCGTAAGCGTGCCCGTGCCCGTGCCCGTGGCTACGGGTCGATCCTTTGGCGACCGAAATATACCGTGCACACTGCACGCTATATCCATTGACGCCATGCTGTGTTTGATGTGGACACACGATGCTTCGCACTCAACTGGAGCAGCGTTGGTAGACGTCGAGCCGTTCATGGTCGAGAAACATGCCGACCCATTGGCTCGGCTACCCTCGAAGTTGTGCGAATTCGGGCACGGGCACGGGCACGCTTAGGGGGAAGACAAACGTTGGGACAGGCTCCACCCCGGTTGCCTTTTGGGCCTGGGACCCACGGCTAAATCGCCGAGCTTGATCGAGCATGCTCGGTGATTTAGCGGCTGAGCATCGACCAAAGGGCAGCGAGGCCGACGATAACCATGGGGACCACAACGATGGGCCACGTGCGCCGAGGTTTGGCCATGGCCATCACGGTCGGGGATTCGAGCGGCTCTGGTGCGGGTGCTATGCGCCCGGCAGACACCGGGGCTGCCGCGGGCGTGCCAAGCACCTCGCAGTCGTCGATGGCCTTGATGAGCTCTTCGGCCGACGCCAAGCGTTGCCCGGGCGCCTTGACCAGCAGGCGCTCGACCAGCGTGACCACCGACGCGGGCAACGCAGGGTTGTGCTCTCGAAGCGGTGTGGGCTCGCTGTGCGCGATGGCCACCGGAACCCCCGCCGGGCTCGAGGCGTTGAACGGCAAGCGTCCGGACAGACACCGGTACATGAGCACGCCGATGGACCAAAGATCCGTGCGCGCATCGACTCGGTCTGGGGTCGCGAACTGCTCGGGGCTCGCATACTCCACAGTGCCGAGCAACGTCTCGGGCCCCGTGAGCCGCTTGGCCGCATCGGGCTCGATGGCCACGCCAAAGTCCACCAGCTTGACCACTGGCGCGCGGGGATCGCCAACCAGGATCACATTGGAAGGCTTGATGTCGCGATGCACGATGCCGCGGGCGTGCGCTTGCTGAAGCGCCTGGGCCACTTGCCGCACCACCGAGAGCACAAACGACACGCCGGGCGGCCCCGGCAAGCTGGCGATGTGTGAGCGGAGATCCGTGCCGTCGAGCAGCTCCATGGCAATGAAGGGCAGCCCCTGGGCCGTGACACCGGTGCCAAGCACGCGCACGATGTGAGGTTCTTCGAGCTGTGCCAGCACACGCGCCTCGCGGTGGAAGCGCTCGAGGGTCGGCGCGTCGCCCGCGTAGCGCGGATGCAGTACCTTGACGGCCACGGCGGTGCCATCGGGCGCCTGGCACCGAAGCACCCGGGCCATGCCCCCCTGCCCCAGCTGCCCTTGCACGCGGTACGCGCCGAGGGCTTCGCCGGGGACGGGCAAGCTGGCCCGACGCGGGGCGACGGCCTTCGCATCTTCGGTATTGCTCCCGTTGCCCGTCACACGAAAGCTACCTAGCACAGCGCTTGCGCCCGGGCGTGACGCTCCGCCGCGCGATGACCGGAGCCAGCCTGTCCGCCCCAAGACGGAGGAAGCCCCGGCAAGAAACTCGGCTAAGCTCGGCCCTACACATGTCGAGCGAGTTGACCCGTGAGCCTTTGCCGCTCCCCCCGACGGAACCTCTGCCCATTCCCAGTAGCTTCGCCCAAGCGGCCAGCGCCCTGGGCTACGCGGGCACGGCGGAGCAAACGCAGACTCTCGCGCAGTATCTCGCAGCACTGCTCGCCATGAACGAACAGATGAACCTGACGGCCATCACCTCGCAGGACGAGGCCTGGGTGCGCCACGCCCTCGATGCGCTGTCGCTATTGCCGCATCTTGCGCAGGTGCCCGCCGGCCGCAAGCTGCTCGACGTGGGCTCGGGTGGCGGCATCCCCGGCATCCCCATTGCCATCGCGCGGCCCGATCTCAAGGTGACCCTGCTCGAAGCCACCCAAAAGAAGGCGGCGTTTTTGGCAGCGGTCAGCAAGCAGCTCGGTCTTGGCAACATCAGCGTGGTGAGTGAGCGCGCCGAAGACCTGGCCGACAGTGAGCTTGCACGTGCCTTCGACGTGGTGACCGCGCGCGCCGTGGCGCGCATCAGCAAGCTGCTGGGCTTCACCGCACCCTTCGTCAAGCCCAAGGGCCGCCTGCTGTTCATCAAAGGTCAGCGGGCCGACGAGGAGCTCGCCGAGGCGCGGGGCACCCTTGGTCGCCTGCGCTGCAAACACATCAAGACCGTCGTCGGCGCCACAGGTCGCGTCGTCGAGCTTCAGGTAGGCTAGCGCCATGTCCGCAGCCACTCCGCCGGGGCAGCAACCACAGCCCGCGCAGCAGCAGCCCGCGCAGCAACAGCGTGCGCACCCAAAGCCCGCAAATGCCTCGCCCAAGATCACGTGGGCAGGCTTTACGCTTGGCCCGTACGGCGGTTGGGGGCTGCTGGTGCTGTTCTTTGCGCTGGGCTACATGGCCATCAACGGCGAAGAGGGCAAATCCGCCAGCGTGTACAAACGCGCCCGCCCCGTTGCCAAATACGACGCCGGCCACCCGGTGTACGTCACCGGAGTGGTCGTGTCCGAAGATCTGGGCGGCCCGCAGCTCAAGCCTGGCAAGTACCTCACTGTTCGACAGACGTCCGAGGTGTTTGCCTGGACCGAGAACGTCGCGCCAAAAAACCAGAACTTGGTCTACCACCCGTCTTGGACCGACGCGCCCAAGGCACCATCGACGTTCAAAGAGGCTGCGCATCGCGGCGAGCGCCTGTACCCCAAGGCCCAAGACCTGAAGACGCTTGTGCCCAAAGACGCCCGCGTGGCCCAAGACGGCAAAGAATACAAACTCGACATGGCCGACGTGGAGTTGCCCACAGACATGCCGTTCGTGCCGCCCAAGGCCGACCAGCTCATCGTCGGCCCTTACAAGTTCACCGACACCGAGGGCACCGAGACCCTGATCCTGTACGAGAACGAGGCATGCAAGAGCGCGCCAACGCTGGGCTGCCAACGGGTGCGGCTGAGTGTGATCCCCAAGCCTGAGGGCAACATGACCTTCATCGGCAAGCTCGACGGCGATCGAATCACCAAGTTCGATGGCACGCTCAAGGGGAGCCACGGCGATCTTCAAGAGCTCATGGCCGCGTATTCGTTCTCCGATGGCGCCGGCAGGTTCATGCTCGCGATCCAGCGTTTGCTCTGCTTCTTGGGCATTTGGGCGGGCCTTGGCATGACCCAGCGCCCCTTGCGTCGCCTGCTCTCCTTCGCGCCCAAGCTGGCCACGGCAAGCACATTCCTCGTCTCGGGCATCGTGGCCACCGCGCTCGGCAGCATCACGTACTTGCTCCACACGGCGGGCCTCTTGGTTGCGTTCGCCGCGGTGGTGGCTCTGCTCGTGGCCTCGCGCGAGCCTCCAGCGACGCAAACGGGGTAGCCCTGGCGCCCATGCCGGGATACCTCTGTTGCATGCGCAAAAGCCTCCTCGCCGTAACCTTTGGGCTGCTTCTTCTGGGTTGCCCGAAAGACGATCCCAAGCCCGAAAAATCGGGTGGGGCCACGTCGGCCTCGGTGCCGCCGGCCACAAGCGCGGCGCCGCAGGCGAGCGCGGGCGAGACGGGCAAGCCCAACACGCCGGTGACCACCACCAACAGCGGAGGCGACGAAGGGGGCCTGGCGCCGACCATCGATTTCTCCGGTGAAGAGGCCTGCATTCCCAAGGGCGCCAACGGCACCGACAACTTCGTGGGGCCCACGGCCACCGCCTCGGGCAAAGACGGCATCGCCTTCTGCTTGGGCAAAGACAAACGCGCCGACCATGGTTGCTTTGCGCTCGAGCTGGCCAGCGGCAAGTTCAAGAAGCTGCCGAAAAAAGATCCGGTGCTCCCCACGCGCAAGGTCAGCGCCTCGGGCTCGCACCTGGTCGAGGCCCTCGACAAGGCCATCCGTGTGTGTGGCCGTTCCATCGGTAGCGACTGCAACACCATCACCGTGGGCGCGTACCGCGCGCACTCGAAAGTGCCCGCCGATGTGAGCCCCGATGGCAAGAAGCTCGCGGTGGTACGCGAGAACGGCACCGAGAGCGTCGGCCTCGAGATCTACGACGTGGCCACGGGCGCGCGGGAGAAACAAAGCGGCATCAAAGACCGGGGCGGCATCGTGGGCGACGTGTCCTGGTTGGGCAAGCGCATCATGGTGGTCACCTGCGTCGAGGCGGGCCCCGGCTGCAACGCCGCGCTCTTCGACCCAGAGACCCAGAAATCCACGAACCCCGGCGTCAACGTGTACGCCGTCGAGCGACCGGCACAGCGCGCCAATGGCCCGCTCTGGGCCTTCGTCGACTCGACCGGAAGCCAAGTGGCCTTGGTCGACGTAGACACCGGCACCAAGAAACCCAACGTCCGCGCGCCCCTTGCCGCCGAGGTCACCTCCGGCGTGGCTGTGATCCCGCGGGACACGGGCATCGTCGCCATCGTCGCGGGCTCGCCCCAGGCGGGCACCGTGGCCGTGGTGGACCTGAGCCAAAACGGCAAGCTCGTCAAAAAGTACACGCCCGTGGCCTGCAAGTAGCGAACAAGCGCGCGGTTGCCTTCGTGTCCTTGACCATTCTACTCGTGGTGCTCGCCTCGGCCATCGCGCACGCGAGCTGGAACGCTTGGGTCAAGTCCACAGGCAATGCACGCTTGGCCATGGCACTCATCTCCGGGGCATGGTGCATCTTCGCCTTGGCGTATGCCCCGCTGCTGCGCCCATTGGCCATGGCGAGCGTGCCCTATCTCATCGCATCAGCCATCGTGCACATCGGGTACTTGCTTGGTCTGTCTCGACTGTACGCAAAGAGTGATCTCAGTCGCGCGTACGTGCTCTTGCGCGCGCTGCCGCCGGCGGTGGTCACCCTGGCGTCGGTGCTGGTGCTGCGCGAGCACCTGCCGCTGGCCAAGGCCGCTTCGGTGTTCGTCATCGTGTTGGGCGTGCTCTTGGTGGCTCCCCCCACCCGCAGCGTCTGGGAGAAGAAGACCCTGCTCGCGCTCGCGCTGACCGTTGGCACCATTGCGACCTACACACTCATCGATGGTGTTGGCGCGCGAAAGAGTGGCGATGCCAAGAGCTACGGCGTCTTGCTCGGAGCCTGCCAGGGCGCCATGTACCTGGTGCTCATTGCCGCGCGCGAGGCGCGGGCGCTGTGGGCGTTTGCCAAAGTGCGCTGGCGTGGTGGTCTGCTTGCCGGGCTCACGTCGATGACGGCATACACCAGCGTGCTCTGGAGCATGACGCATGCCCCCTTGGGCGTGGTGGCCGCGGTGCGCGAAACCTCGGTACTGGTCGCGGCGTTCTTGGGTGGTGCCTTGCTGGGCGAGCGCGTGCCCCGCGGCGCCTACGTGGGCGCCGTGCTGGTGACCTTGGGCATTGCGGGGCTTCAGCTGGCAGGCCAGGCCGCGCACTGAGCGACGATCGCCCAACCTGCGCCGTTTCGTGTATAATGTTCGGCCCTTGAAGCGAACCACCTCGAACCAATTCCTGGCCAATCCGTTTCCGCAGCTCTCGGTCAAGACCTCCCAGATGGCGTTGCATCGGCTGATCTCGGCCGATGACTTGAGCGTGGTGTTTCAGCCCATCTTGCGCCTGTCCACCATGAAGGTGTTCGCCTACGAGGCGCTCGTGCGATGCCGGGTCGAAGCCTACCGGAACCCCATGGTGCTGTTCGAGCGCGCGGCGGCCGATGGCTGCACCGGTCGCCTGGGGCGCATGATCCGCGAAATCGCCGTGCCCTTGTGCGAGGGCATCCCGGTGTTTCTCAACATCCACCCCGTCGAGCTCGAGGAGCGCTGGCTCGTGCGGCCCGACGACCCGATGTTCTCGCACGACACCGACGTGTACCTCGAGCTCACCGAAGCCGTGCCCATGAACCAGTTCGAACTCTGCAAGAGCGTGCTGGCCGATGCGCGAAGCCGCACGCAAGTGCACCTGGTCATCGACGATCTTGGCGCCGGCTACTCGAACCTCAAGTACATCTCGGACCTCAAGCCCAAGATCGTCAAGCTCGACCGAGCGCTCATCGCTGGAGCCAGCCGCAGCTCACGCCAAGAGCAGCTCATCGACGGCATCGTCAAGATGTGCAACGCGCTGGGCGCCGAAGTGGTGGCCGAGGGCATCGAGACCGAAGAAGAGCTGAGCGTCGCCAAGAAGGCTGGCGTTCAGTTCGTGCAGGGCTACCTGTTCGCACGCCCCGGTTTCCCGCTCCCCCTGCGCGACCAAGTCGAGCGCTAAGCCGCCCGCCCCGCCTCCTCGCCCACGGGGCTAGAGCTGCGCGGTGTGACGAGCGTCGTTGCGCTGGAGCATCGAGCGGGCGATGTCCGAGGCCAGGGGGTAGTCGATGGAGACCCCCTGAAGCTCTTTGTATGCAGCATACAGGTGAAATCCCAAGAAGATCGGGATCACCAGCCCCGAGGTTGCAGCGCCGAGGGCAGTGCCGAGCAGCGACCACACCAGGGCCTGCAGCGCCTGGTACTCCACGTGCCGGGAGTCTTTGCGCTTGAGCACGTAGACAAACAAGGGAGCCAAGAACCACGAAAAGCAGGTTCCTCCGTGCGCGAGGGCTGCGGCGAAGCGCTCGTCGTTGCTGGGAGAGGTCGAAAGAGCGCTGCGGTACGGGTCGGCGTCGTTCATACCCAGGCAGTCGCGCAGGGCTCGCCGTAAATTTCACGGGCCCCGACGATTTTTCCGGATGCTTGGGTTCTCCCAGCAAACTCGCAGGTTTGCTAGAAGTCTGGGGGTGCACACATCGCTCACTTTGGCCCCCACCGCGGATCCGACGGTCTTCGTCGACCCCAAAGGCAACCGTTTGTCGCCGCCCGCGGGCTGGGCATGTTTGCCCCCGGGCGACGCCACCTGGACCCGCCGGGTCAAACAACGTGGCCCCTCTTGGGCCGTCATCGAAAAGCGCGGGCGCAAAGCCTTCTCGAAGGGCCTCTGGGCCCCGGCCAGCACCATCGCCCAAGTCAAAGCCGAGCTCGACGCCGAGCGCGCCACCCCAGACTACGACAAGAAGCGTGCAGCCGACGTCGCGCGGCGGGAACGGGCGCAGAGCGCCTACGTTGTCACCTTCGAGCAAGAGGTGTTTGCCTACCTGTCGTTCTCGAGCGAGTGGGAACCCCTGGGCAAGGCCATGGCCAAGCTCGTGGCCGCACACGCAACGCCCGTAGGTAGCGGCACCGTGGCGCGCACCAAGCGCATCTCCGTGGCCGAACGCGCCAGCGCTGCGGTCATTGCGTGGATGCGCCACCAGACCACGGCCTACGACGACATGGTCATCCCCCGGGTCAAGGGCGAACGCCGCATGGTGCGGCGCATGCTGGCCCAACGCTCCAAACTCGTGATCCAAAAACACCAGACCAACGTGCCCCACGGATTGGCCGAGTGCAGTTTGTGCCGAGCGGTGGTCTCCTTGGTGCAAGAGCAACGCGCGGCGGGTGCCACACACGGTCCCGCGGCCATCTCCTCATCGTCCGTCTAGAAAGGCCTCGCTACCCATGGAATACCGTTCCCTCGGCAACAGTGGACTCAAAGTCCCCGTTCTCTGTCTTGGCGCCATGACCTTTGGCGAGGCCGACGAGAAGTCGTTCATGCACAAGCTTGGCTGCGACGACAAGACCTCGTTTGGCATCATGAGCCACGCGCTCGATCGCGGTGTGAACTTCATCGATACTGCCGACGTGTACGGACAAGACGGACTGTCCGAGCGGGTGGTGGGCGCGTGGATGCGCGAGCACAACAACCGCGACCGGGTGATCTTGGCCACCAAGTTCCGCTTTCGCATGGGCGAGGGCCCCAACGCCACCGGTGCCTCGCGCTACCGCATCGTGCGCACGGTCGAAGACAGCCTGCGGCGCCTGCAGACCGATCGCATCGACCTGTACCAAATCCACATGCAAGACATCGACACGCCGGAAGAGGAGACACTCCGAGCGCTCGACGACTTGGTACGTGCGGGCAAAGTGCTGTACCTGGGCGCCAGCAACTACGCGGCGTACCGCCTGACCGACAGCCAGTGGATCTCCAAGACCTGTAACCTGCACCGGTTCGTGGCGCTGCAGATGCAGTACAGCCTCATGGTGCGCGATCTCGAGCGCGAGCACATCCCCGTGTGCAAACAGTTCGGCATGGGGGTGCTCCCGTGGTCGCCGCTGGCCGGCGGGTTCTTGTCGGGCAAGTACACGCGCAACCAAGCGCCGCCGCCCGGCGTGCGCCTCGAGAAATGGAAAGAGCGCTTTGCCGACGTGGACAACGATCGCGGCTGGCGCACCATCGACGCATTGCATGCCCTTGCCAAAGAGCACTCGACCACGGCATCGGCGGTGGCTCTGGCCTGGCTCTTGGCCAAACCCACGGTCTCATCGGTCATCTTCGGCGCCCGTAGCATCGAGCAGCTCGAAGACAACCTGAAGGCCACCGAGGTCAAGCTCACCGCCGACAACGTCAAGGCGCTCGACGACGCGAGCGCCTTCGACATTGGATACCCCTACAAATTCATCGGCCAAGTGCAGAAGCGCTGGTAGCTAGTTCTTCTTGGCCTTGCCGGCGCCACTCTTGGCCAGAGGCCCCTTCTTGGCAGGAGCGCTTTTGGCTCCTGCCTTGGCTTTTTGCGGCGCGGCGGCCTTCTTGGGCGCGGCGGCCTTCTTGGGCGCGGCGGCCTTCTTGGGCGCGGCGGCCTTCTTGGGCGCGGCGGCCTTCTTGGGCGCCGCTGCCTTCTTGGGCGCCGCTGCCTTCTTGGGCGCGCCGCTTGCACGTGCCGCGGCCGCCTGCACCTGGGCCATGAAAGTCGTGGCAGCCGGGAGCTCTGCCACGCTGGCCACATCGACGAACGTGGGCTTCTTGTCGGCCCAAACGCCAACCTTGGTGTGCGCCTTGAACGCCGCCATGCTGGCCAGCAGCTGGCCGCCCAACACGTAGAACGGTTGGTTCCATTTGATGGTCTCTTCTGCCGCGGGGCACGCCTTTTGGATGCGCGCCCGCGTCTCTTTGAGGATCGGCTGCGCGAAGGCGGGAGCACGGGAGATGTACTGGTCCACACGGGGGTCGGTCTTCATGGCGAAGCAGGATACGGAAGGCAACGGACCGAAGGAAGAGGGCCAACGAAGGCGACAACGGGCGACCCCTCGGCCGTTGCACACACAAGGGTCGATGGGCTGCCGCCAGCGTGCGAGCATGTCACAGTCCTCGCCGCGGCAGCGATGACATCCCCGACCATGCGCATTCCAATGGCTGTCCTCGCGCTCACCTT
>JBIKNA010000016.1:0-35911 GCA_044358965.1 Polyangiaceae bacterium
ATTCCTCGAGAAGGTCACGGCGTACCGCGCCAACCCTGGCCGCGTGCCGTACCCGCTGTTGGTATTGCTTGGAGATTACATCGACCGTGGCCGTTTCGGTCTGAACGGCGTGTTGCGCACGGTGCTACAGCTGTTCGTGGCCGCGCCGGAGCACGTCATCGTGCTTCGCGGAAACCATGAGTACTACATCGAACACAAGGGCCGTGTGTTCGGCGGCGTCAAACCCTCAGAGACCATCGACGAGCTCAAGCCGCTGGTCGACATCGATGTGCTGCACGCGTACCGCTTGTTCTTCGAGAAGCTGCCCAACGTGCTGCTCTTCGACGAGATGATGTTCGTCCACGGCGGCGCTCCTAGGGATCGCACGCTCAAGACCAAGTGGAAAGACCTCTCCAGTCTCAACGACCCAGACCTGCGCTTCGAGATGATGTGGAGCGATCCGAGCGAAGCCGACATCATCCCCATGGAGCTCCAAGACAAGGTCGCCAGGTTCTCTTTTGGGCGCCTGCAGTTCAAGGCGTTCATGCGTCGCCTTGGGGCCACCACCATGGTCCGCGGTCACGAGAAGATCCTGTGCGGCTTCCAGCGCACGTACAACGACGACGACGCCAAGCTCTTTACGTTGTTCTCGTCCGGGGGCCTGCACAACAACGATTTGCCCGAAGAGAGCGCCTACCGTCAGGTCACCCCCATGGCCATGACGGTGCAGTTCGGGCCCGACGGATGCCGCATGGTGCCTTGGGCTCCGGACTACCAGAGCTTCAACGACCCTATCCGCAACGCGTTCTTCGATTCGTCGCCGCGCTTGCCCACGGCAGGCTAAGCGCTACCTGCGGTGGTACCGGGTGCTTTGGGCGCAACGCTGAGTCGCGCAAAGAGCACACAGAAGAAGAGTCCGATGAACGTCGGAATGTTGGATGCGGCGCCACGATACAGGCCATTGCCAAGGAACGACTCCGCGGTGCGCACGTCCATGAAGAGGTACAGCAAGTGCGCCGCGCAAAGAACCCGGCAGAAGAGAACTTGCTTGCGGGGGTCGACCACCACGGAGCCCGCGGTGGCGATCAGCGCACCCAGCACGGCCATGTGCACATAGACCCAGGTGATGGCGTCTTGGTAGTGCGGTGAGCCGAGCACCACGTCCGGAACACCAAACGGCGCCATGGCGGTTCGCGCGCCGCGCAACAGGATGCTGCACGCGAGCATGATCTGGAGCACGCCAACCAGCGTGCAGGTGCTTCGAAACCCAAGCAGGCGGTTCATGCTGCGCATTGTAGCCGGACGGAGGGCAGCCTGAACACGCGTTCGACCGACAGGTCCGCGAGCAAGATGCCCCCTGCGCGGCTGGTGTGTCTTGGAAAGGGGGACCTCTATAGGTCCGCCGTCAGCACGCCGCGCAGAATGTGCAACGCGAGCTTTGGGTTGTGCCGGAGCAAGCCTATGGCGCTGGGCACGTAGCCCTTGCCAAAGGGCACGTAGACCCGAACCGGGACCCGGTGTTCCCTGGCCCAGCGCAGCGGTGCCTGGAGTGGTCGGCCGAACAGCAGTTCGACCTCGCACGAGGTGCCCGCATGTCGCAGTCGCGCAATGGCCTCGGCGGCCAGGGGGACGTCATGCGTTGCGACCCTTACGTGTATGGCGCGACCCGCAAGGCGCTGAACGACCTCTAGGAACCCCTCATGCATGTCGCGATGCGGGTCGTCTGGGTCTGGCCACTGCCCCTTCACCACGCGTACGCCCAGGCCATTGTCGATGACCCAATTGGCGTCGTCGAGGCTGCGCAACCAGCGCCCGGGCAAGGTCGTACTCGTGCGCTCCGGACCAAGTGTTCCCAGGATCACGTTCTCCATGTCGTGTGAAGCCGACGCCACGTCGGGCCCGTGTGAGTCGCAATGGATGCGCAGGTGAGCGCTGCGTGCGGCAAGCGCGATTTCGGTGGCCAGCCCCGCGTCGAAGCGAAGCGCCGGCGGCTTGATGGACACGTAGCTGTTGAGACCGCTTTGGGCGAGCTGCGCAATGACGTCGAGATACCGGTCTGCGACCTGACGCGATGTATCGTCTTTGGTGTCCCAGAACCCAAGCGTGTTCGGCAGCCCCTCGCCCGCGAGCCGCTGCGCCACGCAGATGGCGTCATCAAGGCTCTCGCCTCCAATGTGCGATCGGGCCGCGCGCCGCACCAAGGGCAGCAAGAGTGTCGAGAGCTTGCTGGTTGCTTTGTTCTTCATGCGTCGCAGCAGTCGGTCTGCCGGCGGGCCCGTGTCTGCGGAAGGCGCCGCCACGCCGGTTTCCGGAGCCGACGTCGAAGTTGCAAGCCCCAAGGACGCGGTCACTGGGTATCCCCTTGGGTGCGATCGCCCGTGGGCGATCGTGCGGCAAGGGTGCCACGTAGCGTGCGCGCGGCGTCGTACAGCGCGGGCGCTCGCCGGCGCGCGACGTCTTTGGCCCGCGCCAACACGCGCTGCGCGAGGGGGGGCCTGCCCAAAGGTCCAAGCACCCGGCCGTGCGTGGCGTAGAGCATCTTGTATTCTTCCGCACCCGTCGAGAAGTCGAACTCGCGATGTTTGCGGTGAAAGCTCTCTTCGAGCATGGCCCGCAGCAGTTGGTGCCCCGCAGAATACTTTCGCAGCGCGGGATTGAACGCGAACACCCAGCCGGACCAGACGCCGTCGTGGATGAACCCAATCCACGCCGCAGCGATGCGTCCGCCGCCCCGCAGCGTGGACATGGTCAGGAGCCCCCGACGCTGCAGGTTCTGCAAGAGCGCCATGGCTTTACCGTCGGCAAAGTAGTCGCGCAGCCCCGATGCACGCAATTGCTCGCTCTTCCATCGTCGCGCAAAGGCCAAGACGTCATCGCCGGTATCATCCGCAGTGAACACCAGTGCGCCCATGTGCTCCGCGAGCCGTCGTCCGCGGCGCTCGCGCTCTCGCACCAGGCCGCGTCCGCGGGCCAGAACGTGCGCCTGGTAGTTCGCAAACGACGAGAACGCCGACCAATCGACGAACGGTGCGAGGTCGAGGCCGGGCTGTACTCCAGGCTCCCAGGCCTCGATGTCGATGGTCCCCTGCACGACGCTCTTGGCATCGCTGGCGCTTCGGCGGGGTCTTTCGGCGACCTGGGAGCCGAGGGGCTCGTGGTAGTCCAAGAACATCGCGTCGGTGATCACGCGGCCATTGTCCAGCACCAGCAGTCGCAACCGCGCGTCGCCCACACGCACGTCTTCGAGTTGTGCGTCCCGGCCACCGAAGTATGTTGCCGCCACCGCGCCCAGATACCCGGGCGATGCATAGAAGTTCATCGGGGCCCACCCAAGCAGGTTGCGTGCCGCGAGCACCGGGTACTTCGGCGCGAAAGTTGCACCCAGCGGAATCCAATGAGCCTACGCGTTGTGCTGCAGGAGCTATCGGTTCGGGCGGCGGGACAGATGTTGCCAAGGTGGGCTCTGCAGAGCCTCTTTCGACGCGCAACCAAAGGTTTTGGCCTTGCCGTGTGTGTGCATCGCGTGGGCCCGACGGCCGGCCGGCGATGCAACCCAGCCCCGGAGATGACCATTGCCGAGGCGCGCATCGACAGGCTCCTCGAACTCGTGCGAGGTGCCGGACGCGAAGACTCGCTTTCGCTGACCTTCGACGACGGATATGCCGACAGCGTGGCCTACGTCGAGCGTCGGGCCCGGGCCTACCCCGGCGTGCAGTGGCTTGTATTCGTGTGCCCAGAGAAGCTCACGCAGCGCTCGGGCTTTCGCTGGGACCACTACGAACTTCTGCGGCGACGTAACCTGCCGACGCCGCCATTTGGCGTGTTTATGGCCCAGGATCTCGATGTGCATCGCGAGAACCATCGCCATGATTTGCGCGAAGTGGCGCGGCAGCCCGAGTTCGCCTTGGCCACCGTCGAGGCATGCAAGAGACTCTCGACGCTGAGCAACGTGAGCCTCGGTGGCCACACCAATACGCACTTCAATCTGTGCCTGCTGTCGACGCAAGCCGCGGAGACCGAACTCCGGGAATCTACGTTGGCCTTCGAGAGCGCGTTTGGGCAGCCGCTCCAGCACTTCTCGTTTCCATTTGGTACTCCTGGCGAACACTTCACCGAAGCACATGTGGCCTACCTTCAATCACTGCGGAAGCTGACCCTGTGGAGCACCCACCAACGCCCCTTCGCACCCGACGACAGGGGTCGAGGGGCTGTTTTGCCGCGATTTGCCTTTCGAGGCGCGTGGAGCGGCGAAGCGATGCTGGTGTGGATGACTCTGCATGCACTGCGCGCACGGCACTGGCCGCAGGGCGCCCTGGATGCC
Source organism: Polyangiaceae bacterium (assembly GCA_044358965.1). Taxonomy (GTDB): domain Bacteria; phylum Myxococcota_A; class Polyangia; order Polyangiales; family Polyangiaceae; genus SXNL01. The sequence continues at coordinate 4,301 of JBIKNA010000016.1, forward strand.
ACCCGCGCCCTGCTGCGTGGCCCCAGCGCCGCCACCGAAGGTGACCAGATTGATGATGAAGCGCTTCATTCTGAAGTGCCTTGGGTGTGCCCAGAGCCTCCGGCCAGCGCGACGCGTTATTGCCCAGCCAGTCTGGAAGCACCTACAGACACCGGAGCCGCCCAGAGGACAACGCCGCCCGCGGAGATGGGCTGCGCCGCGCCCCACTTCTCGAGGGTGATGCGCGGGTGAGCCCGACGCACCTCTGTTTCGGGCTCAGGTGCGGGCAAAGTAGGCGCGCGTGCTGGCATCTGCCGGGAACATGAGTTCGATCTTCAGGTCCGCGAGCAAGATGTCTTCTGCGCTGCCGAACTGGGCGATCATCGTGACGAAAGAGAAGATGCCGTCCGGCGCGCGGTACGTGATGGGAATGATGGCGGGCAGTGGCCCCGGGTCGTCGGTTGGTGCCGGCAGCGTGGCTGCAAGGTGCTGGCACGCGAGATCCAGCACGGGGTCCCCTCCCAGGTGCGAGCTCTCGGTCTTGAGTCGGGCCACGGTGTGTCGAATGACCTCGTCCCGGTTGGCGAAGAGTGCGCGGGTGGCGTCCTCGTCGCGTAGGGCATCGAGCAGACTGTCACCCTCGGCGAGGTTCATGCTCCCGAGCAAACGCGCGGCGGCCTTGTTCGTTCGGACCAGGACCCAATGCCGGTCGAAGGCCATCGCCGGCAAGGGGTCGTGGCTCGAAAGCACATGTGCGACGGTCTCGGCGATGCTCTTCATCTCTGGGTCGCTCAGCGAGCGACTTGCGTAGATGGGCGAGAACCCCGCTGCGGTCAGGAACTCGTTGCGCGTGGCCCGTGGAACCGAAAGCTCCTCGCACAACATCATGACCATGGCGCGACTTGGCTGGGATCGACCGGTCTCGATGAACGAAATGTGTCGGGACGAGACATTCGCCGCGAGACCCAGCGTCAGTTGGCTGAAGTTGCGACGTTCACGCCACTCCCGGAGCAGGTTGCCGAAACGGGCGTTGCACGGCGTCTCACCGTCTTTGCGTAGCACAAGGCAGTTATACTCAACGCGGTGGGCGCAGCGCATTACCTCCGAGGTAATTGCCTGCGGCGGGCGAGCATTGCACGGTACGGCCCCGGATCGGAGGGTCGTCATGTCGCGACAGAAGAGTGAAACGGCGCTTCGCCTTGTCATCGGTTCCACCATCGTCTTTGGCCTCATGTCCGAAGCTTCGTGCATTGTCGCGCTCGAATGGCCCGCGCGGTTCTTCACGGACTTCATGGTGTGGCCACCCGATGGCGCGCAGACCACCCAGCGTCCGGAGACCCGACTTGCCTGGGCGCTGCTCGGTGGATTTCTGACCTCTTGGGGGGTGCTCCAATGGCAGATCCTCACCAAGGTCGGGCGCCTGCACATGGGGTTGGCCCGGAAGCTGTTGCTTCAGAGCGTGTGCATTTGGTTCGTGCTGGACACCGCGGGATCCATTCTGGGCGGCGTTCCCGTCAACGGTCTCGTCAATGTGTTCTTCTTCGGCATCTACGCCGTGCCGCTGCTCTATCTGCGCACGGAGGCCGCGCCCGTGCCCGCACGCTCATGAGCGATATCCGAGCGGCAGACGGGCCATGCCCACCTATGGGTGTTGCTTGCGGTAGCGATCGAGCGCCACGTCGCTGGCTTTGCAGACCGGGTCGTGCGGGCGCTCGGCCAGGCACCGTTCGATCTCTCGGGCGTAGGTGCGGAGCAGCTCGGGCTTGGGTTTGCCGTAGGCCAGCAGGTTGCCCGGCGGCAGGTTGGGCCGTAGCAACTTGTACTCGTGGTCCTTGATGACCTGCGCATGTTCGGGGATGCGTCGCACCACCAACACGGAGATGTCGTCCCAATACACGAGGGCCCAACCCTCGGCGGGCAGGTACTCCTCGATCAGATCACGGAAGCCAAGGCCCGGCACCATCGCGGTTTTTGGGATGGGCACCAGTACGGCGTTGATGCCATAGCGTTGGTAGAGCTTCTGGGCGTGTTCCGCCGAGCCATACGCCTTCAGGTAGTCCTCTTCGACGCCCCGGAACGGCGTCTCCCGGGGGTCGACGAAGTCTGGGAACTCGCGCAGGTACCAGACCGTGTACGCGCCGAAAGCGAATGTATGATACAAGTTTGGGCGAATGCCGTGTTTCTTGATGAAGGCCACGCTGTCGATGGGGTACATGCCGCGGCTCTCGCTAAAGCCCAGCACGAGCTTGTTGGTCGACAAGTGCCACGCAAAGACCAGCGCAGCCAGCGCCACCGGCGCTACGCCCACAGACCAGCCGGGCAGGCGTCGGCGGCGCAGCTGAAGGTACAGAACGCGCAGCGCGTGAGCCACATAGGGACTGATGAAGATGGCGTGGTACGGGATCGCACGCACGCGGTTCAACGACATCCAGGTAAAGCCCACGAGCAAAGGAAGGGCCAATAACGCCGCAAAGCGGCGCTGTTTGCTGCCCAGCAGCGAGAGCAACACGCCGATGGCACCCACTGCCGAGATGCCAATCCAGACCACGCCCGCGATGCCGAAGTGGTCGGTGTCGAGGTGCATGGCGCTGTCCCACTTCTGGTGGTCGGGGTTGGTGAGCACTTGCCCCTCGAAGTAGAAGAAGTGCCGCTTGAGGAACGGCAGGACCCCCACGTGATAGGGCGTGACGAACATGGCGAGGCCAAGGGCCGGCGCCATCCACGCCTTGTGTTTCCACGGTGCCGCGCTGGTCAGGACGACGAAGCCGGCGGCGACCACCACGAAGGGCGCTGTCCCGGGGTGAATGTTGGCTGCCAGCACCACCAAGAAGACCAACCACCGGTACGATAGGGCTCGCGCCTTTGCGTGAAGCAAAACGCTCGTGAACAATGCAAACACGAGCAAGTCGGCGCGCAGTTGCAGGCGAAACGCCGTGGCCACGTACACGGCGGTACAGGTCAACGGCACCGCCAGTACCTTGCCGCGGGAGCCGGCATGCTTTTCCACGAGGCGCGCAAGCTCGTCGAAGAGCACGAACACCAGGGCACCCCGGGCCAGCACGAGCCCCGCCGGGCCAAAGTAGAAGGCCGCGCGAAAGATCAGCGTGCTGATCCATTGGCCGTTCATCCAGGGTTGCCCCTTGGCGGCGTAGGACCACGTTTCGACGTGCGGGAACGTTCGTGTTCGCAAGAGCTCGTCGCCCGCGCGAATCTGCCAGTAGATGTCCTGCTCGGTGATCTGCCACAGGCTGAATACACCGAATACCAGCGCCAGCACCGTGCCCAGGGTCAACTTCGACAAGAGCGCTCGCGCTCGCGCCATTGGCGACGAACCTGCGAGGGTGCTCTTCTTCTTCGAGGTCTTCTTCTTGGCCATGGCTACTCGACGATGCGCAGGGAGCGGCTCTCTTTGACCGTGCCGGCATGTTCGATGCCTAGCTTGATCTCGCTTGCACCCCGGGGCACCTGTACCTCGATGCGCATGGTGCCCGGGCGTACGGGCAACACGACGTTGGCGCGATCGTAGATGGGCGCCGGATCTTGGCCAGCCAGGGCGAAGCGGTACGGCCAGGGCGGCATGTTGGGCGCCCGGGGCGTGGGTTCGATGGCGAGGCGCGTTGCGCCGGCCAGCGGCGGAAAGGCTCGAGGCTTCGTGTTGGGAAGCGGCGCGAGGGTCAGGTAGCTCGAACTCTCGCTGTAGGGGGTAACCAGTTTGCCGAAGATCGGCGGTTGCGTGAGCGTGCCTTGGGGCACCTCGAGGGTGACCGTCAGGGTCACCACGTGGGCTCCATGTTTGTGCACCTTGGCTGCGGCGATCTCTGGCAACTCGGCCGCTCCTGCGGGGGGCACTCCGTCACGCATGATCACGGCGTTGTCTTTGCACGGGCCTTTGCCGTCGGTGACCAAGGTGGCGCACGCGCCGCAGTTGCAGCCATCGCAAACGGGCAGCTCCGCGTCTGCAGGGCCCAAGGAGAGCTTGCTTCGCAGCCACTGCTCGAGCGTCAGTGCGTCGGGACCTTTGCTGGCCGATGCCGTTGCCGCGGCTTGGAACTCCGCGGCGTTGTCTTTGCCGATGTACCGAAAGTGCCAGTGCTCGTACCGGTAGCCCGTTTTGGGGTTGATACCGATGGGGATGTCCCAGCGCGTGACGCAGCGTTGCTTGGGGTGCTCGTCGTCGGGGTGAATGGGGTACGACATGACGAAGCCGAACTCGTGGGCGTGCTCTCGCAGCCAGGTGCCCGCGGCGGTGCAGCCGAAGCCCTCCCGAAACACGCCGCGGGGATCTCGTGCCCACTCTTCGGTGAACAGATCGACGGTGGTGCCCAGCTGGTGTTGGCTGTGGCCGGGCAGGGCACTCTGCTCGGTGGCGCCGCAGAAGTCTCCTTTGCGCACCCAGTTCAAGAAGGTGCCGCACTGGTTGTCGTAGCTTCGGTACGCGGACTCGACGCGGCCCGGGAAGCCTTTGGCGCTCATGGCCGCGAGCAGCGCCTTCAGGGCCGTGGCAGCAGCCAAGCGCAGACATTGCGTGGCCTCGCAGGCGCGGGCATCTTTGCTGGCAAGAGAGCCGAGCTCCACCAAGTCTTTGGGGGCGTAGTCCGCCGCCAGTGCACCGGTGGGGGAGCGGTTGACGAGGGCCAGCAAGTCGTCGCCGTCCACGAAAGAGGTGCGGAGATCTTTCTCTGCAATCCGATGTCGACTGGCTTCGTGCGATAGCGCACCGCAGACACTCCGGGTCGTGGTGGTTGCGGTGCGCGCGGGGGCGCTGGGCGCCGCGGGCGCGCTTGCGTCTTTGGTGCTCGCATCTTGGGCGCTTGCGTCTTGGGCAAGTGCATCTGTCGATGCGCTGGCTGCGATGGGCAATGGGCGCGGGCCGGCATCGGCGGTTGGCGCCGGGGGGGAGCTCGGGCAGGCGAAGAGGCCTAGGGTTGCGAGCGCGACGGCGACACGGCGGAGATCGTGGCGGTGCTCTCCGCCGCCGGTGCTGCTTTGGCGCCGGGCAGCAGCGTCGTCAGCGCGCGAAACATCGCCACGGGCAAGATTGCCTCGTGAGGGTTTCCGTGCAGGCCGTCGAAGGTCTCGGTCTGGCATGAAGCCCGCGCAGTCTCGCAGGTTTTGCTCAGATCGCCTACCGGGCGTCGCCATCCGGGCTGATGCAAAAACATGATCGGCGTCTTTTGGCCCAGCGCAGCGATGCGCTCGCCGATGGCCTCGTCGAGGCAGGTGTCGACGGCGACGACGGCCTTGAGGCCTTTGCCCTGCGCTTGCACCGGATCACCCCACAGGCCGCCCTGCGTGTTGCAGCCGGCAGCGCTGTGACCCACAAGGATGACGCGGGTGCGGTCGATCTTGACCCGTCCGGCCAACGCTTGCTCGGTGGCGCCCACGAAGTCCATGACGTCGAAGGTTGGCCACATGACCGTGGAGCCCGTGGCAAAGCGCGTGTGCGTGGGCGCCGCCAGCACGAAGGGCTCGACATCGCCGCGGCCCACCCACGTGTCTGCGAGCGCGCGAAGATCTCCGCGGTTGTCGCCCATCCACATGTGCATGTCGCCCGCGGCGTTCATGCCGTGCAAGAACACGACGATGGGCATGGGCGCGCCCGGGCTTTGGGGCGTGCCGGCCACGTGGGCCAGGCCGCCGGGGCCATTGCGCGAGTAACAGAGCTTCTTTTGCTGGTAGCGAAAGTACGCGTTGGTGCTGGGCCCCGCGTCGGCGCTGGCGCTCGCGGCGACGCCGGCCATGCCGACGGCGACGAGCAAGCAACGGATGAGGCGTCGAACACTCACGCCCCGCAGTGTAACGGCCCTTCGGGCCCAGAGTTTAGCTCTTCGGCACGTCGCCGGTGTCGGTGCTTCTGCGACCAGGGGTGCTGCGGCGACCCTCCGGGCGCGGAAAGAACCTACGATCGTCGCTGTCGCGGCGGTCGGCGCCGCTCCGGCGCTCGGAGCTCTTGGCCTTTGGCGCTTTTTTGGCCGCCGCTTGGTGCATCCCTAAGCGCGTAGCAATCGGGCGCAATGTGGGCCAAGTTCTCGTACCTCGACACCGGTTTCCCTGTGTCGAGGTACTCGGGGCCCGGTCCGCCGGCCAGCGCTTGGCGGTCAGGTCGAGGAAGCCCGGGTTGCAGGCTTCCTTCGTCTCGTTTTTTCGCGTCAGCAATCGGTCAGTAATCAAGGGCTCTATCGAGCGGTCTTGAAGATCTTCGCGGCAGACTCGAACTTCTCGTTGCGGACCTGCAGTGCGTAGAACGACTGCGCGTCCGCAATGGTGCCGTCTACGAAGCCGAGACCGCACATGACCGGCTTGAGCGCGTTGGTCGCGCGGTCGACCTTCAGAATGGGGACCTTGGTACCGCCGGGATTGAAGCGAACGTAGATCGCCTCCGACGTTGCAAGCCGCGGTTGAACACCGGAGGCGCTCGTGGCCTTGAGGGCGGGCACGCTGTCGACGCGGAACACGAGTTGCTCGTTGCCGAGAGTTGCATCGGTCTTCATGAGCTCGAGCGCTTGTCCGCAGTAAATGGCGTCGGAGGTTGCGGCGAATCCCGAGACGCAAGTCTTGCTTCCAACTGCCGTGATCGGCGCGCCGGCGTTGGTCTTGGGAACCCGGTGCACATCCTTCACGCGTGCGCTGAAGACGAAGTCGTCGCCCACGAGTTGCGTGTTGAGGAACGCTCCGGAGTCGACCTCGACGACGGTCTCGAGGGCGCCGGCGGCGCGTGCGACGCGGTAGATGCCGAACATGCCACTCTTCGTCGAGGCTTGCTCGACGTATACGTAGTTTGCGTCGACGGCGACGATGGCCGTCAAGACCTTGTCGAAGCCTGTACCGAGGAGCTCGGTGACGGCGCCGGAGGCAATGCTCTTTTTCACCAAGCGTCCCTGGCGCTCCGTGGCGGCGCCTGGGTCGGCCTCGATCACGAAGAGTTCGCTGCCATCGGCGAAGATGCTCTTCACCTGTCTGCCTGCTTCGGGCGTGTAGAACGGCGACGCGGCGCTGCCGTCTTTTGGCACGCGCAACACGACGCCGCTCTTGCCAACGGCCACGCTCGGTCCGCCCTGCACGTCCGTCGTGAAGAGCGAGTCATCTGATTGGGTGAGCATCGCGCACTCTGCGGGCAACGATGCCAACTCGGTGACCGGCGCGGCCGGCGTACAGGACCCATCCGAGGAACCCGAGGAGCTTCCGCCGGAACTGCTGCTGCTGGAAGCACCCGCGCCGCCGCCGGCACCTCCGCCGCCTTCATCGTCCCCGGAACACGCGATCCCCAAAAGCGATGCTGCGAATAAGAAAATGCCGATCTTCTTCATGTTCGTTAGACGAGGTTACCGCGACGTTTACATGTCGCCAAAGTCGATGACACGGACCGCGGCCGAGCGCACCCCCGCGGGTGGGAGGCGAGGCGCGCCTTTCGGCCCCGTCGAATGGTGGAGCCAGGGCGCACGAGGCCTTTGGTGCCGACGCGCGGGGGGGGCATCCGCGCCGACGGATCCGCAGCAGCAGCCCAGTGCACCGCGGATGACCTGCCGCCGGAGTCGGTGCGGCAACTGCGGCGAGCACCGGGGCACGGCAGTGCGTCTTGCCTCGGGTGCCACCACCACGTGGCCCAGGCAAGTTCCTTCGCCGGCATCAAGGTATTCTGCAACCAACAACCAAAGCGCCCCTGCTTGGCCAACAGAGCCCTGGCAATCCGTAGGAGAGCCAACGCCTCGAAGACCAAAGTATCGCCAAGCAACCGTTGACCAAATCGGGTCAGGCCCCGGCCGCGCGTCGTGCTACACCCCCAAGCGGCATGCGCCGTCACCCATTTGTCCTGCTATTCGCTGTCTCGTTGTTCTCGTGCTCGTCCAGCACCACGGCGCCGACGTCCGTGATCGACGCTGCCGCGCCCGTGCCGGACGCTCAGGCGGCGGAAGACGCAGGCCAGATCTCCGCGGACGCGGGGACCGACGCCAAGGCTCCCGCCGATGGCGCGACAGGACTTCCAAGCACCTGCGATGCGAGCTGCCAGAAGCTCGTTCTGGCGGTTCTTGTTGGTCCCAAGACCGACACCTTTGCCCGGGCGCAGTTTGGCTTCAATGCCGACGGCACCCTGCAGGTCGAGGCCCACAAGGGCGGCGATGCCGCGTGCCCCACGCAGTCGTCGCCGACGCCAGACTTCACCGCCGTGATTGCCAACGTTCCGTTTCCCACGTCGGCGGCGCCCGTCAGCTCGGGGGTCACCGTGTCGTTCCTGGACTTCAAGGGCGATCTCACCGACAAGCCCGTGCTCAAGGCCAAGACCGTGACGCTGACGCCCGTGGCCGCACCGGCAGATGCAAAGGGAGCAACGTTCATCGCGTTCGACATCTCCGCCGTGCTCGACAATGGCCAGGTCGATGGCCACGTGTACGCCACGCATTGCCCCAGCATGGACGAAAAGTGAGCGGCCCCATGCAGCGCCTCTCTTCGCGATGGCCCGGCGTCCTTAGCGCCGGTGCCCTTTGTGCCCTGGCTCTCTCGTGCGACCGCGGCCCCGCCGAGAAGCCCCCGGCCAAGGCCGAGCCCCAGGCCACGGTGGCGCCGGCGTCCGTGGCGCCGCTTCCGCCCGCGCTCACGCGCCCTGCGGTGGGCACCCTGGTGGCCATTGGCGACTTGCATGGCGATCTCGACCATGCGCGGAGGGTGCTGCGGTTGGCGGGCGCCATCGACGCCAAAGACGCTTGGATTGGCGGAACGCTCACCGTGGTGCAAACGGGCGACGAGATCGACCGCGGCGACGACGACCGCGCCATCTTGGACTTGTTCGAGCGCCTCAAGGCCGATGCCAAGAAGGCCGGTGGCGAGGTCATCGCCCTCTCGGGCAATCACGAGCTCATGAACGTGGCGCTCGATTTTCGCTACGTCACCAAAGGCGCTTGGGGCACTTTCCCCCTGCTGGGCGATGCTTCGGCGCCGCCCAAGATGGCCTCGGACATCATCCGCGCGGGCCGCGCGGCGGCGTTTGCGCCGGGTGGGGCCTACGCGCGCCTGCTCAGCGACCGACCGTTCATGGTCAAGGTGGGCGACAGCGTGTTCGTCCACGGCGGGATCTTGCCCAAACACGTGCGCTACGGTCTCGGCAAGATGCACGAAGAAGTGGTGTCCTGGACACTCAACGGCGGCAAGGAGCCAGCGTCCGTGATGGCCGAAGACGGCCCGGTGTGGACGCGCCTCTACTCGAGCGGCGATGGTGGCTGCAGCACGCTTACCGAGGCGCTTGGGCTGCTTGGTGCCAAGCGCATGGTGGTGGGGCACACGGTACAGGAGCAGGGCATCAACAGCGCCTGCGACGGCAAGGTGTGGCGCATCGATGTGGGGCTCTCCTCGTACTACAAGGGGCCCATTCAGGCGCTGCGCATCGAGGGCGACAAGGTAGCCCCGCTCAAAGAGCCGTAACACCGGAAGACCCCGCAGCCTGCCGGCGAAGACTCACTGGCCCGCGTTGCCTCAAACGACCGGCGTCGGCGTCTTGGGGTTCCTTCGCTCCCACAGCGCAAACGCTGCCAGCATGCTGGCGCACACGACGCCGATGACCGCGTAGGTGCCCCAGACGCGCAACGGATCGCGCGCACCAACTTCGGGCAGGTGCTGCTTGATGAGACGACCGGACAGCACGCCGCCGGCGAGCCCTCCGAGACCAAACGGCGCAAGCCCGAGGCCCATGTACAGTCCCTCTTTGCCCTTGGGGGCAAACGACGAGACGTACTGATAGTAGCGCGGCGAGTAGACCATCTCGGCCAGCGCAAACACGAAGAACGACGCACAAGCGCCGGCCAGCGAGGGAAAGCTGCCCATGAGCAACATGGATCCTGCGCCGATGAGGATGCCCAGGGCCATGGCACCTACCGGAGGCAAACGCCTGGTGAGCTTGGCCACCAGGAGCTGCAACAGTGCAATCGCCGCAGGGTTGATGAGCGTGATGTACTCGCGCGGCGCGCTCTCGCCGAACATGCGAACGATGTAGACGGGGAACGTTTGGTAGAACTGCTCGATGAGCAGGTAGTAGCCCGACACCAGCAGCAAGAAGATCATCAGGCGTGCGTTCTTGGCGGCGCCGAGCAGTGCACGCAGGGTGCCCTCGGCCGGCGGCGCGGGGGCCGCCGCGGCGGCATCGGTGGTTGCCTCTTGCTTTTTGGGCTCGTGGAACAGGGCCAGCGCAACGCCTAGACCCACGATGCACGCCACCACGGAGTTGATCATGGAGGCCCGCAGCGAAATGGTGGTGCGGACAATCTTGGTGAGCACCTTGCCCACCACGCTGCCGGCGTTCACCGACGCGTAGAAGATCGAAAAGCCCGTTTGTTCGCGGCCCTCGGGGGAGTACCTGCGCACGGTGCCCGGGATCACGGGCTTCAGGAACGCACCGGCCAAGCACATGGCCGACACCGCAAAGTACGCCCCGGGCCGGCTGGGGAAGGCGAAGAGCGACAGGTACGAGAGGCTGTACAGTACAAACGACGTGAGCAGGCTGCGACGGAAGCCAAGCTTGTCGGAGAGAGCCCCCACCACGATGGGGATCCAGGCGCGCCCCATGGCGAAGTAGCCAAGCAGAAGGCCGTTCTCTACTTCGGACAGCCCCACGGTCTTGATCAGGTACACCGCGAGGTTGATGTACACGCCGTAGAAGGCCATGCGCTCGAGCAGCTCGAGGCCGATGGCCACCCAGAACACGCGGGGGAATGGCTTGGTGGGGGCAGTTGGGGCCGTGGCCAACGGAGCGTTCACGCGCCGGGCAATCTACATGTGTTTTTGCCGCCGTCCACCCTCCCCCCAAAATCGCGCACGAGCACGTGGAGGCGTGGGGGCTGCGGCTTTCCCCCGTGCCCGTGCCCGTGCCCGACTACCCGCTGGCGCATCGCACGACGCTGACGCACTCGTACTCCCGGGAGCGGCATCGTGCGGTTGCCACGACGGATCGTCGTTCCCGCCACCAGGGACCCACGGAGCATCACCCTGCGATCAGGCCCGTGCACGGCACGAGCCGCCGGGGCACGCGGCCTCGCTTAGCCCTTGACGCCGCCGGCGGTGAGCCCGCTGAGCAGCTGCCGCTGGGCGATGTAGAAGAAGCCCATGACCGGGATGCTGACGAGCAGCGCGCCGGCGGCAAAGGCGCCCCAGGCGGCGTCGTGTTCGCCCACGTAGCGTTGCAGCACCACCGGGAGCGTGAAGGCGCTCTCGTTGGACAGCAGCGTGGCCGCCAAGATGAACTCGTTCCAGGCGCTCATGAATGCAAACAGCGAGGTGACGGCGATGGCCGGGCGTGCGGCGGGCAGCACCACCTTCAAGAAGGCCTGCGTGCGTGTGGCGCCGTCGACCATGGCCGCCTCTTCGAGATCCGTTGGGATTTGCGAGAACGCACCCTTGAGCTGGAAGATGGCAAATGGCACTGCGGTGGCAGCGTAGACCAGCACCAGGCCCGAGCGCGTATCGAGCAACTTCAGCGTGTCGAGAATCAGGTACAGCGGGATGGCGCTGGCCACCGTGGGGAACATCTGTGTGGCCAGCAGCGTGCGCACGCCGGCGTTCTTGCCCAAGAACTCGAAGCGCGAGAGGGCGTAGGCCGTGGGCGTGGCAATGAGCACCGCGGTGCCCGCCGTGGCCGCCGACACCAACAGCGAGTTGCCCACCTGCCGCAAGAACAAGAGGGTCTTGTCGCTGTCGCCTATGCCCATCACCAGCCGAAAGTTGTCGAGCGTGGGCGCCCGGGGCAAGGGCAGCGCGCCGGTGTCCGCCGATAGGCCCGGGCCCGAGAGCGCCAAGCTGAGCACCCACAAAAGCGGGTACAGTGCAAACAACGTGAACACGCACAGAATGGCGTTCACGATCAGCACCTCCAGCAGGCTGGGCTTTTTCATCCGAGCACCCCCTGCGCCGCCTTGGGGGCAAGGCGTCCGAGCAGGCGCGTGCCGCCGAACAACAAGAAGAAGATGAGCACGGCGTAGGCCGCGGCATAGCCATACTGCGCGTCACGGGTGAAGGCCCAGCGGTAGGCCTCGCTCACCAAGATGTCTGTGGCGCCATCGGGCTCGCCACCCGACACCAAGAACACCACGTTGAACATGTTGAACGTCCATACGGCGCCCAGCACGATGGATGGCAGCAGCTGTGGCCACAGCAAGGGCAGGGTGACATAGCGAAAGCGCTGCCAGCGCGTGGCGCCGTCGATCTCTGCGGCTTCGAGCACGTCTTTGGGGATAGAGGTGAGCGCACCCAGGGTGACCACCATCATGAAGGGGAAGCCAAGCCAGACGTTGGTGGCCAGGTTGGCCGAGAACGCCGTCGAGAACTTGGAGAACCACGACACGGGCTGCACACCGAATAGGCCCAAGATGGCGTTGATGGCGCCGAACTGCCGATGGAACATGCCCTTCCAGGCCAGCGCCGTAACGTAGGAGGGCACGGCCCAGGGCAACACCAAGAGCACGCGGTAGACAGCCTTGAGGCGCAGCCAGGGCCGCGCCAGCAGTGTGCCCAGCACCATGCCCAGCACCGCATGAAGCGTGACGTTGGCCACGGTCCACAAGAGGGTCACGAGCAGCGTCAGGTAGAACGAGCCGTGCCCCAGCAGGTCACCGCCCCGGGCCGTCAGGATCTGGATGTAGTTGTAGAAGCCCACGTACCGGGGCTCGTCGCGGGTGCCGGCAAAAAACGACGTGGCGGTACCGGCCACCAAGGGCACCACCACCAGCGCCAACACCACCAGCGCCGTGTGCATGACGTAGGCGTAGGACGGCAGCGACGCCCGGAACTCCGCCCGCAGGTTGCGGCCTTTGCTGTATTTTGCACCCAGTGCGGCCAGAGCCAACAGGAACAGCCCCAGCAGCAACATCAGCGGCGTTTTGCCCGGCGGTGCCGGGGGCGGGCGTAACACGTCGATGAAGCGCGCATTGGCCTCGGCAAGGGCCACGGCGGCCGTGGCATCGCCGCGCAGCACCTTGCGAAGCCCCTGCTCTGCGGGGTTCCACACGGCGCGCATGCGCGTGGAGCTGGGCATGGGGATGGCCTGCTCCGCAGCGCGATGAAACGCCTCGAGCACCGGATCTTTGGCCACCTCGGCGTCGGTCCAGGTGGCGCGGGTGGTGACCACCTGTTTGCCGGTGATGGCGCGGACCTTGGCGGCGCCGGGGCTTGCCAGGTGCTTGGCCAGCGCCCGGGCCACATCGCGCGTAGCGCCGTCCGGCGTGAGCATGGCGCCCTCGACGGTGAGCAGCGGGCGCATGGGTTTGCCGCTGGCGCCGACGATAGGCAAGGGCTGCACCGTGTAGCGCGTGTTCTGATCGAGCTCGGCGGCAAGCCATGGTCCGCTGATGACCGTGGCCGCGCGCCCCGCCAAGAACAGCTGCTTCACCAGGGCACCGCTGGGCTCTTCGGGGATCACCCGGGCGCGGGTCAGGTCGCGCACGAGCTCGGCGCTCTGTTCGGCCCCGGGGCCCACAAAGCCGAAGTTGCCGTCGGGGCCCAGCAGGTTGGCGCCAAACGCGGCGGCAAATGGCGCGTGGAAGAACGCGCTCTGCGCCTCGTAGGCCAAGGGAAAGCTGGTCGCGGGCAGCTCTTTGCGCAGCGCTGCAATGTCTTCGAGCTTGTCGAATTGGCGGCCGGCATAGGCACCGCCCACGTACAGCGCCAGGCACTTGCTGGCGAGCGGCACCGCAAAGCGAACCCCGTCGATGGTGACGGCCTGCACCGCGGGCGCGTCGAACGCGGCAACGTCGGCATCGGGCAGTGCGTCGCCCACCGGCGCCACGAGTTTGTTCTTGATGAACGAGCCCAGGCGCTCGTGGGCATCGATGAACACATCGGGCCCATTGCCCCGGGGGATGGCCGCTTCGAGCTTGGCGGCATAGGCGTCGTTGGGCACCGCCAGCACGGTGATCTTGACGCCTTGCTGTGCTTCGAAGCTCTCGATGGCCTTGCGCAGGGCCAGCTCTTCGCCGCCACGGTAGGAGTGCCAGAGCGTGATCTTGTGCGGTGGGGCGCTGCAGCCCGCGAGCAAGACAACGAGCACGACGAGCAACCACAAGGACAAGCGCGCGAGCGCCCCAGGCTCCTTTGCGCCGCGTGAGCTCTGCGATGCGCCCAGGGCCCTCAGGGATGCCACCGGCGCCCGCTCAGGTCGCATCGAGCGAAAGGCCCGTCTTGGAATCGAACAGGTGCACGGAGCTGGCCGCCGCCGTCAGGGGCAACACCGAGCCTGCGGTCACGCCCCGGGCCGTGCTGCCCTCGAGGCGCGCGACGATCTTGGGGCCGCTCGCAAAACACCATCCGTGTGCGTAGGCCTCGAAGCCCAGGGCCTCAACCAGCTCGACGCGGAGCTCCATGCCCTTGCCCTCGGCGCCGGCGATGAAATCATGGGGCCTGACGCCCACGGTGACCGCACGACCCTCGGTGAGAGCGGCGCCAAAACGCTCTTCGTCGACGGGGAGCTCGAAGCCTTGGCCGTGCGCAACGAACGCGCCGTCTTGTTTGCGCAGCGAGCCTTCGAGCATGTTCATGTGCGGCGAGCCCAAGAACGTGGCCACGAACTTGGTGCGCGGGCGCTCGTACACCTCGAGCGGCGGGCCCTTTTGCTCGACGCGTCCGCCGTTGAGCACCCACAGGCAGTCTGCCAGGGTCATGGCTTCCACCTGATCGTGGGTGACGTAGAGCGTGGTGGCCTTGAGCCTGTCGTGCAGCCGGCGAATCTCTACGCGGACCTCTGCGCGGAGCGCGGCATCGAGGTTGGACAGTGGCTCGTCGAACAAGAACATGTTGGGGCGTCGCACGATGGCGCGGCCCATGGCCACGCGCTGGCGCTGCCCTCCGGAGAGCTGCTTGGGCAAGCGGTCGAGCAGATGATCCAGGCCCAGCATGGCGCTGGCCTCTTTGATGCGCTGCTCGACCTCGGATGCCGGGGTGCCGCGGAGCTTGAGCCCGAAGGACAAGTTGTCTTTGACCGTCAGGTGCGGGTAGAGCGCGTAGCTCTGGAACACCATGGCGATGTCGCGATCGCGCGGCTCGGCGCGGGTGACGTCTTTGCCCGCGATGTGCAAGGAGCCTTCGTCGGGCTGCTCGAGGCCCGCGACCAAGCGCAACAACGTGGACTTGCCGCAGCCGCTGGGCCCCACCAACACGGCGAAGCAGCCCTCGGGAATGTCGACGTCGACGCCTTTGAGGATGGCGTTGTCGCCAAAGCTCTTTTTGACGCCGCGCGCGCTGCAGCGCAACGCCGTGGTCTCGGGGCGGGCCTTCTCGGAGGTGGGCAAGGGAGTCTCGGATACCCTCGCGGACGGCGCAGGGGAAGTTCGAAGCTCACTCGTGGTTGCCTGACTCATGCCCGGGGCCCTCCCTCAAGGGAGGCGTACCTTACTTCTGAGTGACGTTTGCGCAACCCTTATTCGACGGCAAACTCCAGGGCGTTTGTGCGTTAGCGCACTGCGTTATGCGGGCTGATGGCTAGCCCCATGTTCGCGAAGCGAATCTTCCCCCTAAGCGTGCCCGTGCCCGTGCCCGTGCCCGATCTCGTGCCCGATCTCGGGTAGCCCGCTCCGGAAAGATGGGCGGTCGTTTGCCCCTGACGGACCTTGGCCGCACCCTTCGGGACCACATGGCGCCCCCAATCGAGTTTGTTCGTGCACGGGCGCGGGCACGCTTACGGGGAAGACAAATAGAGGGTCACCCCCTAGTTGCCGCGAGACCTAGTTGCCCCGAGACAAGGGGCGGCCCACGAAAACCACTTGGGCCAGCCAGGCGTGGCTCCCCGCTGACGACAGCCGCGAAGAGAAACGCGCGGCATCGATGCGCTCGACGGCCCAGGGCGCACCGAAGCTCTCGCGCAGATCGCGCTGGCCCACGCGGCGGGGCCCACCCCAATTGGGCTCCTCGTCGCTGAAGCACAAAACGAACAGCGACGTGCCTGGCCTGGCCACGTGCGAGAGGCCGTCGACGTACAGGCGCCGGCCGGCGTCGGAGAACGTGTGAAACAGGCCGCAGTCGATGATGGTGTCGAAGCTACGCCCCACGCCCTCGAGGTGCAGCGCATCGCCCATCTCGAAGCGCACGGCAACATTGCGGGCCTCGGCCTTTTGGCGGGCCATGGCGATGGCGCGGCCGGCCGCGTCGATGCCCCAGACCTCGTGACCTTGGGAGGCGAGGTAGATTGCGTTCTCGCCGCTGCCGCAGCCGATGTCGAGCACACTGCCCCGGAGCACGCCCTGGGTGTGCAGGTCGACGAAGGCCGGCTGTGGCGCGCCGATCTCCCACGGCGGCACTCCTCGGTAGAGCTGATCGAAAGGGTTCAAGCGCATGGATTGTGCCCTTCCTTTGGGCGATTGCAAGGCGCCCGGCGCCGTGATCTGGCCGGGTTAGCCAAAGAGGCCCCTGAGCTTTTCCACAAAGGTGCGCTGCTGGGGCTGCACCTCTTCTCCGAGCTCTTTGGCGAGCAGTTCCACCAGCTCGCGCTGGCGCTCCGTGAGCTGCGTGGGCACCTCGAGCTGCATCTCGACATGCTGGTCGCCGCGGCCCACGCCGGTGCGCTTGGGAATGCCCTTGTTCTTGACGCGCAACATGGCGCCCGGCTGCGTTCCTGGTGGCACGCGGAGCTTGCCTTTGCCGTCGAGCGTGGGCACTTCGATTTCACCGCCCAGGGCCGCGGTGGCAAAGCTGATGGGGACGGCGCACACCACGTCGTCGCCTTCGCGGCGGAAGAACGGGTGGGGGCGCACCTGGATCTCGACCTCGAGATCGCCGGCGGGCCGGTCCGCCCGCGGACGGTTGCCCGCGCCAGCAATGACCCGGGTGGCCCCGGCCTCGACGCCGGGCGGCACCGTCACCATGATGGTGCTGGTTTGGCCCACGAGGCCGGCACCGCGGCATGTGCCGCAGGGGTCTGTGACCATGGCGCCGCGTCCCTTGCACTTGGTGCACGTGCGCTCGACGGCGATGGGGAACAAGCCTTGCTGGATTTTGACGCGGCCGCGGCCGGCGCAGGCGTCGCACGTGCTGGGCTTGGAGCCCTTGGCGCACCCGTTGCCGGCGCAGTCGCCGCAGGTGACCACGCGGTCGTATTTGAGCTCGCGCTCGCAGCCAAAAGCCGCCTCTTCGAAGCTGATCTCGATCTGCTGGCGCTTGTCGCCGCGATCGCCGCGGCCCACCCCAAAGACGCCGAGCAAGTCGCCCAAGATGCCGTCGATGTTGAGGTCGCTCATGTCGACCACGCCGCCAGCGAAGGGGCCGCCCTGTCCGAAGGGAGATCCGGCGCCCTCGGCCTTGTGCCCAAAGCGGTCGTACATGCCCCGGCGGTTCGGGTCGGACAAGACCTGGTAGGCCTGGTTGATCTCTTTGAACCGCGTGGCGGCCTTTTCGTCGTCGGGGTTCTTGTCTGGGTGATGCACCGCGGCAAGCTTGCGGAACGCAGCCTTGATCTCTTCGGCGGTTGCGCTTCGGCTCACGCCAAGCACCTCGTAGTAGTCCCGATCGGCCATTTCGCGGCCTTGGTGTAGCACTCCTTGGCGCGCCTGATGAGAGATCGCGCGTTTGCAGCGTTTCCTCTGGGTGACGTTGGCCTGCGCAGGCCGCCTGCCCGTTTGGTCACCGGGGCCGTTCGGCTCCACTTTGCCCGGCCCCCCGCATGTGTTAGCTCCGACCGGTCATGGCTGTTCCCGTGTTCCCCCGGCTCCCCGCTGCGCAAAAGGCCTCTCTCCTGCGGCGAATCATCTCGCGCTGCGTCCGTGCTCCGGGGGCCCCCACGCCCGTGGTCGTGTTCGACCTCGACGGCACCCTCATGGACAACCGCCCGCGCACCCTCGCCATCTTGCGCGAGCTGTCCTCGGTATGGGAGGCGAAGCACCCGCAGGCCTCGGCCAAGCTGCGCGCCGCGTCGGTTTCCGATCTGGCGTACCTGCTCACCGATTCGCTCGGCAACCTGGGCATCCAGCAAAGTGATCTGGTGGCCGAGGCCGAGCTGTTCTGGCGCGAGCGTTTCTTTGGCGACGACTGGCTCAAGCACGACGTCGCGCTCGACGGTTCCGTTGCATTTGCCAAGGCCTGCTACGAGGCCGGCGCCATCTTGGTGTACCTGACGGGCCGCGACCTGCCCATGATGGGCACGGGGTCGTTCCGTAGCCTGCGAGATCTTGGGTTCCCCATTGGTGTCCCCGGCACCGAGCTCGTGTGCAAGCCCGACGCGGCCATGCCCGACGAGGCCTTCAAGCGCCTCGAGGCGCCCAAGCTCGCGCGCGTAGGCGTCGTGGTCGCGGTGTTCGACAACGAGCCCGGCAACTGCAACATTTTGCTCGAGCAAAACCCCGAGTGCGACTCCGTCTTCGTCGACACGCAGCACCTGCCGGGGGCGCCGCCCCTCGACCCCAAGGTCCAGGTCATCGACGACTTCGACATGCGCGGATGAAACGGCGCTCAGGCCTTGCGCTTGCCGGCTCTTGGCTCGTTCTTGTTGGCGTGGCCTGCGGTCGCTCCACCGAGGGGACCACAGAGCCTGGCGATGCGGCGGCGAGCCCCCAAGCACGGGCCGAACCTGCGCCCTTGACCTCGGGCCCCAGCACGCCCGAGCGCACGGCGCCAAGCCCCAAACTCGACGCCGGGCCGCCGCCAGCTTCGGCCAGGGGCGACGAGCCGTTCCCGGCCGACACGCTTCCGCGGGAGGCCTCGTACTTCACGCTCAACGCTGCGTTTCACCCGGCGGAGCTCATGCCCCCCACCCGTGGTCCCGAGGTCAATGCAGCCGGCGCCGAGGCGTTGCGCAAACGCACGGAGCCTCGGATGGAGATCGAGCTCAGCGCCGCGCGCATGCGCATCATCTTGCGCGGCCTGGGCTTCGTGCTCCCGGCGGACACGGAGCTGCGTGCCCGGGCCGATCGCTATGGCGGCATCCTGCTGTTGCCCGGCCTGCGCGAGTATCGCGTGGTGCCTGCGGGCGCCACCCGGGCGTTGCTCGGCGATGGGCGCCTCGACGTGGTGCCGCTGTCGACGCCGGAGGTCGAACTCTTGGGCGAAGGCCCCAAGCGCTTTGGCAGCAAGACCCGAAAGGTCGCCGTCAGGACCCGGGTGGGCAAGGCTGTTTTCGAGCTGGCGTCGGCGCCGGACCTCGCCGAGGGCGGGGCGCTTCTCACGCGGTTCCTGCTCGACCTCGTGGGTGCACGGCCCAGCACCGTCCTGACCGGCGATGGCGAGTTCCCATCGCGTGTGGAATACACGTGGTCGTCGACGGGCACGCTGTCTTTCGAGGTCACGCAGCTCTTGCGACGCCCCGAGTTGCCTGCGCCCATCGCCGTGCCTCCCAGCGAAATGGTGTTCACCACGAGGCCGCCGGGTCGCAGAGCCCTCGAGACCGTGCTGGGCCCCGCAGACCTGGCGCAGCTCCGCGCGCAACCTGTGGATCTGCCGCAAGCCGACCCAAAGATCCCTGGTCTGCGCATCGCCAACGGCACCGCCGAGACCCGCCTCGTGCTCGTCGACGGCGTTTTGGTCGCCGTGGCGGGCCCGTGGTCCCAGGCGGTGCTCCCCGGCTTGGTGCGCGGTCGCTACCAGGTGCAGCTCCGCACCTTCTTGGGCGATTCCGTGACCCCAGTGCCCGGCGTGATCGTGCCCGGCCGCGCAGAGATTGGCGTGGTCGACGCCGGCGCACCGCTGCCCTAGGCACCCACGCCTTCGCGGGGGGCGAAGGGGAGCCTCTGCGAGGTGTCGACAAGCGATCCAACCAGCGCGCTTGGGGCAGAGCCCCCTTGCGTTCGTCTACTTCGTCTTGGCCAAGCGCTCGATGTCGGGCCCGGTGAAGTGGAACCCCACGAGCTTGCCGTCCAGACTCTTGATCTCGAGCTTGCAGGAACCGTTGGCGAACTCCATGTCGTAGGTGCCCTGCGACGGGGCGCCCTGCTTGATTTGGATCGACTTCATGGACTTCGACTTGACCGGCCCGAGCTTCTTGAGAACGGCAGCCATGGTGGTGAACTCTTGCTCCGAGACCTCTTTGGCGAGCGCGGGGTGCGCATCGGCCTTGAAGTGCTCGTAGTCGGACGTGGCCATCGCCACCAGCAAGTGGTCCACGTCGGCGTCCATGGACTTCTTCGAGCCACAGCCCAAGGTCGAGAGTCCGACGGCCACGAGCAGAGCAGTCACAAATGTGAAGAGGAAAGATCGACGGATCATGATCGGAGCGTACCGGGCATCAGCGCCCTCAGGAAAGAAAGGTACAAGGACCACGGATGCGCCGATGCCGCAGCGGGCCTGTCGCGCTGTTTGACAAGCAAGGGGCCTTGCGGTGCGATGCAGAGGTTCCATGCGCAACATGGCCACGACCACTGTGGTTTTCGCTGCCCTAGGACCTACGCTGTGCGTGTCCGCGATGGTTTCCTTCGCCATCAAGCGCGCGCGCCTTGCACGCTGGACCCGTGTCGTTGGTGTCTTGGTTGGGCATCGGGTCCGGCAGACCTTTCGCAAAGGCAGGCGTCGGACGTACCATCACCCCATCGTTCGCTACCAAGCGGCCGGGCGCGAGTGGTTGCACGAGTCGCCCGTGGGCACGCGCCAAGCGCGACGGCAGGTGGGCGACCCGGTCCCGGTGCTCCACAACCCCGCGCAGCCCGACGATGCGTGCATTGACGAGGTGGGGCAGAAGTACTTCGTGCAGCTGCTCATCGGCACCATCGGTGCCATCTTCACGGCCACTGGCGCCTGGCTGCTGCTCGTGGCTGCGCCGTAGCGATCTGTGGGCGCGAGCGCGCGACGGCAGACTCAGAACCGGTAGCTGTCTTTGCGGAAACGCATGCCTTCTTCGCCGCGGTCGCGCATGATGGCTTCGAGGCCGTCGACCGCCGTGGCCACCACGTCGAAGCGGGTGCTCGGCAAGAAATAGTCGTCTTCGGGGACGGCGCCCATGAGTGCGATGCGCGCCTCGACCAGGGCCTTGTCTTCGCCACGCATGGCCAGGCTCGTGTTCCACTCGGGCTCTTCTTGCCCAAAGAGCGCCTCGCGCATCATGCCTATGGGGTTGAACGCCAGATACACTCGCTCCATGTACAGACGGAACGACGCAAGCTCGCCGTCGCAGAACCACTCGCCGCCGTAGGTGTTGCGGATGACCTCACCCAGGTAGGCGCCCGCGGCAGACGCCACAAGATCTGCAGACTCGGGCAGCGTGCGCACCTCGTTGCGCGCGTCACGGATGTATTGGTCGACTAGGCTCAACGTGTCCGAGGTGCCGTCGAGGGGGACGCCGTACTTGGTTTGGACGAAGCGCACACAAGAGGCGACCATCTCCCGAATGCGCAGCGGCGGCGGTGCCGGAGGCCCCGAGGGTGCGTCGTCGGTGCTCTCGGCGATGGATTCCAAGTTGCCGAAAGGTTTGTGGATCCCGTTGCTGCCGTTGCTGCCGTTGCTACCCATCGTCAGGCGCTCATAGCACGTGCCCAAAGGGAACCCGCTGGTTTCCATCTGGCGCTGGCACCCAACTACGCCTAGGGTGTATTCCCTCATGCGTCTCGGCATCTTCAGCGATGTGCACGCCAACCTCGAAGCGCTGAGCGCTGTCTTCGAGGCGTATCGCAAAGAGAAGATCGACGTCTTTTATTGCCTGGGCGACACCGTCGGCTATGGCGGCTCGCCCAACGAGTGCGCAGACATGGTGCGCGAGACGGCCAAGGTCACCATCCTCGGCAATCACGACGCCGCGGTCTCTGGCCGCATGGATTACTCGTACTACTACGAAGCCGCACGCCACGCGCTCGATGTGCACGCGTCTGCCGTCAGCGCCCAGAACATGGCGTGGCTCAAGAGCCTGCCCTACCAGCACAAGCTCGAAGAAGAGAACGTGCTCTTGTGCCACGGCTCGCCGGTGCGCCTCGAAGAGTTCGAGTACATCTTCGCGCCGGAGCAAGCCCGGGAATGCCTGCCCCTGTGGGACAAGCTCGGCCACATCACGCTCATCGGCCACTCGCACTTGTGCAAGGTGTTCGCGCTAACGCGCAACTCCGTCGAAGAGCTCAGCAGCGCCGACTTCGTGCTCGACCCCGACAAGAAGTACATCGTGAGCGTGGGCTCCGTGGGCCAGCCGCGGGACTTCGACAACCGCGCCAGCTTCACCGTCTACGACACCGATGCCAAGCGCTTCGAGTTCAAGCGCATCGAGTACGACATCGAGCTCGCCGCCGACAAGGTGCTGCGCGCGCGCCTCGAGCGCAACTTCGCACACCGGCTGTTCATCGGCGTGTAGCGCCAAGGCGCTACGGTCAATCCCCTGCGGCGACCCGTTCGCGGTCAGGCCACTTCGATGACAAACTGCTCGGCGCTCTCTTCGGAGGCAGCGGCCAAGTCTTCGAGAAACAGTTCGGCGCTCTGCCAGCGCTCTCGCGCCAACACGGGCCAGGCAACCTGTTGCATGGATTTTGCGCACTCCCATAGGCCGCGACGCACCTCGGCCAGGTTGGGCCGGCGGGCGGGGGTGGGGTCGAGCATCTTGGCGAGCAGGGTGCCAAGCGCCGCAAGCTCCGGCCGCGAGAGCATCAGCGAGATGCCCGGTGGCGTGCCGTCGTGGGCCATGTGCATGCTGATCTGCGCGTAGTTGGTCTCGGCGTTGAACAGCACGCGGGCCGCCAAGAGCTCGAAGGCCACGCAGCCCAGCGCGTACACATCGGCGGCAAAGGGCGTCTGCGTGTTGCTGTCGTCGCTCAGCCAGACTTCCGGGGCGCCATAGGCCGCGCTGCCGCAGCCTGTCCGCAGCTTGCGCCCCGACAGGCCAAAGTCCACGAGCACCGCGCTCTGCGTTCCCGCGCGCAAGATCACGTTGGCGGGCTTCACGTCCAGGTGCGCAAGGCCTGCGCGGTGCATGCCTTCGAGCCCCGACGCCACATCGTCGAGAATGCGAAAGCACTGTTTGACGTCGAGATCACCCTCTTGCACCGCGGCCTCGAGGCTGATGCCGTGCACGTGCTCCATCACCAAGATGGGCTTGGGTTTGGCCGACAGATCGAAGGCCACGACTTGCGCCAGGTGCGGGTGATCGGGCAGCGACACCAGCGCCTGCGCCTCTTCGCGGAACCATGACAAGAACTGCTCTTCGGGCACATCGCCCACGGTGACGGGCACCTTGAGCGCGAAGGATTCGGGCATCGCCTCGTCCTCGTCGGCCACGCGGTGCGCCACGAACACGGAGCCGCCACCGCCGTGGCCAAGCGCGCGGTCCACGCGGAAGGCGCCCAGCATGCGCGACTCGGGCATCCAGTGGGGCACCTCTTGGAGGCTCGACGGAGGCACCGACGCCGGTGGCAAGCTGGCGCGCGGGCGCGGCGGTTCGCTCCGGCCCATGCGAGGCAGCGGACGGTGCAGCGTGCCCATGGCGCGCTTGACCTGACGGAGGAACACGCGGAGCACTTGCAAGCGCTCGCTGCTCTTGAGCGCGAGGAGCCCGTGTCCTTCGGGCAGGCCGAAGCGCGACGGGTTGAGCCAGAGCGAGCCGCGCGCGCTAGGCAACAGCGTGACCACGGACTCGGCGAGGCGGTTGGCCCGCCACCAATGAACCTCGACCGGCGCCTTCTCGAGCGCCGGAATGACCTCGTGCTCGAGCGTCGAGAGCAGGTGCAACACGATCGTGGACTCGTCCATCAAGCACCTCGGGCGGGGGGCAACCCTTGGGAGCACAAGTGGTGCCAGCGCCCGGTGCGGGCTATGTGCTTGATTCCAGTGGCAATCGAAAATTACAGCGCCGGTACAAGGCCCATTCCTGGTGGATCCTTCGTCTTTCTGGGCAAGTCTGCGCACTTGGCCCACGTGTCGGCGTCGTGGTTACCCCTGGTGTCGCCTGGCCCCCGCCGCCACCTACCGGGCAGCCTCGGCGTTGACGATGTCGCGCACCCAGGTGCTGGCCTGGAAGTCCACGTCGTGGCCATCGAGCTGGCCGCGGACGGAGACCTGCACCGGGCCCAATCGCGAGCCCGCGTAGGTCAGGGAGCCGCGTAGCTCGCCGCGCGCACCCGGGTACACCACGGGAGTCTTGCCGGGCAGCAGCAGCTCCAGGTGCTCGACCTTGACCGCTTTGCCCGTGTCCGTCAGCCGTACAGAGATGCGTACGGCGGCGTTCGACGCGGTCGCAAAGTGTGTGGGGTTCGGCACGTCTTCGGCGCCGAGGCGCACCGTGGTGCTGCTCGCGCCGCGCACCAGCACCACGCCACGTGAGAGTTCGGCGCCCACGTCGAACCGTGTGTCTGCGCCGCCGTCCACCTTGAGCACGAGTTGCGCGCTGGACACGGGCATGGCGCCGCTTGCCGGGCCAGTGCCTTCCAACATGTTGCCGATGCGCGCGCTCTCCCGGGCGCATCGTTTGGCTTCGCCGCCAGCGGCGTCGCAGCGGGACAAGTTGCCCGTGGCCAGTGCCTCGCAGCGTGGTCGCGCAGACGAAACCTCGGCGGCGCACAGCCTGGCATCGCGGGCGGCCACGGCCACACACGTGGGCTGACGCCCGTCGCCGCGCGACGCAAGGCCCGCGCTTGGGCAGGTATCCGGGCGTTTGGTCACCATGGCCAGGAGCGACAGGCATCGGGCCTGGAGTGCGCTCGCCGTGATGCGCTCGCAGGGGGCCTTGTCTTTGGCCTTGAGGGCCTCGGGGATTCTGCATGCATCATGCAATAAGTTGGTGTACCCAAGCGAATCCACGCTGTCGGCCACCAACGGGTCCACGCCAGAGTGCGCGGCCACACATGCCTCGATGGTGCTGAAGCTCTCGACGTCGCGCTTCAGATCGCCGGAAGGTGCCGGCGGATCGATCTCCAGCAATGGCGCGCTGGCACTCGGAACGGACGCTCCTTTGGAGCTTGGGCGGTCTTGCGGGGCGCCGCGGTACGGCAGCGGAGGGCGCCTTCGCTGCTCTTCGTCGTCGCAGGCACTGCCGAGCAGTGCGCCCGCGCAACATCCCAGCAGCAGGCCTGCCACCTTGGCCCTTTTGGGCGCGCGCATCACCGCCGCAGTCGCTCGCAACGGGCCACATCGGTCATGACTGTGACGCCCTGGTTCGAAGGGACCCTCTCGTTGAGCCACTTGGTTTGATCCGGGTGGCCTGCAAAGAAGTCCAGGTGCTCGCCCTTCACGCGGCTGCCGCGGTCTTGCACGACGAAGCAGCCGTCGAGGGGCTCGGTGCTCCCCGGCACCGGAATGCCGTCGAACTCCGGGACGTAAATCACCGTGCCCAAGGGCAACACCTGGGTGTCGGCCGCCACGGACACGAGCGGCATGATGGCCGTACCCGCCGCGCCGCGACCAAAGGGGAACTTCTGCTTGTCGAGCTCGTCGAAGCAGATCTTCTGCCCCGTGCGTGGGCAGACCTCGGCGCAGGCGCAGTCGCGTTTGGCAAAGCTGACGGTGCTGCCTCGGCCCAGCTGCCCCGAGCCTTGCACGCACACGGCATCGTGGAACGCCTTGGGCACCTCGGCAATGAGCGTGCAGCTCGCATTCATGAGCTTGGCCTTGTCGCCCTTGAAATCCGTTTCTCGGGGAAAGTCGTAGTAGGTGTTGCGGAACGTGCCCACGGCTTGGCCCTGCACCACGGCTTGCCCCGTGGCCGTGCGGGTGTTGCCCAGCGTGCGCGCGCGAACGGGCGTGATGGGCGCCGCGGGCAATGGCGAGCCCATGCTGGCCGGGTCGTAGGAGAAGCCGTCGGGGTTCAACGGTGGCGAGGCCGGTGCGCCACATGCCACCAAGAGCGCCACAAAACCCCCAACCCCGCACGCTGCTCTCGCCCGCATGGCCGGCGATGCTACTCTTGTCGCATGTTCCGCGTCACGGTCTCTGTCGCGGCCAAGCTGCTGTTGCCCGTCATGGCGGCGTCGGCCCTGTTCGCGCCGGGCTGCGGCGGCAACAACACGCCCGCCGAGTTCGACGACAACCCTCCCGCGGCGCCGGCGCAGAACCCCGACGGTGTGCCGTACCCCACCGACAACATCGGCACCACGGCGCGCGCCGGCAAGCTGCCAGGCAAACGCATCGAGAACCTGAGCTTTCAGGGGTACCTCAACTCCGATCGCGCTGCGGGCCTCAAGGTCATCTCCATGGCCGACTTCTTCG
Organism: Polyangiaceae bacterium; assembly: GCA_044358965.1. Taxonomy (GTDB): domain Bacteria; phylum Myxococcota_A; class Polyangia; order Polyangiales; family Polyangiaceae; genus SXNL01. Next base: position 30,338 of record JBIKNA010000016.1, read on the forward strand.
ACCCAGGCGCCAAACGCTACAAGCTCATCGCCATCCAGGCCGCGGCCACCTGGTGCACCATATGCATGGCCGAGACGCGCGACACCGTGGCCCTGCAGCCCGAGTACAGCCAAAAGGGTGTCGTGTTCTTGCAGACCATCATCAACGGGCCCACCAACGGCTTTGGCCCCTCGCTGCTCGACGTCGAGGGCTGGATGGACAAACACGGCACCAACTTCACGGTGCTCATCGATGTCCGCGGCAAGCGCAGCATTCCGTTGGGGGCACAAGCTGTGCCCTGGAATGCCCGCATCGACCCTCGCACCATGGAGATCCTGGACCAGGGCACGGGCATCCCCCGCAACTTGGCCGAGTACATCGACGAGGGGCTCAACTTCGTGGCCAAGGCCAAGCCCAGTTACCCGCTGTAGGGCTGTGCCGGGGCGGTCTTTCGCGGCATACTCCTGTCGGTGAAGGTCCTTCGTTCCCTGTTCGTTGGCGCGTCGATGCTCGGGCTGCTCGTGCTCCCGCATTGCAAAGAGCCCACCCTGGTGCGCTTGGTCATCTCCACCAACGTGCCCTTTGCCGAGGGCACCCGTGTCGGCGTGTACTCGGCCCGCGGCCCTGGCGTCGAAGACTCGTCGGCGCAGGCGCTGCAAGATGCGTGGGGAGCCGACGGTCAGGTGGGCACCATCACCGTGGTGCCGGCCAATGGCGACGAGGCGCCGGTCTACGTGCGCGTGGTCATGGGCATTGGTCGCGATCCCGACGGATGCCGCTTGGATGCCACTCAGAAAGAGGGCTGCATCGTGGCCCGCCGCAAGCTGTCGTTCTTGTCTGGGCAATCGCTCGCGGTTCCCATTCGATTGCATCTTGCATGCAACGGCGTGCTCTGCACCGCCGACTCCACGTGCAACTCCTTGGGCAGCTGCGTCAGCTCCAGCGTCGACCCCTCGCGCTGCATCGAGCCCGGCGGATGCGACGTCAGCGGCGATAGTTCGTTTCAGCCCGCTCCCGACGCCGGAACCGGTGGCAGCCCTCTTTTGGACGCCACGACCGACACCGGCGGCCCCGGCGGTGATGCCGGAAGCGACGGAAGTTTCGACGCCGGCACCGATGCGCGCTCGGACGCGGGGGCGGACGCCGGAACAGATGCCGGCTCTGACGCTGGCACGGGGGGCGATAGTGGCACCGGTGGCGACGGTGGCACCGCCGGTCAGGTGTCCCCGTGCAACGACGTCACGTTCGTGGATCCCGAGGCTGCGTGGCCCGTTGCCGGTGGGTGTGCCTCCCGAGGCAATGCGTCGCGCTTGCAGGGGCCCCACGCCCCGCCCAACGTTCGATCGATCTCGCTCGCCGGCGACATGCCCGGCGACACCTCGCTCATCGCCGGACGCATCATTGGCGGCAATGTCCTTCCGGTCTTCGTCCCGGCCTACGGCGGCGCTCGACAGGTGCTCGTGCCGTTGAACGGAGGCAACCTGAGCCTTGGCTGGTCGCAGCAGCCCACGGCCAACGCGTGGTACCTCTCGCTCGGCCCCGACGGCACGCTCTACATGGCGTCTACCGCCGGCTTCTATGCCCTCTCGGCGGCAGACGGTAGCCCCATTGGCGGATGGACCACCACCGGGCCGGGCTCTGGGCTCCTCGACATCTTGCCCGTGGCCGGTGCGTCCCGCGGCCTGTACTACGTGATGCAAACCAGCGGTGCCGCGGTGTGTCGCCGCAACGCGGCGGCAGGGAACGCGTGGTGCGTATCGCAGCCCAGTACCTCTGCATCTTTCATCGCAGGGCTCAAGGGGGGCGATATCGGCTGGGCCTGGGCGCAAAGTGGCCGCCGCGGTTACCGCATCGCCCCCAGCGGGTCCATCGTATGGGGCCCTGTCAGCGGCCCGCTCAGTCAGCTCCCGCTGTCGCGCTTCTTCGCCACGGACGACAAGTTCGTCTACGCCAGCGCGGGTGGCAATCTGAGCTTCCTCAATGCGCAGAGCGTGACCGATGGCGCAAATGCCTGGGGCGTCAACAGCGGCGCCCCCGCCAGTGTGTCGGGCCAAACACTGCTCAGCGACGGCTCGCTGGTGCTGCAGAACGAGAACCCCCAAGGCATCGTGCAGTACGTGATGGTGGACGGTAGCCGGACCGTGGCCAGTGGCCCGGGCCTTGGCTCCGGAGGTCTGGTGTCCGATGGCAGTCGATGGGTCTACCTGGCGGAGGTCGGCGGCACCCTTCGAGGCTTCCCGCCGCCTTACTTTACACAGACGTGGGAGTCGAATCTTGGCTCATCGTGTGGCGCGCCCATTCTCGCCGCCGGACACATCATTGTGTTGTGCAACAAAATCCTCTACGTCGTTGGCCCCTAACTCGCCGAGCCCGATCTTCGATCAAGCTCGCCACTCTGGCTTTTTTGGGGCGACGTAACCGTCAGGGGCGCACGAAGCGTGCGCCGCGGTCGTAGCGTGCGCGATCGTCGCACAGCTTGGCAACCTCGTCGGGGGTGCGCGGTGTTTCGGTGCCGCCATCGGCCGCGTAGAACCAGTCGGTCACTTGGGAACCATCGCGCTCGACCTCGGCCACGGCACATCCGCCAAGGGAGCTGCCGCGATCGCAGCGGCCCGTGCCCGTGCGCGCTCCGAACTTCTGATCGCAATCTTCGCGAAACTCGCTGTCGGCCACCGTGTCGACGATGTCTTGGCAAAAGTTGCCACGCCTGTCGGCCTTGTCTTCGCGCACGAAGCGCCGATCGCAGAACGAGTCTTCGGAGATGCCCACCGTGGCCGCAAGCGAGCCGCCGATGTACTCGACGGCGCTGCAGCCACCGAGCAACCCCAGGCTGGCCGCGAACAGGTGGCTGCCTACGGTGCGCACTGCTACCGGACGAACGCCGCGGCGTTGCCTCCGTCGACGGTGACGATGGCGCCAGTGGTGGCGCGGGCCGAGGCCAGGTACACGAACGCATCGGCCACGTCTTGTGCGCGCACCTCGCGCGACAGCAAGTTGCTGCGGAAGTACGCATCCACGCCGACGCCCCGGGCCTTGGCCCGGGACTCGAGCACCCCGCCATCGAAGAGTCCCGTGCGCACCCGGTCGGCGTTGACGGCGTTGGCGCGCACTCCATGCTCGCCCAAATCGATGGCGTATTGGCGCATGAGGGCGATGAGCGCCGCCTTGGCCACGGCATAGGGGCCAAAAGAAGGGCCCGGGTTGAGCGCCGCTTTGCTGGCGTTGAACAGCAAACATCCGCCGCGCTTCTGCGCCTGGAAACATTTGACGGCCTCGCGGGCCACGCTGGCGTGGGACAGCAGGTTCACTTCGAGTGAAGTGCGCAGGCGCACCTCGCCCACGGCGGTATCGAGCCGGCCTTCGGGCGCCGAGCCCGCGTTGCTGAGCACGACGTCGACGCCACCAAAGTGCCGCGCCGCACGGGCAAACAGCGCGTGCACGTCGGCCTCGTTGGTGACATCGGCCGGTTGCGCGACCACCCGTGCGCCGTACTTCTTTTGCAGTTCGCTCACTGCTGTATCCAGCCGCTCGCGGTTGACGTCCGAGGCCACGGCGTGGGCGCCCTGCTCCAGCATGGCCGACAGGGTGCCAAGGCCGATGCCCGAGGCCGCGCCGGTGATCAACACCACGCGACCCGACAGCGGCAGCTCTTTGACGGGCTTGATCTTGGCTTGCTCCAAGCTCCAGTACTCGACGTCGAACAGGTCTGCCCGGGAGACCGGCGCGTAGTGCCCCACCTCGCCCGCGTCCATCATGATCTGGATGGTCTGTTCGTAGATGTCTGCGGCGATATCTGCCGCTTCTTTGTTGGCGCCCACGGTGACGATGCCCACCTTGGGCACCAAGATCACCCGCGGCATCGGGTCCAGGCGCTTCTTCTGGACGCTCTTCTGCTTGCACATGGTCTCGAAGTACGCGTCGTACTCGCTGGCGTAGGCGCGCAGACGCAGCACAAAATGGCCGCGGGCGTCGTCATCGGTCCAGTCGGACACGTCGTCGGCCATCATGGCCGTGGGCTTGGTACGGATCACATGGTCGGGCGTTGCGCAGCCCTTGTTGACCAGGTCTTCGACGTCGCGGCTCTCCAAGAAGGCGAGCACCAACTCGTTGGAGCGCACGGTGAGCACCGGGCCTCGCTCTTCGCCCCAACCGGCCACCTCGGCCCATGCGCCGCGCAGCAGCGGGAGCACCCGGGCCTCGAGCTCTGGGCGATGCGGAACGCTGGGCAGCGAGACCGTGCGCATGCGGTCGGCGATGAACCGCTCGGCCTGCGTGACCACGTTGATCATGTTCTCGTAGCTCTGTTGCGCCGTGTCCCCGAAGGTGAACACGCCGTGGCGCTCGAGCACCATCACCGTGGGCTTGCCGCCTTCGGCCACGAACGCCGAGAAGATCTGCGCGCAGCGCTTGGCCAGGTCGAAGCCCGGCATAACGTAGGGCACCCACACCATGCCGCGACCAAAACACTGGCCACACATGCGCTCGGCGTCGGCTTGGTCGGCCAGGGCCAGGACTTTGCTGGCATGTGTATGATCCACGAACTTGTAGGGCAGCGCCGCGTGCAGCAGCGCCTCGACGCTGGGGGTGGGCGCACCCGGGTCGAGCAGCGCCGAGCGCAGTCCACGCACCATGTCCTCGTCGGTCATGTGCGGAAGCTCGAGCAGCTTGAGCAGCTGGTCCATGCGTACTGCGGGGTGTCCCGCGGGCTCGATGGTGGCGAGATCCCACCCCGAGCCCTTGATGTACATCACGGGCACCTCTTCGCCGAAGCGCGTGCGCTCGGTGGACTTGGCCGAGGTGTTGCCGCCGCCGTGCAGCACCAGCGACGGCTCTTGGCCCAGAAGGCGCGCGGTGTACGTGCGCAGGGCCAGGTCTACGCTGGTGCCCACCGGCCTCGCCTCGGTCAGGCGGAGCACATCGTCCAGGCGGTAGCGGCTTTCCATGGCGACATCATCGCCCGAGCGCGGGGCGATCGCAAAGGCTCGTGCATGCGCCCCTATGGGTACGCTGCCGTCAGGGCGTGCCGACGACCTCGGCCTGCACCGTGTGCACCTGCTGCCCGTCGGCCATGAACATGACGGTGGTGGTCCCCGTGCGTACGCCCAGCACCAAGATGTCGCGGCTGCCGGCCACGCGGCGCACGGCCAAGATGTCCGGGTTCGAGCTCACCAGATCGGCCTCCATGAGCTTTCCGTCGCTGTCCCATGGCGCGATGTTGGCTTTGACCACGCCCCCCACGGGAACACGCACGCGGCTGGTGCTGATCTCGCCCCCCACGGGGCTGACGACACCCGAAACCTCGGTGCGCTCGTAGCTGGGGTCGGAGCAGCCGGCGGCGGCAGCCAGGGCCAAGATCGAGAGGGCAAACGTGAGCTTCTTCATGGGGTCACCTCGAGCTCGAGCTCGCGCCGCATGCCGGCGCCTTCGACGATGAGTTTGGTGCTACCGGCTTCGAGGCCTTTGATCTCGGCCGTGCGCTCGTCGGCGAGATCTACCTTGGCGAGCTTGGAGTCTTCGGCGCCAAACTGGTAGCTCACGTCACCGGCCAGTTGCACATCGAGCTCGTCGTACAGCACGGCGCTCAGGTTGCCGAGG
>JBIKNA010000644.1:0-3271 GCA_044358965.1 Polyangiaceae bacterium
AGCGGCGCAGACGCCTCGCTCTACGACGACGGGCCGCGGCTCATCAACGGCGACGACAAGACCAGCGGCACCCTCGATACGGGCGACGGCGCTTCGAGTGATTGCAAGAACAACGCAGCGGGTTGCTCGTGCACCGAGGGCACCACCACGGCGTGCTTCACGGGCAGCGCAGACCAACGCGGGCAGCCCGGCTGCAAAGACGGCGTGCGCGCCTGCGAGCGCCGCGGCGAAATGTTCGTGTGGGGTACGTGTGCGGGCGAGGTCAAGACCTGCGCAGGCTCATCCTCCGGCAGCAGCGGTTCCTCGGGCTCCAGTGGTTCGTCTGGTTCTTCTGGGTCGAGCGGCTCTTCTGGGTCGAGCGGCTCTTCTGGCGGTGGCGCCGCGCCCTCACCCGACGACTTGGTGACCACCAGCGGCGGCGTCACAATCGCTCCGCCCAAGTACAACGAGTGCATGAAGCTCCCGCAGTCGGGCAAACGCGGCTACGGCACCTGCCCAGCGGACCAGGTGGTCGTCATCGTCAACGACGGCCAGGCCCAAGAGATGACGTGCTGCCCCATCGGCAAGAACGTGTTGTCGAGCGTGGCCGCCGAGCAGCATGTCGAGCGCCAAGGTTTGTGCGGCGCCAACGAGGTGGCGACGGGCATGAAGGACCCGAAGGCGCCCAAGGTGTACTGCACCAAGATCAACACGACACACCTGAAGCTGAGCCCTGCGAACCCCGCCAAGTACTACCAGGGCGGCGCGCCCGGCGTGGTGGGCCAGATCGCCGCCTCGTACAACGCCAATGACACGTGCATCTGCGACGAGGGCACGGTGATCTCGGGCGGCCACACGGGCAATGACAACGTGTGCAAAGACCAGTGCGTGCGCATCGAGAAGAAGTGAGCCGCTGAGGCTGCGCTGGTCTGACCGATGAAACGAAGAGGCCGGCTCGGGGTTCCACTCCCTCACCGGCCTGCTCTCACTGACGTATCGTTGAGCGGGGCACGGGATTCGAACCCGCGACATCCAGCTTGGGAAGCTGGCACTCTACCAACTGAGTTAGCCCCGCAGAGTGACTGCAGTCTTATCGCCAGGATGGCGCCGCCGTCAACGGGCACAAAAACGCGCGGCCTGGGGACCACGAGGGTACCCAGGCCGATCGCCGACGTTGGGGCCGCGGACGCAATCGTCCTTTGGCCCCGCTGCCAAAGTCACGAGCCAAAGCTCGCGTCACGAACCGCTAGCGTGGAGCCCCGGCGCTGGGCCGAAAGGGGCTCGCTTGCGAAGGGCCTCAGCGCGCCGGTGACGAACACTCGGCGGGCCGTCAGGCCGATCGCGCTAGGACGTGATGCTCCTTCGGTGTGACTGGTGTTGGGTTTGCATTCGCGTCTCTCCTCCTCTGGCCGTGGCCAGCACCCGGCGACCACACGTGCCCCTGCGACGCAGAAGGCGCGCGCTCTTACCGGGCGTTTCCGTTAGGGGAGGCCCTGGACGGCGACCCCGGGGCCAGCCCGGTGGCCGTTGCGACCAATGCCTCGCAGGTGGTGCGTGCGCGGGCCCCGGTGCTCCGGAGCAAGATGAGCCTTGGGTTTGGAGAACCCTCGCGGACGCGTCATATCCTTGAAGCTAAGGTCCGGGGTGCCGACGCGCAACGAATGCACCTGCGATTGCGCGCAAATACATGCCACCGTGTGCGCCGAAGGGGCCTGTCCCTACACTCGCATCTTTGCGGGAACACACTTCCACGCACATTGGCCTACTGCGCTTTTGCCAGGCGATTTCTTGCCAAACCGTGGCATGATAGCAAGGTTGTCGGCGGGGTCTTTGGGCGTCAACGTGGGGTGGGTTGTTTCCACCTCCAACGCGAAGCGCTCGGTTGAACCCCTTACTTAGGTTCAAAGGAGAGTCGGATGATCAAAAAGAATTGGCTTCGCATCGGTCTTGCCGCGATGGGCGTTACGGCCCTGGGCGCTGGCATCCTCGTCGGTTGCAGCGACGACGATCCCGTTGTTACCCCGAAGGCCGACAGCGGCACGGACAGCAGCACCACCACGGACAGCGGCACGGACTCCGGCAACACGGGCACCGACGCCGGCACCGACGCCAAGACCGACTCCGGCCCCAAGCCGCAGCCCGCCACCCTCATCGCGGTCAACGGTCTCTACGACATGGGCTCGGGCAGCCCCCTCGCCGTCGACTCGACCATCAACCCCGTCGGCGGTTGGGCTCGCGTTTGCTACGAGATCACGGGCGCTGGCATCGCCGGCACCGATCCGCTTCCCGCGGTGGCCACGCCCGCCCAGAAGGGCGTGCCCGGTATCCCCATCGGCGCCGGCGGCGCCTTCCCGTCCACGGGCGTGCCCCTCGCCAGCATTGAGCTCACCCCGTACCTCGTGTCGGCGCAAGCGCTCGTGCAGCGCGGCGTCGTTGGCGACAACGGTCCGTTCAACTGCACCCAGCTGCTCGGCGCCAAGGGCGACGGCGTTGGCGCGGCGGCCTTTCCCGACAAGGGCGGCCCGCTCGTCCCCAACAAGCACTTCTGGAAGCTCGGCACCATCCCGAAGGGCACCCTCAAGGACGATACGTCGTTCTTGTTGCTCATCACCGGCTGCGCGGCGGACTCCGCGGGCGGCGTCAACAACTGCGGCTCGGACTTCACCGGCCCCACGACGCACAACTTCAAGGTCTCCATCTTCGAGCTCGACCGCACCGCCCCGGCGGCCGACGAGATCGGTACGCACATCATCCACGGCTCCACGTCGGCGGGCGCCCTGCCGGTGATTCCGTTCTTCTTGAACCCCGATGGCGGCGCGCCCAAGCAGCTCAGCGGCGGTCAGCCCATCACCTTCGACAACGCCGTGCCCGCTGGCGGCAAGAAGGCCCCCGCGCTCGTCAAGAGCAAGGGAGTCAACGCCGCCACCGACGTGATCGCCCTCGCCAACCCCGATGGCGGTGCGCCGCTCGCGGCCATCCCGCTGACCCTCACGTCAGGCATCTCGTCCACGCCCTACACCAACGGAAACAACTACACGTTCGTGGCCGTCGGTACGCCAGGCTCCCCGCTCGTCAACGGCTTCGACGACGCCGGCGCGCCGATCCTCAACCTGCGCTCGCTGCACTTCGTCGGCTACAAGAACGCGCCCTGATTCCTTTCAGGTCGACGTAACATCGAACGGCGCGGCTCACCCCGCGCCGTTCGGCTTTTTGTCGAACGGATTCCTAGCGTCTCGCCGCAACGTAGCCCTCACGCCACAGGCGCGATGACTCGCACCATTCGCGCCGTTCG
>JBIKNA010000646.1:0-3256 GCA_044358965.1 Polyangiaceae bacterium
CGACGGCGAGATCCATGACGTTGCCCTTGAGGGCGAACTCTTTGAACTCTTTGAGTAGGGACATCGTTGGCCTCAGTTCGTCGCCGGTGCGGGTGCGGGTGCGGGTGCGGGTGCGGGTGCGGGTGCCGGAGGCGCGGCGGTCTCGGGCATCGGCCCGGGCGGCGGCGGGGGCGGGGCGGCGGGCGGCGCGGCGGCGGGGGGCGCGGGCGGGTACGCAGCGGCCGGGGGCGGGGGATAGGCGCTCGCGGGGGCCGGCGGCGGGGGCGGATTGACCTCTTCCGGGCAGGGGCAGGTCTTGGGCTCCGGGGCCTTGGCCACGTTCGAAAACGCGTAGATCAGCTGCAGCGTGGTCGTGGTGTCGAGGTCCTTCTTGCCGGGCAACGGCGCGTGGTCGTAAAGGGCCGTGAAGCCGGCGCCTAGGGAGAAGCCGTCGATGAGCTTGGCCGCCAGCAAGGCATTGAAGTTGACGCGGCGGCGATCGGTGTCGGTGAACGACTGGATGTACTCGAGGTTGGCCTGAAGGGTGACCGCGGGGTTGAACGCGTGCTTGTAGGCTGCACCGAGACGCGCAGCGTGGTCGACTTGGGTCTTGTCGAGAATGACGCCGGTGAAGTTGCCCTTGTCGTCGAGCACCGGTCGGTTCTTGTTGCGGCGGTTTTCGTACTGGAGGTCGTAACCGGCTTCGATGCCGAGCTGGTACTTGTCTTCGAGCAGCACCAGGTACTTCACGCCGGGGTCGACGTTGATACGGGCGTCGAAGCCTTGCAGTTGGTCGTAGCGATGCGTGTACATCATGAACGCGCCGAGGCGGTCGGTCAGGTACCGGTCGTAGCGACCACGGCCTTGGATGTTGGCCGTCTGCAGGTACGTGTCGGTGTCGCTGCCCTTGCCGCCTTCGGCGTAGTTGCCCACGATTTGCGCGCCGAGCGAGTTCTCGTCGAACTTGTAGTCGATGGCGCCGCTGCCGGTGATGGCCGTGGTCTTGGCGTTGCCGTTGACGAACATGCCGCCGGCCGAGGCCGTGGCGGTAACGCCCTCGGTCTTGGGCTTCTCCACTGCCTTGGGGGCATCGCCGACGGCCTTCGGGCCATCGACCAGAGCCTTGGGGGCGTCGACCTTGAGGGTGGGGGATTCGGTGCGGGGCTGGGCCGCGGGGGCCGTCTGCGCCGAAGCGACTTGGGACACACCCATTGCGAAGAGAGCTACGAAACTCGAGATGACGCGCGTGCGCATTTAAGAAACCTCCGAGAATTCCCCGAAAATGTGCCCTTGGGCGCGCGGAGAATGGTCCGAAAGGCCCTGACATCGCAAGCACAAAGCGCGTGAAGCCTGCAGGGGGATACCTGCAGGCTTCACTGATTGGGCGGCGTGCCGCGTGGGGACCGCGGCGCCGCGCACCCGTGGGTTCGCTACTTACTTCTTGGGCGCGGGGGCGCCACCCTTGCCGCCGCCGTTGCCCTTGCCGCCACCGCCACCGGTGTGCGCGCCGGCTCCGCCGCCCTTGTGCTGGCCGGCACCCGTGGCCGCCGGCTTGGGCGCCTCTTTGGGCGCCGCGGTGCCGCCGGCCTTGGGGGCCTCTTTGACGGTGTCCGGGCCACCGTCGATGTGGAACTCGACGCGGCGGTTGAGGCGCTTGCCCTCATCCGTCTTGTTGTCGCCGATGGGCTTGTCGGGACCGAAGCCCGCGCTGGTCAGGCGGGCCTTGTCGATGCCCTTGCCCGTCAGCCACTTGACCACGGCGGCTGCACGGTCCGCCGAGAGCTTCTTGTTGAGGGCCGCGTTGCCGACGTTGTCGGTGTAGCCTTCGACGCGGAGCTTCTTGATCTCCGGGTGGTCCGTCAGGATTTTCTGGACGGCGAGCAGCACTTCTTCGCTGTCTTTGCCTTCGATCTCGGCCTTGCCCGTCTTGAAGCGGATCTGGTCCAAGATCTTGACCTGGCCGTCCTTGATCTCGGCCTTGGGGCAGCCGTTCTTCTTCGGATCGGCGTTGGCCTCACCGGCGACGTCCGGACAAGCGTCGACATCGTTCAAGATGCCGTCCTTGTCGCGGTCGGTGTCCGGGCAGCCGTTGGTCTTGGGGTCCGTGGTCTTGAGGCCCGGCACGTCTTTGCACGCGTCGTCCTTGTCGAACACGCCGTCGCCGTCCTTGTCGGCGCAGCCGTTGGTGAGCGGATCGTTGGACTTGAGGCCCGGCTCGTCGGGGCAGGCGTCTTCTCTGTCGAGGATGCCGTCCTTGTCGCGGTCTGCGGGGCAGCCGTTCTGCGTGGAATCGGCCGAGGCCACGCCGGGCACGTCGGGGCAGGCGTCTTGGGCGTCGATGACGCCGTCGCCATCGCGGTCCGGGGGCGGGGGCGGGGGCGGCGGGCAGCCGTTGGTTGCCGGGTCCGTCGTGCGCACGCCGCGTACCTCTTTGCACGCGTCTTCGCTGTCGGGGACGCCATCGGCGTCGGTGTCGACGACGACCGTCGGGAAGAACTCGACGGACAAGAGGGCGCGCACCTCGGGGGAGCCGAAGCCGCGGATCAGGCCCGTACCGATGCCGCCGCCGACGCGCACATCGCCGATGCCCGCGTGGGCGCCCAAGAGCGCCTCGAGGGGCGTGCCCTGCTTGCTGAAGACGTTGTCGGTGGTGGTGCTGCCGTAGAGCTCGGGGCCCACGACGATGGTCTTGCTGACGCGCGCGCCGGCGGCGCCGCTGAAGATGATCTCGGAGCCGATCTGGCCGTCGGCAAAGGACTCGGAGCGGCCGCGGTAGTGAAAGCCCAGCTTGGCAGCGTAGGTGAGCATGCCGATGTCGCCCGAGGCCATGAGCCGCGGCGCCATGCGGATCTTGCCGTCGCTGGTGTAGAGTTCTTTGTCGCCGGTGGGGGCCCAGAATTGCAGGCCCGCGGCGAGTTGAAACGGATCGCCATACGTGCCGAGAATGCGCGCGTCGACACCCAGGCGCAGATCGCCGATGCCTTGCTCCTTTGGCGGGGCGGCGTAATTCCGGCCACTGAAGTCGCCACCGCGGCCGTCGGTGAACGCCACGATGGGAATGCTGGCCGCCAGGCGCAAGCGATCGAACAGCATGAACGAGGCGCCCGCGTGTGCGTTGAGCTGATTGCGCACGACGGAGTTGCGCACGCCGCCGCCGTCCTTCTCGCCATAGTAGAACACGAGGGGTCGGTACTGGTAGTCGCCCACGACGCCTGCGGCGGCGCGCAAGTGCCCGCGCAAGTCCAGCGACTCGTTGGCAAACCATTCGCTGCCGCGC
>JBIKNA010000645.1:0-3256 GCA_044358965.1 Polyangiaceae bacterium
TTGGCACTTCGAGTCGAACGTGCGCGTTGAGCGGCGCAGCTACGTCCCGCGCTGGAGAGAGAAACGACGCGTGCGGCCCCACGCAAGAACACGCGGTGGCGGACTTTTCGTCGTGCGCGAAAAGCCCCAGCCCAGCGACCAGCGTCACGAGCGTCAGCGCGCGCGGCGAAATGTCCATCCGCCAAGTGTGCCAAGTTCCGCGGCGATGAAAAGGGCGCTTTCAAAAGAAGTATTCAGCCTACCTGTGAGCTTGTGCACTTCGCCGAGGAACGCCGTACTCAAGGGCCCGTGAAGTTGCCCCTCGCGCTGTTCGCTTCCGCGGTTGTAGCTGTGTCCGCCGCCCTCGTATTTGCCCAACCTGGCGCAGCCTCGCCGACAGGCTCGTGGCGTTCCTGACCGGCTTGGCCAGACCGTAGCTGGTGTGCCCACGGGGCACCGGGCTCGGTGCGGGTGCGAGTGCGGGGCAGGCGGCAGCGGCTGGGGCTGGGGGGTCGGTCATGACGCCCGTAGCGTCACAGCCTGTCGCCCCATGGGCAACCGAGCGCTACCATGGGAACAACCACGCGCCATCGCGGGTTACCCTCGAACCCGGGTCCCTCCAGCGTTTCCCCATGAGTCCTGATCGCCTACGCACCGCGCTCATTGCTGCGCAAATCGTGAGCATCGCCACGCTCTTTCGAAGCGTGGTCTACGAGCGATGGATCACGGTGCTCGCGTCGTTGCTGCTGCTCGCCGGCGCCAGCGCGGCCCTGCGGGGTCGGACCTGGGGCATCGGCGTGTCCCTGGCAGCGGCCACTGCGTTCCCTGCGGCGTGGCTCCTGGGCATCGCCCCGCCGTGGTTCGCGCTGGTGGGCTGGATCGGTGCGCTGCCTTTCATGCTGTCGCTCCGGGCCATGGCGCAGTTCGACAAAGGCGCGACGGCCCTGGGGGCCGCGCTCGCGGGCGTTGGTGCCATCGGCAGCGCCATCACTTTCAAGGCGGCGGCACCCTGGCTCTTTTCAACGTTCCCATCTCTTCGCCCCAGCTGGGAGGCCGCTAACTTCGGGCCTGCGCTGATCATCACGACGGTTGCCCTCGGGCTCACCATCACCAGCAGGCCAAAGCGCGCGGCGCTCGCCTCTTCTTCGGCGGGAGTCCACACGGGCAGCGCGGGCGCAGCCAGCGAGGTTTCACGAGTACGCGTGGCGCCGCCGGCACAGGCCCCTGTCGAGTTGGGGCTCGAGACGCACGACGAGCGCGACGCTGAGAACGAAGCTGACGACGAAGCCAGCGATGGGCGACGCGGAGTTCGACGCGCCTGAGGCCCGCGACGGCGCGAGCCGTTCGATGAGGCGCTGCGGCGACAACTGAAGCGCCAGAGCGACGCACAAATGCAGCGTGACGGGAGCGATTACGGCTCCGCTGCAATTCGAACACCGACGCGTATCCCCAGCGTAACATTCGACGCGTGCACGTTACACATAATGGCGCGCAGAGATGCATCGCTACGCCTTCAACGCGCGCCACCGGTGCTACAGCCACGCAGGCCATGCCGTGGCCAAGGAGCGACCGATGAACAAGTGCGTGTGGGGATTGGCGACGTTGCTAGCAGTGTTCGTGGGGTGCAGCTCCCAAGGCAACCAAGGCCAATCGAGCGGCGATGCCCCGGGTACCGAGGGCCCCAGCGGCGCCAGCTCTAGCTCTGGCACCGCGAACGGCGGCGCATCGAGTGGAACCAACAGCGGAAGCGGGTCCAGTGGGCAGGCTTCCTCGTCGGGCTCTTCTGGTGGCGGCGGCACAACCGACGCCTGTGGTCCCATCAAGGCCGTGTGCACGGCCTTCGACGCGCGAGCAACGTGTACCGTCGAAAACGCCAAGGCCGTGTGGAAAGACGAGGCGTGCCCCGCGGGCCAGGGCTGCGTGAAAGGTCAGTGTGTGGCCAACGCCTGCTCCGACGAGTGCCGCCTGGGCGATGGCAACTGCCGCATGTACGACATGGCGAGCAAGGCCAACGTCTCTGCAGACAGCAAGAAGACGCACGACCGCGCTCGGCTCTTCGAAAAGTGGATCCGCTCGGACACCAAGAGCTTCTTCCACGACCAGATCGTGAGCGTGCGTTACGAAGACGCCCAACGCAGCAAAGTTGCCGGCGTGTACATCGGCGACTCCACGCTGCACACGGGCATCTACCTGGCCGGCGAGGCACACCGCCTCATGGCCACGGGTTCGTTCCAGGCGCGGCAGAACGTGCGCGACATGGTGGACCTCTACCATCGGCTCTTTGGCGTTTCCGGCGATCCGGGCATGCTCGCGTCGAGCATCTTTCCTGCGGGCGATCAGAACCTTCGGGCGTGGACGGGGTGGGACTGCAAGCAGTTCGACCGCCACTGCGACGTGAGCTTCGAAGGCAAGAAGTGGGACTACGTGGGCGACCCGAGCCGCGACATGTACATGGGTCCGGTCCTCGGGTTGGTGCAAGCCTACGACGCCCTGGGCAGCTACGACGACGAGCGCCGAAAAATGATCCGCAAGGACCTGATGGTCATGGCCAAGGAGCTTGCGAAGAAGCGCATGCTCCCGGTGCGCTTGGTGGTCAACGGCACGGCGCTGCCCGTAGAGACCAAAGAGACGCGGTTCTTCATACCCGAGCAGGCCGACTTGATTGACGGCGCCGTGGAGATCCAGGTGAACCTCAGCGACATCGGCGACGGTGGTGCCATTCGCGGCGGCCAAGAAATGATGCCGGACCCGGCGGTGTTCTTCCGGCAGTTCTCGATCCTGTCGAGCGCGCCCAGCACACCGCGCGCGGGCAGCGCGCTCATGGCAGGTGGCGTGTTTGCCGCGGCGCTCCATGTGACCGACGGCGTGCCCGAGTACGCCCAGGACCGCGCAGAGCTCCTCGACTTCGTGCTCAACAACAGCGACAAGTGGGGCAACGCCAAGACCTGGATTGGTCTCGCGGCGCAGTGGCAAGATCACAAAGAAGACTGCGGTGAGAAGTACTTCGGCCTGCACATTGGCTGGATCGGCGGTTACATCTGGGCGCTCTACGAGAAAAACGCCACGTCGGTTCACGCCACCCAAGGGGTGGCTCACGTTGTGCCAGACGGGCGGAAGTGGCGCGGCCCAGCACAGGGCGCGTAGTGGGCGGTTATGTCGTCCGGGGGTTGTTCGTGCAAGAGGGCTTTGGTTTTCCTGTTGTAGTCAAGAAGATCATCGAGCTTTCTCTTCTGTTGTTCCAATTCAAGACTCCATCGGGTGCAGAAGTCCCTTCGTG
>JBIKNA010000647.1:0-3251 GCA_044358965.1 Polyangiaceae bacterium
TTGGTGCAGGAACCACAAGCGCCGTTGGGCGAAGGACAACGGTGATGGCTCCCGGGTGTCCGCTGGCCTGAGCGGAGGCAGCGGATCCCTCGCCAGGGACTCCGCGAAGGCCGCGAGTGCACGGGGGGTTCGGTGCTCGAAGAGCGCCCGGAGCGGCAGGTCCAGGCCGAGCTGCTGCCGTAGACGAAAGGCGGCTTGCGCCACCACCAGTGAATGCGCGCCCATGCGGAAGATGTCGTCGTCTGGGCCCAGGGAACTCTTGCCGAGGGCGCGGCCCAGGGTCGCTGTCACCAACTCGAGGTGCGGGGATCCGGAGGGCGTCGTGGCGCTGCGCGCCTGGGGGCCCTCGTTCGGGGTCATGAGCGCTGTGAGTTGGGCCACATCGAGCTTGCCGTTGGATGTGAGCGGTAGGGCCGGGGTGACGACGATGTCTCGTGGAATGAACGGCTCCGGGAGCCTCGTTCGCAGATGGAGTCTCAGCGCTGCCGTCAGAGCCTGCGCGTCCGCTCCCGGGTCTGCAGGCACCACACAAGCAAGCAGTTCGGTCTCCCCGTGCTGCGCCGTGGTGGTGACGGCGACGCCTGCCACGCTGGGGTGCGCCCGGAGGGCCCCTTCGATCTCCCCGGGCTCGATGCGGTGCCCGCGGACCTTCAGCTGTGCATCCAGGCGTCCAAGGAACTCGTAGCCGAGTCCGGGGACCTCGCGCCCACGATCGCCCGAGCGGTACCAACGCTGGCCCGTCGGGTCCGTGATGAACCGCGCGGTGGTCTCTGTCGGTAGCTGCGGATAGCCATCGGACACGCCGTCGCCGCCGACCCAGAGCTCACCTGGAACGTTGCTTGGAACCTCGTTGCCCTGCGCATCACACACCCGCAGCG
Organism: Polyangiaceae bacterium; assembly: GCA_044358965.1. Classification (GTDB taxonomy): domain Bacteria; phylum Myxococcota_A; class Polyangia; order Polyangiales; family Polyangiaceae; genus SXNL01. Next base: position 879 of record JBIKNA010000647.1, read on the forward strand.
CCAGATCGGGGATCGGGTGGCCGATGGGGCTCGCCGTGGTGAACGCAGGCACATCCACGTCGGCGGGCGTCAGCACCCGATAGGTGACGTGCACCGTGGTCTCGGTGATGCCGTACATGTTGACCAAGGTTGGTTTCCCGGGCGCATGACGTCGGAACCATGGCCCCAAGCGTCGTGGCACCAGCGCCTCGCCGCCAAAGATCACGAGGCGCAGGTGCAACGGCGCCTGGGAGGCCTCGTCGGCGCGCATGAAGTGCTCGAAGGCCGACGGGGTTTGGCTGAACACCGTCACCTGCTCGGCGGACAAGAGCGCACGGACCTCGTCGAACAGCCGCGTTTGCGCCGCAGGCACAATCACCAAACGTCCGCCGAACAAAAGCGCGCCAAAGAGTTCCCAGACCGAAAAATCGAAGGCCAACGAGTGAAAGAGCGTGAAGGTGTCGCTGGGCCCCAGCCCGAACCAGGGCTGCGTGGCCCAAAACAGCCGCAAAACGTTGTGGTGCGTGACGCGTACACCCTTGGGCGTTCCCGTAGACCCCGATGTGTAAAGTACATACGCAGCGTCGTCCGGCGTGCCCTCGTGCATGGGCGCGGCGCCGGGCAGTGCTTGCAGGGCTTGTGATGAAAGGTGCAAACCGATGGCCCCCTCGGGGACCTCGGCGGTTCCGTCGTGCAAAAGAAGTGTGGCGCCGGCATCGTCGGCGATGAGCTTGCGTCGCGCGGCTGGATGCCGCGGATCGGTGGGGACATAGGCCGCCCCCACCCAGAGCACCGCGAGCACCGCGGCAACGAGGTCGAAGCTGGGGCTCACACACACGGCGACGCGATCGCCCGGGCGAACACCTCGGGCGGTGAGCGCGCCTGCGAGGTGTTGCGTGCGTTCGAGAAGCTCCGTGTACGTGAGCTCTTGGCCTTGCGCGCGCAAGGCAATGGCATCGCCCCGGGCCTGCGCGATGGCCCGGAAACTCTCTTGCAAAGTGCCTCTGCGTGGGGATGTTTGCCGCAGGCTCCGCCGCTCGCGCACGGCCAGGGCTTCGGTTGCGCTGTGCAGGGGGATCTGCCCGATGTTCTGCGCTGGAGCCTGCGCCATGCTCAGGAGCACGTGCCGGACCTGCGAGAGCAGATCGGGGACGAACGCAGCCTCGACGCGATCTGGGTCGAACAGCAGGCTGAGGGTGAGGTTTGGGCCAGTACCCACCACGAGCGACAAAGGGACATCGATGCGTTCGGTGGTTTCGATGTCGCTGAGCGCAAGCGCGACGCCCGGAACCCGAGCAGCTTCGGGGTAGTTCTCGACGACGACCAACGTGGAGATGAGCGGCGTGCCCGCGGGCACCGCCGAGCATGCGGCAACAGCCGCCAAGGGCGTCGCGGCCCGGGTCTGCAGTTCGAGCAGATCCTGGCCCACCTGCCGCAGCAGTTCCGAGACCGTGGGGTCTTGGGTGATCGCCGCCCGGAGCGGCAGGGTATTGATGAACATGCCGACCATTCGATCGACGTCGGGTAGCTCTGGGGGGCGACCGGCGAAGGTCACACCGAAGATGGCGTCGCTGCCGCTTTCGTCGTGCCGCCCGAGTACCGTGGCCCAGGCCGCGCAGATGAGCGTGGCGATGGTTACCCCGTGGGCCCTCGCGAAGGCGCCGAGCTCTTGTGTCTCTGCGTTGCTGCAGGTGAGACGCGAAGTCTGGTGCGAGGCAGCCGGCTCTTTGATCGTGCTCCTGCGTGCGCAGGGCAGCGCTGACGGGCGCGCAACGGACGCAAAGCGGCTGCGAAAGTAGGGAAGGTGCGCGGCTTGCTGGCTCCGCTCCGTGTGCAGCCACTCCGCGTAGCCGTGAAGGCTGGGGGCGGGCGGAAGGCGGGGGGATCGCCCTTCGAGCATGGCGCCGTAGGCGCTCAGGAACTCGAACATGACCACAGGCAGCGACCAGCCATCCAAGATCAAATGGTGCTGGGTCCAGACCAAAACCCAGCGCGCAGGGCCCTGCCGCACAAGCAAAAGGCGCGACAACGGAGCCCGCGTCAGGTCGAACCCCAGGGCTCGCTCTTCGGCCGCCAGGGTGTCGACGTTGCCCTCGTCCAAGACCCGCAGCGGCACCGGGCAACGCCGGTAGATGACCCACACGGGCGCGTCGACGTCCTCCCAAAGGAAGCAACTGCGCAGTGCCTCGTGCCGATGGGTGACCCACTCGAATGCGCGGGCGAAGGTCTCCGGGTCGAGTTCGCCGTTGATGGTGCCGCGGAGCTGCTGCACGTACATTCCCGGCGCAGACTCTTCTTGGGCCAAGCGCGCGTGAAACAGGATCCCCTCTTGCGCCGGCGACAGGGGGTAGAGCGCGCTTGGCCCAAGAAGAGTCTGCGCCGGGAATGTACGTG
>JBIKNA010000229.1:0-10982 GCA_044358965.1 Polyangiaceae bacterium
ACACAGGCAGAAACAGCACCTGCTCCATGGCGGCTTGGGCGGCCACCGGTTCAAGGTCCGGGCGCTCGTCGGGGGCCGGCACCGCGGCGATGCTCGTGGTGCCGCGGGCAGCATCGAAACCAGCGCTGCGCAGCGGTCGAATGTACGCATCCGGATCGGTGACGAGCACGGCAAAGAGCCAGTGTGTGCGCTCTGCCATGGCGTGCCCGAGCACACGCACGCGGTCGGTGAGCATTGCGCGCATCTGCTCGCCGGCCCGCGCCCGGGCTGCAACCCGAGGCCCGAGAGCGCCGCGTAGGCGGCGATGCAGCAACGCCAGCATTGGCGCGGAGGGGCGCCGGCGAATGCTGCGCAAGAAGCTTGGAACATCGGCGGCGGGGAAGCCCTTGGTCATGGCCATGACCGTGCCGTCGAGGCCCGGACCCAGGCGCTCACACGCCGCGGCGAAGGCCTGGTATGCGTGCGGCTGCCGTGGCGCCAGTAGCGACGTGTAGAGTGCAACTTTCTTGGCGTAGGCCGGGCTTGGATGTACCGGCCAGCCGTCGTGCGTTTGCCGAAGACGTGCCCCGAGCCCTGGGTCTTTGACGCGCAGCAGACCACCGCCCAGGCAGGTGGCTGTCTTGATGCTGCCGAAGCTGTGAAACACGACGTCGGCGGGGCTGCCCTCCAGGCTCGCGAGGCCCGTGTAGCCCTGGGCGTTGTCGTCGACCAACAACAACCCTCGCTCTTGGGCAAAACGTTGGGACGCGCGCATGTCGGCGCGGCCGCCCAACAGCTGCGCCACCACCAGCACCTTGGCTTTGGGCGACCACGCGCGCGCGAGGCTTTGCTCGGTGGGCGCCAGGGTGTCTGCGTCAACGTCGACAGGAACCGGCACCAGCCCATGGGCACGGACGATTCGCGCCATGTCCGGGATGGTCAGCGCCGAGAGCAGTACCCAAGTGCCCGGTGGCAGCGCGAGCGTTGTCAGCAGCAGGTCGAAAGCCGAGCGCACGGAGTGGGTGGCGATCACCTGGCCCGCGGGGCACACCAAGCCCTCGACACGTGCAGCCTGCGTGGCGGCATCGCGGTCGCTCGTGTGCCGCGCGCATGCCGAGAGGGTCCACAAGAGATCCCGCAGCCCGATGTCGATGTGATGGCGTGGGCGCAGGGGCATGCGGTACCCGTGGACCTAGGTGAAAAACCGCGCGATGCCCTGCTTGGCGTCGCTCTTCAGGTCTGTGGCCCAGCGGTAAGAGGGCGCGCACAGATCGTTGATGGCGTGCATGAGCCGATCGGTTTGCGCCTGCAATGCGATCTTGTGGCGGTCTTCGTGGTCGGGGTCGAAGGGCCGAAAGTCTTGCGGGAGAGCGTCGCGCTCGACGGACATGGGCGGGCCAATGGCGATGGTGATGCTGCCGCCCTTGGCGACGGGGTGGTCCTTGCCGACGAACACCTCGCGACAGCCGCTGATGCCCACGGGCACCATGGGGATATCGAGCGCCAGGGCTGCCTGCACGGCGCCTGGGTGCCCGGGGGTGAGCTGTTTGGAGGTCGCCCCTTGGGGGTACACATGTTGGTGCCGACCCATGGCCGTTCCGGCGCGCGCCAAACGGAGGCTCTCGGCCATGAGCGCGCGGTATGCGCCGCGGAGGGCCGTCCGGTATCCGTTGCCTGGATCCACGTCGACTTCGGCAATGCGTCGGTGCGTTTGCAGCGGACCCAAGAGCCGGGCGTCGAGCTCGGCGCCATCGTCGATATGGGCCCGGAGCTGCCGGTACTCGTCTTCCGTGGGCTTGCGCCCGTTCACTTCGGCGAAGTCTCGGGCGATGAGGTAGCCGCGGGACACCAAAGGGACGTTGCCACCCTTGCCGAGGATCCAGCGCATGCCGGGGCTCTTGTAGTCCCGGGCCTTGATCCAGGTCATGAGCTGCATGCCGTGGTGCAAGAGCACAGTGCGGAGCGGCAGGAAGTCGAACTTGTGTGTGTGGTTGGGGCAGATGACCGCGGGGCCTTTGGGCAGGTGCTCGACGCCCGACAGCTGCACTCGCGTGCGCGGCGGTAGCCACAACACGAGCTCCCCAAAGGAGCGGCCGGCCACCGTCCAAGCCGGCGAGCAGATGGGGTTCGTCTGCTGGAGCAGCTTGAGCATGGGCCTTTGGCGAAAGCGCGATGGTCAGCGCGAGAGGTACGCGTACGTGCGGGTCACCGCGCGCAGGCAACGGACGCCAAAGATGCCAACACAGCCGAGCACGAGCGCCGCATCGATGCGCAGACTCTGCGACATGCCCAGGTGGTGCGCCACGGTGACCGCCGCCACCACGCCCGCCACGAGCAGCACCCCGCGACACAAGACCGGCGATTCTTTGTGCATGCGGCGCGTCAGTGAGCGCAGCCCCATGAAGACGAAACACGCGACGCCGATCAACGTGACGGCCCAGTAGCTCATGGCGCCGGTGCTGAGTGCAAAGGTGAGCGCGGTGCCCAAGGCGAGCACGGGGGTGACGCGGAGCAAGCTGCCCCCGCGGCGAAACACGCGATACATGGCCCCCACGATGCTGGACAGCGTTCCGATGAAGGGCACCGAGAGCAAGAGCCAGCGTGCGGAGATGCCGGCGATTTGCGTGTCGAAGATGCCCGGGCCAAAGATGGCCGCGGCCAAGCAAATGGCGGTGAGCGCGGCCACAGCCTCGAGCTGTTGGAACATGCCAAGGTGGAGCACCGAGGTCTCGGCCTGCTCCCAGAAAATGGCCGCTGCGGCCGCGGGCACCACCACCGTGACTGCGGCAAACCAGGCGGGGCTCGCGCCAAGCACCAGCGCGGTGATGCTGCCCACGAAGGTGGCGTTGAGCAGGTCGAGCCCGTGATCCAAGAACTCGCCAAAGGGCGATGACTGCCCCGTGCGGCGGGCGTGCGCGCCGTCTAGATTGTCGCAGGCGTTGTACAGGTTGACGAGCAGCGCCGCCAAAGCCAGCAGGGGGCCACGGTCGGGGCGCACCAACAACATGATGGCCAGCGCCGCGGCGTTGAGCACGAAGCCCGCGAGGGTGATGGCGTTGGGGTGAAGCTTGGCCGGCAGCCACGGCGTGACGGGCGTGACGATGAGCTTCTTGTACAGGGGCAACAGGAGCGACTTGTCGTGAACCTGGTACGCCACCTTCTTGTCGTTCATGTCCCCCATACCTTCAGCCTGACCCGTTTCTTTCCGTGAAACACGGAAAATCGTGTGCGTTTTGGGTTTCGCCCCCGCAAATGCCCCTTCGCGCGAAGGGCTGTTTGCGGGGGTGTATACGCGTGTTCGCCGAGGTGTTTGGGCAGGCGCCTACATGCGCAGTTTCTTGTACTTGATGCGATGCGGCTGGTCGGCGTCGATGCCCAGGCGCTTTTTGCGGTCTTCTTCGTACATGCGGTAGTTGCCTTCGAACCACTCGACGTGGCTGTCGCCCTCGAAGGCCAAGATGTGCGTGGCCAAGCGGTCCAAGAACCAGCGGTCGTGGCTGATGATGACCGCGCAGCCGGGGAAGTCGCTCAGGGCCTCTTCGAGCGCGCGCAACGTGTCTACGTCGAGGTCGTTGGTGGGCTCGTCGAGCAGCAGCAGGTTGCCGCCCTCTTTGAGCAGCTTGGCCAGGTGCACGCGGTTGCGCTGGCCGCCCGAAAGGGTGCCCACTTTCTGTTGTTGGTCGGTGCCCTTGAAGCCAAACCAGCCGCAGTAGGCGCGCGCGGGAACCTCGCGTTTGCCGAGCTCGAGTTTGTCTTCGCCGCCAGAGATGACCTCGAAGACGCTCTTGTCGGGCGAAAGGGCATCGCGGCCCTGATCGACGTAGGCGACCTTGACCGTTTCGCCGATCTTGAGGCTGCCTTGGTCGGGCTTCTCTTCGCCCACGAGCATGCGAAACAACGTTGTCTTGCCGGCACCGTTGGGGCCAATGACGCCGACGATACCGCTGCGTGGCAGGCGGAACGAGAGCCCATCGATGAGCAGGCGTTCACCGTAGGCCTTGCCCAAGCCCTCGGCCTCGATGACCACATCGCCCAAACGCGGCCCCGGCGGGATGCTGATCTCTGCCGGATCGGCCACGCCCTTGCTGGACTTGGCCAGCAAGTCTTCGTAGGCCGTGAGGCGGGCTTTGCTCTTGGCTTGCCGCGCCTTGGGACTGGCGCGCACCCACTCGAGCTCTTGCTTGAGCTTTCGCTGGCGGGCGCTCTCTTGCTTTTCTTCTTGGGCCAGGCGTGCGCTCTTTTGCTCGAGCCAGCCCGAGTAGTTGCCCTTGAACGGGTAACCTCGGCCGCGATCGAGCTCCAAGATCCACTCGGCCACGTCGTCCAAGAAGTAGCGATCGTGGGTGACGGCCACGACGGTGCCCTTGTAGTCCTTGAGGAAGCGCTCGAGCCACGCCACGCTCTCGGCGTCGAGATGGTTGGTGGGCTCGTCGAGCAGCAACATGTCCGGGCTCTGCAGCAAGATGCGGCACAGCGCCACGCGGCGCTTTTCGCCACCGGACAGGTGCGCGATTTCGGCGTCGCCGGGCGGGCACCGCAGGGCGTCCATGGCCAGCTCGACGCGTTGATCAATGTTCCACGCGTCCACGGCGTCGAGCTTGTCTTGGAGCTCGCCCTGGTAGGCCAGGGTCTTCTCCATCTCGTCGTCGCTCATGGGCTCGCCGAGCTTGGCGCTCACGTTCTCGAACTCGGTGATCAGGTTCTTGACGTCGGCCACGCCCTGGTCGACCGCCTCTTTGACCGTCTTGGCGTCGCCGAGCTCGGGCTCTTGGGCGAAGTAGCCGACGCGGATGTTCGGGTGGGGCTTGGCCTCGCCGTAGATGTCTTTGTCGACCCCGGCCATGACCTTGAGCAGGCTGCTCTTGCCCGAACCGTTGCCGCCGATGACGCCAATTTTGGCGCCAGGCAAGAACGCCAGGGTGATCTTGTCGAGAACCTTCTTGTCCGGCGGGTGAACCTTGGTCACCTCGCGCATCGTGAAGATGTAGTCCATGTGCGGAAGATCAACTCTAGCGCGCTCCCGGGCCCTTTTGCGCTGGAAACGCGCCGGGTCGGCCTTCGGGCGTGACGGCGCCCGGGGGGCGTCGATCCCCCGGGGTCGTGCGTTGGGTGGGGGCACATCTTTTCCGCGTTTGGAGCTACCATTCGTTCGGATGAGACGTGCTGCGGTGCTGCTTGCTGTGTTGCCGGTGGGCATGGCCCTCTCCGCAGGGTGCCAAGAGGCCACGCGCATCGTCGTGGACGTGACAACGGATGTGCCCTGCAACCAGGTCCGTCGCACGACCATCACCGTGGCCGCGGCCAGCGCTCGCGAGTCCGACCTGTCGCCGTGCAATGCGCTGACCAGCGAATCGGGGACATCACGCTCGTGCCCGAGTCTGGCACCGGGGGCGTGGTAGCGGTTCGCGTGGTCATGGGCATCGACCGGGCCGCCAATGAGTGTGTGGCGTCGAACGAATACAAGGGCTGCATCGTCGGGCGTCGGCGCCTGGGCTACGTTCCGCAGACCACCCTTCGTGTGCCGATACGCGTGTACCTCGCGTGCAAAGACGTGGCCTGCGATGCGGAGAGCACCTGCAATAAGTTAGGCCGATGCGTACCCGCGGCACTGTCATCCAGTGCCTGCGCGACGCCTTCGGGCTGCGCCATCGAGGGCGAGTCGCCGGACGAACCCTTGGCCCCACGCCTCGATGCGGGCCTCGCCGATGCTCTCGTAACGCCCGACGGCGATGCGAGCTCTGGCCTTGATGCGGCGTCGGACGCGGCCGCGGAAGCAGGCGGCGATGCAGGATTCGACGCAGGTGCCACCGACGCAGGTAACGATGCCGGTGGCAACGATGCCGGTGGCAGCGATGCCGGTGGCGGCGACGCGGGTGGATCCGACAGTGGTGCTGGTGGCGCGTTCTCCATCGCGTGTGGCCCCCAGACGTGTACCGCAGGCTTCAAGTGTTGCTGGGACGCAGTGGCCCAAGCGGGTCAACGTTGCGTGCCCTCGAACCTACAGTGCTTCACAGATACGACCCTCGCGTGCGATAGCGCCGAGGACTGCCCTGCGCCCCAAGGGTGCTGCTACAAGGACAACGGTGCGTCGTGCGCGAGCGGCTGCTCCGGCATCGGCGCCAAGTTTATCTGTACTGCGGCCGGCAACCCATCACCCGGCTGTCCGGTAACGGCGCCACGCTGTGGCAACCCCGTGGACATTGGTATCGGTCGGGCCACCTGTCTCTAGGGCGGCACCGCTGTGAAGGGCATCTTTTCGAGCGGTGGCGGAGCCGCGCGCCCGGGTCCGGTGGACCACGCCCTCCAACTTCGGCCGACGCCGTGAGCTAGGTCTTCTGCGTGTTTGGGGTGGCGATGCCGGCTTGAATCTCCACGCGGCGCTCTTTGAACAGCTGTCCGAGGGCGCGCTTGAAGGCTTTTTTGCTGAGCCCGGTGGCCGCGAGGATCTCCGCGGGCGTGGACTTGTCGCCAAGGGCCAGCTCCGGGCGCATGGTGAGCACGCGCAGCACGTGCTCGGCGTCGCTGCCGCGCTGCTCGTGCGAAAGGGCCCGCAGCGAGAGAGTGACCTTGCCGTCGGGCATGACTTGGCTCACGCGGAACTGGGCTGCGTCGCCGCGACGCAGGGTGTGCGGCTCGGTCTTGGGCAAAAGCCCCGCGCTGCGTTTGCCCAAAATCACAAAGAGGCCGATCTCGGGCTCGTTGCGCCACGCTTGGCCCTGCACCCACTCGCCCTTGGCATAGTCGGGCTTGTCGCGCAAAAGCTCGCTTACCCGCATGGTGCCGCACAAGCGCCCGGTGCTGTCGAGGAACAGCCCAATCGGGTGCTCGTCGCCGACGCGCACCTCGCGGGTCTGCTCTTTGCGGGGCACCAAGAGCTCTTTCATGAGCCCCCAGTCGAAGAACGCGCCGAAGTCCGACAAGTCCGTGGCCCGCAGGAACGCCACGTCGCCCAAGGTGAGCGGCGGGGGCGTGAGGGTGGCAATGGGCCGGTCCTCGGAATCGAGATACACGAAGGCATGGAGCAGGGCGCCTACCTCGGTACCCTCGGGGACCTCGGCAGTGGGCAGCAGAATGGTGTCGCGGTCCGCAGGGCCTGCAAGCTCCGGCACCAAAAACGCACCCGGCGGCCCAAATCGCCGCACCAGCAACGGCACGACGCGGCCAAGGAGATCGGCGAAGGGGCGAGAGTGCTCGGGCATCGGCAAGCAGCGACTGTAGTCTGCTCTTGCTGCAATTTCGACCCCTTGCGTCTGTCGCCCAGCGATTGCCCCCCTTGGCACCGCAGGGTTTCGTGCTTACGGTCCTTGGCATGAACTACGCGAGGCAAAGTGCCATTTCCACGGGGTCCAGCGTGTCCGACGCGCTCTGGGGAACCTATCGATGGATGACGCTCGGGCTCGGCATCACGGGCATCGTGGCCCTGGTTACGGCGTCCACCCCGGCGATGCTCGACATCGTTCTGGGCAATCGAATTGTGTTCTACGCGCTGCTCTTCGCGCAGCTGGGCCTGGTGTTCGCCTTCAGTGGCCTTGCCACCCGCGTGTCCACGGCGGCTGCGGCGGCCATGTTCCTGTCCTACGCGGCCCTCTCGGGGCTCACCATGTCGACCATCTTCTTGGTCTACACAGCCTCGTCCATAGCCAAGGTCTTCTTCATCACCGCGGGGGCCTTTGGTGGCCTCTCGGTATTCGGCCTCGTCACCAAGTCCGACCTCAGTGCCATCGGGCGCTTTGCCATCTTTGCGGTCATCGGCATCGTCATCGCCTCGGTGGTCAACATCTTCCTGCGCTCCACCGGGCTCGACTGGGTGCTCAGCATCGTCGGCGTGCTCGTGTTCGGCGCGCTCACGGCCTACGACACCCAAAAGCTCAAGGACATGTTCGCGAGCGGCGATGTGCACGCCAACCTCCCCCTGGTGGGCGCGCTGACGCTCTATCTGGATTTCATCAACATGTTCCTGTTCCTGCTCCGGCTCTTTGGCGGCCGCCGCTCGGACTGACGCCGTTACCACCGCCACCAAACAAGTGAGCGCGCCGTCGTTGCCGATGGCGCGCTCTTCGTTTGTCAGGGTTTTCTGTCTGCCGCGGTGGCAGCTACCTGTCACTCGTCTTCATCTTCGTCGGCATCGGCCACGCCCGCTTGCGGCGTGAACACCACGCGCCCGTCGCCGTTGGCCTCGGCCGCAGCCTTGGGCAGCTCGGCGTATTCTGCGGGCACATCACCGATGTCTTTGCCGCGCTCAAGGCCGCCCAGCTCTTGGGCCATCCATACGTCGAAGGGCACGAAGCCGCCGATGCGCGCGACGCCGTCTTCGTACGACAGCTCGAGCACGGGGTACTCGCCGGCGTCGTCCACCTCACCCACGTACAAACACGCAGGGCGCACGCGGTCGCACCCAAAGGCCACCAGATCCTCGGACAATAGCTCCGTGGCCTCGGCAAAGGCCGGCACCGCAGCTTCGCCAAAGTGCTCCTCGATGATGTCCTCGAGCGCCGCGGCTTCGATTTCGAACTCCTCGTCGTCGTAGTCGATGGCGAGAAAAGAGCCATCGAAGGTGAGCAGCTCTTTCATGGCCGGCGACAGCGGCTCGCCGTTGGGGAGCTTGAGTTTCTTTGCGCCCACCAACGGCTCCGGCGCGGGGATCACCGCCGCCGCAGAGGTAAGGGCCTTCTTGATGAGCTTGGCTCCGCGCAGCGCGGCAGCATTGGAGGTTTTCGCCATGGCCGCCACAGTCGGGCAATCCGGTCACGCCGTCAACGTAGAGCGCGCCTTTGGGGGGGCGCTTGGCGCTCACCGCGCAAGATGCCCACGAAGGTCTCGATGGTGGCCACCAGCTCGCCCAGCCGTTGACCGGCCCGGCCCCGGGCCAGCGTGGGCGCTTGGGGTTGGCCCAGCTCGGCCAGGTACTCTTCTTGGCTGCCCACCTTGCCGCGGCTGAAGAGCCGCGCGATGTGCCGGATGTCGAGCTGCGGCCGGTGCTGGCAGTGCTCGTGGGTGCTGCGCTGGCCGCGCAGGGGGCAGCGGCGCATGAGGTTGGTGCCGTACCAGCCCCAGGAGCACAACAGGTCCGTGGGGCGGAGGAACGCATCGAAGCGCTCGCGGAGCTCGTCTTGGGACACCCCCTGATCGATGAGCTCGGCCTCGGTCATGCGCACGTGGGTGGTGGTGCCGTCGGCCAAAGGGCAGGTGGGGCGTGCCGTCAGGTCGAACGTCTCGCCGGTGCCGTGCCGGTAGGCCACCCAATGCACGAGCTCTTCGTTGAACGAGGCCCGGGCCACTTGATCGTCGTACGGCCACGCGTTGGCCTCGGCCATGACGCTCACCAGGTCTGCGTGCCGCGACAAGAGCTCTTGGGGTAACCGCGCTGCAGCGGGCCGCGGTGGCTTCTTCTTGTGCCGCGGCTGGTGTCGCTCGGTTTTGCACTCCAGCTGCGCGTCGATCATGGCGCGGAAGGGCTTGAGCATGCTGGTGAAGCGCGCGGGATCGCCCTCTACGGCGCCGAGCACGTGCACCAATGCCTCGATGGTGGAGACGTATTCGTCTTTGGGCTCTTTGCGGATGCGGTACTCGCTGGGCGTTGGCGCGTGGAAGGCGTAGCGGGGCAGCGTGCGCAGCACCTGGTTGTCGCGGACGAGGGACTTGGCTTGCCACCAGGTGCCATCGACCACCACCAAGGTGACCGGGCCTTTGGGGGGCTCCGAAAGCACGTCCGTGGCGTTGTCGCCGGGGTAGAGCAGCACCGCCGGGCGCGACGGGTCGGACAAAGCGCGAAGCACGGCAGCGTCGCCGTCGAAGTTGCGTCCCACGTGTAGCTCGGAGTTGGGCAAACACAGGCTGGCCATGCGCGCGGTGCCGATGGCCATGTCGCGTTCGCGCGGGTGCTGCAGCAGGAGCACGCGGGTCTGCGTGGGGATGCTTGGCAGGTGCGCGCAGTAGCAAACCCGGGTGGGGCGCATGCACCGCAGACACACCGACCGAAACGCTTGCTCGCCGGGATCAGCGCGCATGAGACCCTGGTTCCAGGCCCAATGCTTTGGGCCAGCCAAAGCGCCGCTGCACATCGAGCATCTGCTCGGTGTGCTGTCCGTTTTCGTGGCGCACGATGAAGGGCGCATCTTCGGCGGTGGGGCCTGGGCCCAGGCGGCACGCAAAAAGCGAGAAAAGTGGCGAAAGACCCTGCCGCGGCACCACGTCTTGGTGGCACGCCACGCGGAAGCCCGCTTCTTGTGCGGCTGCAATGGCCCGCGCCTTTTGCGCCCAAGGAAAACAGAACACGAAGAGCCCGTCGGGGGCCAGGTGCGCCCGGGCCGTGCGGCAATAGTCGCTGACATCGCCGCGCAACTCGAAGCGAGCATGAGCCTTCTGCGAGTCTTTGGGGACGATGCCCGTGCCCGGCGGAAAGTACGGCGGGCTGCCGGTGATGAGCGGGAACCGCTCGGGCAGAGCGAGGCTGCGCAGATCTTGATGCAGCGCGGTCACGCGCGATGCAAGCCCGGTGCTCCACAGGTTCTCGCCGAGCAGCCGGAAGGAGATGTCTTGTGCCTCGACGCAGGTGAGCCGTGCGTCTTGGGGCATACATTGCGCCACCAAGAGACCGACGGTGCCGATGCCCGTGCCGAGGTCCAGGTGCGCCAGGACTTCGGGGCTCGAGATCACTGCGTAGTACGCCGTCAGCAGATCGTCCGTCGAGTGCCGGTGGCCGTGTTTGCGCTGGAAGATGCTCATGTGGCCGCTCAAGCCATCGAGGGTGATCTCCTCGCCCAGCTCGGCACATAGCTCGGCGCGCCGTTGTTCGAGCGCCTCGGCGCTGGGGGGCATCACGGGTGGCTTCCGTAGGCGCTACGCAACATGGCGAAGACGAGCACACCGGTGACGGACACGTAGAGCCAGATGGGGAACAAGATCTTGGTGAACTTCTTGTGCGTGGCCCACCGCTTGCGGAACGCAAAGTAGAAGGCCGCAAGGCACATTGGCACCACGGGGATGGAGAGCAACACGTGGCT
>JBIKNA010000017.1:0-35613 GCA_044358965.1 Polyangiaceae bacterium
TCTACGAGAAGCGGGACATCGCAGGGGGGCTCAACACGTGGGGCATCGCGCCGTACAAGCTCCACGCCGAGGACGCCGCGCGCGAGATCGACTGGCTGTTGTCCCTTGGGGTCGAACTCAAGACCGGCGTCGAGATCGGCAAAGACCTAACGCTTGCCTCGCTACTCGCGGATCACGATGCCCTGTTCCTGGGCTTTGGCCTTGGCGAAGACTCGAAGCTGGGCATCCCCGGCGAAGATGGGCCCGGTGTCGTGGGGGCTGTCGAGTGGATCGAGCAGATGAAACTTGGCACCGGGGCCCCGGGGCTTGGGCGGGTCATCGTAGTGGGCGGCGGCAACACCGCCATCGACGTCGCGCGGGAGACCGCGCTCTTGGGCGCCAAAGACGTGCGCATGGTGTACCGGCGCACGGCCAAAGACATGAGCGGCTACAAACACGAGATGGCCGGCGCTCGCAAAGAAGCCGTACAGCTCGTCGAGAACGCTCAGCCCGTTCGCATCAATCGGGATCCGCAGGGCAAACTTTTGTCGCTCACGGTGGCGGAGACCAAGGCCGGTGCAGCGGTGCCGGGCACCGAGCGCGACTTGCCGTGCGATCTCATCGCCCTTGCCATCGGCCAGTCCAAGATCGGCGCGTTGGTGCAGGGGCTTGCCGGCGTAGAGGTCGACGCCAAGGGCTGCGTGGTCATCGATCCCAAGACCGCCCGCACGGGCAACCCCAAGGTTTTCTCGGGTGGCGACTGCACCAATGGCGGCAAAGAAGTGGTCAATGCCGTCGCCGACGGCCGCAACGCCGCCCGCACCATGTCTGCAATGTTCACGGAGGCTCGTTAGTCCATGGCCGATCTCAGCGTTGATTTCTGCGGCATCAAGAGCCCCAACCCCTTCTGGCTAGCCTCGGCGCCGCCCACCAACACCGGCGAACAGATCATGCGCGCCTTCGACGCCGGCTGGGGCGGCGCTGTGTGGAAAACCCTAGGTGATCCCATCGTCAACGTGACGAGCCGCTTTGGCGCCGTGGACTTGGGTACCTACAAGATGATGGGCCTCAACAACATCGAGCTCATCACGGACCGCCCGCTTGCGGTGAACCTCCGGGAGATCCGTGAGGTCAAGAAGCGCTACCCCAAGAACATCGTCATCGCGTCGCTGATGACGGAGACCAAAGAGGACTGGAAGGTGCTCATTCGCAAGTGCGAAGACGCCGGCGCCGATGGCCTCGAACTCAATTTCGGCTGCCCCCACGGCATGTGCGAGCGCGGCATGGGGTCGGCCGTAGGACAAGAGCCCAAGGTGCTGACGGAGATCACCTCATGGGCGAAGGAGTTCGCCAAAACGCCGGTCATCGTCAAGTTGACGCCCAACACCGGAGACATCGTCGAGGTGGGCCAGGCTGCGGTGCATGGCCGCGCGGACGCTATTTCGCTCATCAATACCGTCAAGAGCATCGTCGGGGTCGACCTCGACAAGTTCGTCCCCCTGCCCCGCGTTGGCAATGCCTCCACCAACGGCGGCTACTGCGGTCCGGCGGTCAAGCCCATCGCGTTGCACCTGCTCGCGGCGCTCCGGCGCGATGAGATCGCGTCCAAGATCCCCGTGTCGGGCATCGGAGGCATCAGCAATTGGCGTGACGCGGCGGAGTTCATGGCCCTCGGCTCCACCACCGTGCAGGTGTGCACGGCGGTCATGCACTACGGCTACCGCATCGTCGAAGACATGCTGGACGGGCTCTCCGAGTACCTCGATTCGCACAACATGAAGAGCGCCATGGAGCTCGTAGGGCGCGCGGTACCCCAATACGAAGAGTGGGGCGACCTAGATCTTTCGTACAAGCTGGTCGCGCGCATCGACAAGGACAAGTGCATCGGCTGCCAGCTCTGCATGACCGCGTGCCACGATGGTGCGCACCAGTGCATCTTCACCGGGCCCGACGACAAGCAGCGTCCGCCGCACGCGCACGCCCAGGGCCCGGCCAAGGCCCCGCGCCCGCTGCCCATTGGCAAACTGGCCGGCGACCGCGTGCCGTGGATCGACGAGCCCGAGTGCGTGGGGTGCAACCTCTGCCAGCTGGTCTGCCCCGTGTCCGGGTGCATCACCATGGAAGAGCAGCCGTCGGGGCTCCCCAAAGAGACCTGGAACGATCGGATCCGTGCCGGGCGCACCAAGCAGCCAGGCGGCATCCATGACGAAGACGACGGCCACTGACCATCACGTGCCCTCGGGCGCTCGCTCTCCCAATGGGGGCAAGCCCGATCTCAGTACCTCGAAGGAATGAGTGAATCCGGCTCTCCGTCGCTGTGGCGGCGGATGAGGCGGGCGTACGCGCTGCTCGCCGGGATGCCGGCCCCGAGGGCTGCACACGCGCTTCCCAGTGCCGCCATGGGAGCGGAGTCCGACAGGGCCCGCACGATCACGTAGCCCAAAGCGGCGCCCATGAGCCCCGCAAAGGCGCTGCCAAGGGCCGCTGCAACCATGGCGCTGCGGGGGTGACACAACAGAAGACGCAGCACGCCAAACAGCATGGCCCCCGATGCCACGGCGACGCCCGCCGAAGCCGGGGTCATCAGCGCAAGCGCCGTCGCCGTGGCGATGGCAAGCGCCCCGTGGAGGTACCCCACGGCCTCGCGCGCCCGCGGTTCGCGCGATTCCGTCGACAGAGAGCGAAGAAAGCGAAAAAGAAGCCGCATCAAGGTAGCGGTTCGACGCCCACGGCGCGGCCGCCATTCAAGGCGAATCCAAGACGTGTAGGCAAAGGGCGGCTCCACGCAGACCACCCGTGCCACGCACCTACTTCAGTGCCACAGATCGAGCGGCATCGGCGCGTCGAGCGCGTCGAACTCGGGGGCCCGCGGCGTGGGCTGGGGGTGTGCGGCCGGAGCGTTGGCTTTGTAGCTGTGCTCGGCCCTGGGGAATGCGCGGCTGCGCACCTCCGAGGCGTACTCGCCCACGGCCGCAACGATGTCGTCTCCGAGCTGGCGATAGCGCTTGGCGAACTTGGGCTGGAAGCCCCGCATCATGCCGAGCAAGTCGGTGCATACGAGCACCTGCCCATCGCAGGCATTGCCGGCGCCAATGCCGATGGTAGGAATGCGCAGCGCTTCGGTGATTTGGGCGGCCAAGTCCGGCGGGATGGCCTCGAGCACAATGCAAAAGGCCCCTGCCCGCTCGATGGCCAGGGCGTCGCGAAGAACCTGCTCTGCGGCGTCGTCGCCACGGCCCTGCACCTTGAAGCCGCCGAAGGCATGCACGCTTTGCGGCGTGAGCCCCACGTGCCCGACGACGGGGATGCCCGCACGCACCAACGCGTGCACCTGTGGCGCGACGTCTTCGCCGCCCTCGAGCTTGACGCTCTCGGCGCCGGCCTCTTTGACCAAGCGTCCGGCGGTGTCGAGTGCCTGGGCGACGCTGGTTTGATAGGTCATGAACGGCAAATCGGCGACCAGGTGCGCGCGCGAAAGGCCACGGGACACAGCGCGTGTATGATACACCATCTCGTCGAGGGTGACGGGCAGCGTGTTCTCGCGCCCTTGGACAATCATGCCCAGGGAGTCGCCCACCAACACCATGTCGACGCCGCCCTCGTCGACCAGGCGGGCCATGGTGTAGTCGTAGGCGGTCACCATCACGATGGGGGACTCGCCTTTTTGCGCCCGCAGATCGGGAGCCGTGCGCTTACGGACCGGGGGGCCGGCCTTCGGATGATTTGCGTACATGGGACCTCGGGTCGCGGCCGACAAGCGGTCCACGCCTACCCAAAGGAATAGTTCCTCGCGGCCTTGCTGGCAATGGTACGGCCGCCCAAAAACCGCTCTGTGCACCAGCCGCGACGGCCCGCGCCTCGACCACACAATCCGTGCCGGAAAAAGCCGGCGCGTCGAACGGGTGGCGCTTCAGATGTGGTGCAGTCCGGTCCGGGTTGCTAGGGTCGGGGCGTGCGCTTCGTCCCCGTGATTCTGCTGGCTGTTTTGCTGTCGGCCTGCGACCGCCCCGCCTACGAAGGCGTGCGAGACTGGACCCCCCAAGACCACGACAAGGTTGAAGAAAACGCAAAACAGAAGGCCAAGGCGCGCAAGGCCGATGGTCCGCCGGGGGCATCGGCCGCCGCTTCTGGCAACACCGACACGGGCGCGCTCGTCGAAGCCACTTGGCGCACGCAGTGTGCGCAGTGCCACGGCCCCATCGGCAAAGGCGACGGCCCGACGGGGCCCATGGTTCGCGCCAAAGACCTCACCTCGCCAGAGTGGCAGGCGCAGGTCACCGATGCCCAACTCGCGGCCTCCATTCGCAACGGCAAAGACCGGATGCCCAAATTCGACCTTCCGGACGCCGTCGTGGCCGGGCTCATTGTGCGCATTCGCCTCACCAAGGGGCAATGAGCGAAGCGCCCCAAGGGGACCCAGCCGAGTCGGCCGGCCCCGGGCTCGCGGCACCGGTGGTCCCGGCCGCCCAACGCCCCATGACCCGCCGAGTGGCCATGGCCTTGGCCGTGGTGGCCGCCGTGTTCCTCTTCGCGCGGTTGTCGCCCCAGGCCCCGGTCGACAACACTGTGCACATCGCGCTCGGGCCCGTGGCCGCAGGGCTTTCGGAGCTCACCGTCGAGTACCGCGACAATGGGGATGGCGTTAGACAAACTTCGTTTGTGTTTACAGGAGCTTATCGCGCACCTGCAGAGCTGGAACACAAGGTCCGACTGGCCCCCAAAGAGTACGTGCTCCAGCTCTCCCGCCGATACGACACCCCGGCGCAAAGTGGCGTCATCGTAACCGAGCGGCGTATACGCTTGGAGGGTGGCGATTACCGCGTGGACCTCTCGAAGGAGGGGTTGCCGACCAAGTAGCCGTGGCACCGCCGACGCCCCCGACACGCAACGCAACAGACGCGACCATGAGCGACGACGCAAAGCGAGAAGAGATCGAGACCCGCGCCCGGCCGGCGCCGGCTTCATCGCAGCTCATCCCCTTCGTTGGCGTGGTCCTCTCCGGACTGCACAAGGGAACGACCAAGCTGATCGGAGGGCGCCTCACCATCGGCAAGGCCGCGGACAACGACCTCGTCCTTACCGATGACACCGTGTCGCGGCATCACTGCGAGCTTCTGCGCGCCCCCGATGGCATCCACGTCAGGGACCTGGACTCCACCAACGGAACGAAAATCGACGGGACCCGGGTGCGCGAGGCAGTTTTGCAGCCCGGCAGCACCCTCAAGGTGGGCGAGGTCGAGATCTCCGTTCGTCCCCAGACGCAACGCATCGAGGTGCTCCCGAGCGACAAGACCCAATTCGGTCCAGCCATCGGCGAAAGCCTGGCCATGCGCACCATCTTCGGCGTGCTCGAGCGCATCGCCCCCACCGACGCCACGGTGTTGCTCGAGGGCGAGACCGGGACGGGCAAAGACGTGCTGGCTCGGGCCATTTGGGAGGGCAGCACCCGGAAAAATAAGCCATTTTTGGTGGTCGACTGCGGCGCGGTGAGCTACTCGCTCATCGAGAGCGAGCTCTTCGGCCATGAGCGCGGGAGCTTTACGGGGGCCGTTGCGCAGCGCCAAGGTGCCTTCGAACTTGCCGACGGCGGCACCGTCTTTCTGGACGAAATCGGTGAGCTGCCGCTCGACGTCCAGCCGAAGTTGCTGCGGGTGCTCGAGGCCCGAGAGTTCCGGCGCGTCGGTGGCAACCGCCCCATGCAGAGCAACGTGCGGGTCATTGCCGCCACAAAGCGAGATCTACAGCGCGAGGTCCAGAGCGGTAAGTTCAGAGAAGATCTATACTTTCGCCTTGCGGTGGTGCCCGTCACGGTGCCACCCCTCCGCGCCCGCCGCGAAGACATCACCCTGCTCGCCAAACACGTGCTCAAGTCGGCTGCAGGCAACCAGGGCGACCTCGAAATCTCCGCGGAAACCCTGGCCGCGCTCTCGTCACACGACTGGCCAGGCAACGTCCGGGAGCTACGGAATGTGCTGGAGCGCGCGGTCTACATGGCGCAGGCCACGGGAAGTCGCGACATCAACGTGATCACCCTTCCCCAGGTCCACGCCGGGGACAACGTCTTCCAGTTCGACGCCGAGCGCAGCTACCGCGAGACGCGGGCGCGCTTCGAGGCGGAGTTCGAGAAGCGCTACCTGAAGTGGCTCTTGTCGCGCCACGGTGGCAACGTCAGCGCCGCGGCCCGTGAGGCCAAAATGGACCGCAAGCACTTGCACGATTTGGCGCGCCGGCACGGTGTCCGAGACGACGAATAGTCGTTTGAACTCGTTGACCTAGGGCTCTGGCGCTCGAGGCCCAGCTGGGCTCGCCTTTTTCTGACGGCGACGCCGGCGGCGCCCTCGGCCACGCGTGCGCCGTCGCGGGGCGCATCCCGGGGCGATTCGTCCTGGCAGATGGGGCGTCCCGCTCGTGTCCCCCGGAACACGGCCGCCGTGGGGCCGCAGCCGCACGCAAGAGGCCTTGCCCAGGGCCGATTTATTGAAATGACTTTCCTTTACGATTTCAAAGCTTACGGGGCGCACATGGAACGCAACGTGCGAGGTGCGGGTGAACGTTTTCGCTTGAACAGACAGCGTCCCGGTTTGTAGAAGTCTGGACCGGCCCGCGAGGAGTGTCGTATCTTATCTTACATGTAGGGGGAACCCTACCGCATCGCATTCGCAGGGGAGCCCAAACGCAAGCGTTCGCCTCCCCCACGAAGTTACGAAAACCACCCGCCCGGAGATCTCACTGAATGAAGCTAACGCACTGGTACCTCGCCGCCATCGCTCCCCTTGCGGTCGCGGGATGTTCAGGCGCTTTCTTGGGTCACGTGGCCGTGCTGGCCGTGACCGTGGGCATTTTCGTGGGCACCCTGTCCCTCGGACGCCACACGCGCAACACCCACACCCCGCTGCCTGCCGTCACCAGCAGCGAACAGGCCTGAAGCGCTCGGCCCCGGGTCGATGAGAGCCAAGAGGGCTCTCTCGCCTCGGGAGGTTTCGGCGTAGAGTACGGCCGCGATGGCATTGGAAGCGAGCCAGGAGCGCCTGAAGCGCATCGACGAGTTCACGCTGGCAGACCTCGAGTCTGTGCGCCTCGCGCTGCGGGGCGACTCGGTCATCGACTGGCATCGGCTGAACATCGAAGACGTGGCCGAGGCGCGCGAGTTCATCGCCTCGCAAGATTTCGACCCCGACAACGCGCAAGACCGCGCGCGCATCGAGGCGATGATGCAAGAGGCCATCAGCTACTTGCGTCGGCACTTCGAATACCCCATCCCGAAGCCCGTCGAGCGCGCGAGCTTCGAGGAGCTCATTCGCATCGCCGCAGGCTCGGGGCATCGCCAGACGTGCGCGTGCACCATCCTCAAGTGCATGCACATCATCCATCACCTGGATGGCCGCGAACTCTTGTTCATGTTGCCCATGAGCGACCAAGAGGTCTTTCACCTGGTGGAGGAGAAGGTCTACCGGGTCATTGGCGGCATGTTGGCCGGTGGGTTCCCCATCACCGAATTCATCGGGGGGCGCAAAAACAAGGACTCGCTGTACACCAAGCTCCTGTCCAAGCAGGAGACCATCGCGGCGCAGATCTTCGACAAACTTCGCTTCCGCATCGTCACCCGCGATCGCGCAGACATATTCCCGGTCATTCAGTATCTGACCAAGAAGCTCTTCCCGTTCAACTACGTGGTGCCCGGGCAGAGCATCAACTCCATCTTCCACTTCAAGAAGTTCTGTCAGGATCACCCGCATCTGAAGCCCATGCTGCCCGAGATGCAGGCTGCCAAAGACGAGGACTACACGCTGAGCGACAACGTGTTCTCCGCGGAGAACTACAGCATCATCCACTTCGTCGTGGACATGCCCGTACGCTTGCCCAAGCACATCCTCGACCGGGCGCCTGCTGCGGCCCGGGCGCTCGGCCCCGTGGTCTTCGTCATCTGCGAGTTTCAGGTAATCGACCGCAGCACCGAAGCGCAGAACGAAGTCGGCGACGCCTCCCACGCCAAGTACAAGGAGCGGCAGAAGAAGGCTGTCATGCGCCGTCTGCAGCTTGGCATGCGTGAGATGAAGACCCCTCCCAAGCGCCGGCGGTAGGCGCCCAAAGGGCGATGCCCCGTCCAACGAAGACCGCACGGACGCTTCGGATCAGTCCATGGCGAGGCGCGCGAAACGTATGATGACGGGCAAGAAGAACACGAGCACGCCAATGGCCACGGCCACGCCGATGATGACCAGGCCGGCGCTGACGCCGCGCGCGTCCTCGGACTTGAGCGCCGCGTCGTAGAGCGGCACCTCGGCGGGGGCGCGGGTCTTCCGCTCCTCTCGCTCTGCCTGCAGCTCGCGCTTTCGAAGAATGACGCGGATCGCGTACCCCGGCGTCTGCCAGATTTGTGTGGGCGGATCGCCGAAGGCCGCAAGGCGGTGAATAGGGTCTTCGGAGCGGGGCTTGGGCGGCGGTGGAGGGTTCGAGTGCCGCGTGGTCCCTACTGCAGACACTGGCAAAGCCTCGGGCCGCGCGCTGCCACGGGCGCTGCCTGGGGCACGACTGGGGCGCGTTGCTTGTGCCCCTTCGGTGCCCGGGGGTTGGGGGCCAGCCGAAGACCCGGGCGCGGCCGCGTCGGGGCTGTCCGCTGCCTGCGAGGCCGCAGGCCCGTGGGCACTGGTACGCTGCCGCGGGTCCACCTCGAGCTCGAGGTTGATGGGATCCCCGGACAGGAGATCGTCGTCGAAGCTCATGTCGCCGCCGCCCATGGGGGGCGGTCCGGCGGGGGCTTGCGCTACCGGCGCGGGCGCTCCCGGACGCGGCTCTGCGGAGGCGGCTGCGGGGGCCTTGACGGCCTGCATGGTCGCGCTGGAACGCCGCCGGATGGGGCCGAGGTCGAGGTCTGGCACGGCCGCCATGAGCGGGCCTTTGCACGCCGGGCATGTTTGGGCGCTGGGGTCGGCGACGGCTCCACACGACGGGCATTGCATGGCAGGACCGGTGAATCATAGGCGCTTCGAGGTGCCCTGCGCCGAGTTTTGCGCGCTTTTTCTTTACCAAGGGCACACTCCGCCGCGGCGAAACCTGGTAGTAACCTCGGCATGCGTCTGTACGCCGCCAAGATTCCCCTGGTCGCCCAAGAAGTCACCAAGGCCCTGATGTCGACCCAGGACATCGAAGCCGAGGCCCCGAAAGAGGTCGAGGCCGACATCGCGAGCGTGCTGACCCAGTATCTGGCCGTCGAGCGCGACGTGAACCAGAAGGCCAAAGAGTTGCTCGAGCGTACCGGCCGGGGCATGGACGACTTCAATCGCGTCCGTACCCAGATCGCCGAGAGCAAGGGCATTCGGGTGGGCGACGAGGCCCTCGATTACGTTCTCGACCAAATCGTCGAGATGCTTCACCACTCGCAGAACGTGGACGAGATCTTCGCCGAAGATGTCGTCATGCGTCGCAAGGCCGGACAGGTCCTCAAGCGGCACCTCACCGCCGACGACGCCCTCGATGCCGACGTTCGCGCGCAGCTCAAGCACGTCAAAGAAGGCACACGCACTTGGGACATCGAGTACCAACGGGTGCTCGAGGCTCTCAAGCGCGCCAAGGGCCTGTCTTAATCGCTCAACCCAAACCGACCGAAGGCTCCTCGCATGAGCGACTTCCTCCTTCTGATCCTCTCGTCGCCGAGCGGCGCCGGCAAGACCACGCTCACCAAGCGCTTGCAGGAGCGCTTTCCCGAGCTGATGTTCAGCGTGTCGCACACCACACGCTCTCCGCGTGCCACCGAGGTCGATGGCCGTGACTACCACTTCGTCGACCGCCCCTCGTTCGAGAAGATGGTCGAAGCGGGGCGGTTCCTCGAATGGGCAGAGGTGCACGGCAACCTGTACGGCACGAGCCTGGCCGAAATCGAGCGGGCCCGAGCCACCCCAAACTGCCGGGGCATGATCTTCGACATCGACTACCAAGGCGCCCGGCAGATCCGCGCGCGGGTCCCCGAGGTGGTCAGCGTGTTTATCCTGCCGCCGTCCATGGAAGAGCTGCTTCGGCGCTTGCGTGGGCGCGCGAGCGAGCCCGAGCCCGTGGTGCAGCGGCGCTACGCCGTGGCCGAGGGAGAGATCCAGCACTATGCACTCTTCGACTACCTCATCGTCAACGACAAGGTCGATGACGCCTTCGCCGACCTCACGTCGGTGATCTTGGCCGAGCGCTCCAAGTGGTGGCGCCGCGCGCCGCTGGCCGAGGCGCTCTTGCGCATTGGCCGGCTGCCCGGCTAACGCGCGTTCTTTTTGGCCTCCCTTCTCGATCGGAAAGGTACTTCGCTCCCCATGTCAGCCCCCACCCTCGCCGTTGTTGGCGGCAGCGGCTTGTACGAGCTCGATGGACTCTCCCAGGTCGAGGAGCTGACCATCGACACGCCCTTTGGCGCTCCCAGCGACGCCATCATCAAGGGGCGCTTGGGCGACACGACGCTGCTGTTCATGCCTCGGCATGGTCGCGGACATCGTGTTCCGCCGCACGCCATCAACTTCCGCGCGAACATCTGCGCGCTCAAGATGGCTGGCGCCACCCATATGCTCAGCGTCAGCGCCGTTGGGTCCATGAAAGAAGAGATCCACCCGGGGCACCTCGTGGTGGTCGACCAGTACATCGACCTCACCAAGCGGCGCGCCTCGACATTCTTCGACGAGGGCTTCGTGGCACACGTGGCCTTCGCGGACCCCGTGTGCCCGCTTCTGTCTGCGGCGCTTGCAACCCAGGCGCGGCAGAGCGGGGCCACGGTGCACCAAGGCGGCACGTACGTGTGCATCGAGGGGCCGCAGTTCTCTACCCGCGCGGAGAGTCTTTTGTACCGTAGCTGGGGCGTCTCGGTCATTGGCATGACCGCCATGCCCGAGGCCAAGCTGGCCCGGGAGGCCGAGCTGCCGCACGCCACCTTGGCGCTGGCCACCGACTACGATTGCTGGCACGAGAGCGGCGAAACCGTCAGTGCTGGCGCCGTCATGGAGGCCATGCGCAACAACGTTGCAGCTGCCAAGAAGACCATTGTGGGCCTATCGCAGGTGCTCCCCAGCGTGGGCATCGGCCCCGCGGCCAAGGCCCTCGAGGGCTCCATCATGATCGCACGCGACCGCATCACCCAAGAGACCCGCGAGCGCCTTCAGTGGCTCGTGGGCAAGTACGTCTAGCCAATCCGAGTAGCAAGAGAGACCGAGCCATGTCCAACGCAAGCACGCCCAGCCTTCTCGTTGTCGGGTCCATCGCCTTCGACGACCTCGAAATGCCCCACGGCACATACGAAAACGTCGTTGGCGGCGCGGCCACCTACTCCGCCGCGGCGGCCTCGCTGCTGGCGCCAGTGCGCCTGGTGGGTATCGTTGGCAAAGACTTCCCCGACGAAACCTTGGCCAAGCTGCGGGCGCGCGGCGTCGACACCGCGGGGGTCGAGCACGCAAGTGGCAAGACCTTCCGCTGGCGGGGTCGCTACTCTCACGATTTGCAGAGCCGCGTGAGCCTCGACACGCAGCTCAACGTGTTCGCCGACTTCCGCCCCAAGTTGCCCGACACGTTCGCCGAGAGCCCTTACGTTCTTTTGGGCAACATCCATCCGGCGCTCCAGATCGAAGTGCTGGAGCGTATGCGCCGCCCCAAGTTCGTCATCGCCGACACCATGAATTTCTGGATCACCGGCGAACCCAAGCTGCTGGGCGACATGCTCAAGCGCGTGGACCTTCTGGTCATCAACGACGAGGAGGCTCGAGAGCTGTCGGGCAAACACAACCTAAGGGCCGCCGCGGCCGAGATCCGGAAACGTGGCCCCAAGCAGCTCATCATCAAGCGCGGCGAGCACGGCGCGCTGCTGTTCGAGGAAGAGGGCATGTTCTTTGTGCCCGCCTTCCCGCTGGAAGACGTGCGGGACCCCACCGGCGCCGGCGACAGCTTTGCAGGCGGCCTCGCTGCATACCTCGCAAGCCACGACGACATCGGAAGCAAGACCCTCCGGCGGGCCATGTTCTGCGCTTCGGCCATGGGCTCGTTCTGCGTCGAAGATGTGGGTACGGCCAAGTTGTTCTCGCTCACTCGGGCCGAGCTTTCCGGGCGACTCGCCGCCTTCATGGCCATGGTCGACTACGGCGGCGCGCTGCCGCTCAAGGACTAGCGCATCGCCATGTTGCGTCCTTCGCCTCGCGTGCTTTCGTCCTTGGCTGCACTGAGCACCTCGGTGTTGCTCACGGCGATGGTTGCCTGCGAAGAGGACCCGCACCGGCGCAGCGATGGGACGCAGCAGGTGCTCACCACGGGATGCACCGCAGCCCCCGGAGAGATCCCCAAACCGGGGTGCGACGATTCGGACAAGAGCTGCGAAGAAGAGCCTGGTTGCAGCATCGACGAAGGCAAGTGCGGCAGCGCCTCGACGTGTTTGCCCATGGGCGACAACCGCGGCAAGGCGCAAAGCGACCTACGCCTTCGCAGCCTGCACATCGTTGCGCCCAAAGCCCTGGCGGCGCAGTTCGTGCGGCGCACGGTGGTCACGGCCAACGTTGATCTCGACGCTCCGGCCTGCGGCGAACGGGGCAAGGGCCAGTTCAGTTGGCTCATGAGCATCGACCGCACCAACAACGAGATTCTCACCGGCGGTGCCCCGCCGGCCGCAGACCCGTTCGGCAAAGGCTACTGCTTCGCCCGGTTCAAGAGCGTCGAGGGCATCGACATTGCTCCCCTGCGGGCGCCCATTGCATTCACCGGCAACACCTTTCGCTCCACGGTGCCGCAAGCCCTCAACGTGCCCATTTTCCTGACGCCGGACGGCAAGAGCACCATCGTGTTGCCGCTCTCGGACGTCGTAATCGACGCTGTCAGCCTCTCCGACGATGGCAACTGCATCGGCGCGCTCAACAAGAAGGCACTCAAGGCCGATTGCCGTGACGAGCCCGGCACGTGCACCAAGTGGACCACGGCCGGCGCCCTCGGCGGCTTCATCACCCTCGAGCAGGCCGACAAGGTCTTTATCCCGGAGCTCAACCAGAGCCTCTGCGTCGTCATCACCCAGTCGTCGCGGGGCCCCGACAACCGGTGCAAGCGCGAGGGGGGCAAGATCCCTCTCGAAGGCGACTTCTGCAGTGTCGACAAGAAGCCTGGGAGCTGCAAAGACAGCATGTGGATGGCCGCGACGTTTGCCGCTGCAGCCGTGAACATCGATCGAACATCCACGGACCCGAGCTGCGCCGGCATCGCGCCGTAAGGGCATTCGCTACGCACGCACGGAAGTGGCCCCGCGCGCCAAAAAACACCGCGGCCTGATGGCCGGCCGGCGTGGAGCCACAAAGCGGGTCATTTGTGTCGCTTTCCTGTGGAAAAATCCGGGAGATCGGCCAAGCTGCGCCCCATCGGGGCCCGCTTTGTCCTGACGCGCCGCAGCATGCCGCGCGTCGCGGGGCTCTCGTTCAACGGTTCGTGTGTCTTGGTTTGTTGGCTTGGAGGTTTCTCCCATGCGCGTGCTCCACAAGCACTTGGGTCGGGTCGGGTTTGTCGCTTCATTGTTCGCCGTGGCCTCGTGCAGCGGCGGAGGTTGCTCGAGCTGCGCGGGGACAACGCCCATTCCTGGCGGGTATCCGCGTGACAAGGCCATCGAGAACGCCGGCGCCGTGCGCGTGACCCGGCCCGGGCTGGACTTTGTCGCAGACAACCTGCCGCAGATCGCCAGCAAGCTGGTGAACGCCCCCGGGGGCAACCTCAACTTCGACATTCCCAAGACCGTGGGGGGCACCGTCGACCTCACGATCACGAGCGCCGTGCCCACCATCTGCCCCGATGGGCCCAAACAGAACCCTCCGCAGTGCAAGGCCGAGGTCGGCATCGGCAAGTCGACCTTCAAGGTGGACTCTGTCACCCCCAACAAACTGGTCATTCGGGGTCAGATCCCGCTCAAGGTCGAAGACACCCCGGTTTATCTCAACATCAACAACTTCCCCGACATCACCGTGCACGTCGGGTACGGCGATGGCGCCTGCAGCGCGGGCAAACCCCAGGTCACCCCGCACACCCTGCCGGTGACCATCTCCATCCCCTTCACCAACGAGACCCAGTCGCCGCGCAACGGCTACACCAAGCTGGACGTCAAGAACGCCGAGATCGACCTGTCGCAGCTCAACAAAGCCGACGTCAAGATCTGCGCGGACTGCGGCTTTGCTTCTGGGCTCTGCAGCAGCATCACCAACTCCGACACCATCAAGGGCTTCATCGTCGACCCGCTCAAAGAGAACCTCTCGGGCACCATCAAGAGCGCCCTCGAGGGCCAGCTCTGCACCAAGCCCAACCCGGCGGTGAATCCACCTTGCCCCAAGGGCTCCAAACCCGACGCGCAGAACCTCAAGTGCGTCTACGACACCAACGCCGATCAGTGTGTCCCGTCGTTGCTCGGCACGGACGCGCGCATCGACCTGTCGGGCTTGTTGCGCAGCATCTCCCCGGGCTCCGTGGGCGGCATGGACCTGGTGTTGGCGAGCGGCGGCGAGATGTTGCCGTTCCCCAAGGCCGAGCCCGACAACAACCCCTACGCCGGGCACACGCCCAACGGCGTCACCCTCCAGATGGTCGGCGGCGCCCAGCCGTTGCCCGTCTCCAAGTGCGTGCCGCAGGCAACCCTGGTGGTGCCGACGGGAATTCCGCTGCCGGACGAACTCAGCAAAGACGGGCTCTCCCCCTGGCCCCAGGGCGAGAAGGGCCCCCATGTGGGCATTGCGCTCGCCGGCCGGTACCTGGATTACACGTTCGGTGCACTCTACAACAGTGGGCTCTTCTGCCTGGGGGTCACCACCGAGCAGTTCCCCATCCTCAATACGGGCTTGGTCAGCGTGCTCGTGCCCAGCATGAAGACCCTGACCTTCGAGCAGAAGGCCGGTGCCGTGGCCGTGACCACGCGGCCGCAGGCTCCTCCGACCATCATTTTGGGCAACGGCACCGACGTCAAGACCGACCCCTTGATGATCGTCCAGTTGCCCAAGTTTGCAGTGGATTTCTACGTCTTTAGCTACGACCGGTACGTCCGGGCGTTCACCTTCGAGGGCGACCTGGCGCTGCCAGTGAACCTGCAAACCGGCAAAGACGACAAGAACCCCAACGGCGGACTCCTGCCGGTGCTTGGCGATCTCAAGATTCAGAACGGCAAGGTCACCAACTCCGAGCTGCTCACGGACGACCCGGCCCGCATCGCGTCGGCCATGACAACGGTGTTGGGGGCCGCGGTGGGCCAGGCACTCGGCACGGGGTTCTCGGCCATCGACTACTCCGCACCGCTCAAGAGCTTTGGCCTCGGGCTCACCATTCCGGCCGGAGGCGTGCGCAAGCTCCGCAAAGACAAGGACGATTTCTTGGGCATCTTCGCGAACCTGTCGGTGGACACGACCGCAGGCTTGCCCGAAGCCCAGGCCCGCGTGCAGGTGCTGGACAAGGTCGTTCACAAGGACGCCATGACCCTGGGCACGCATGACGAGGCCAAGAACCCCGAGCTTCGCGTGGCCTTCAGCTCCGCGCTCGACGGCACGGGCAAAGACATCGAGTTCTCGTACTCGTTGGACCAAGGCACCCGCAGCGCCTGGAGCCGCGACCGGCAGGCCGTCATCAAGGACGACGTCCTCTTCTTGCAAGGGCGCCATACGCTTTCCGCCTTTGCCCGGGTGGTCGACATGCCGGCGACGGAGAGCACCGTGCCGGGCACCGCCCAAGTGGTCATCGACGCCCTGCCCCCGCAGGTCAAGGTCGAGCGCGACGGCGACGGCTTCAAGGTCGACGCGTGGGACGTGGTGTCGGAAAAAAGCGCCCTCCGCGGGCGCTACCGCCTGGGCGACAAGGCCTTCGGCGAATGGACGCCGCTCGCCAACTTGGAACGCATCGGCGCCGATGGCGACAAGGGCGGCGATCTCGTGGTGGAGATCAGCGACGAAGAGGGCAACGTCGCGCAAGTGACCCAGGCGCTCGTGCGCGGTCGCGCGGATGCCTCGCTTGCGCCAGCGGGGGGCTGCGGTTGCAAGACCGCCGGAGAACCAAGCAGCAAGGGCGCCGCGCTCCCGGCAACCCTTCTTGGCCTGGGCGCTCTGGTTGCGTTGGCGCTCCGGCGCCGCAATCAGCACGGAGGCAAGGCCGGCCAGTCCCAAGCCGCCCTTGCCGCGCTCTCCAGCGTCGTCATGGTGGCTGCAACCAGCCAGGGCTGCGCCTGCGGCAGCGACGAGGGCGCAACAACCGGTTGTGGCGCCGACTGCAACACGGAATGCAAAGAGCCCCTGCCCATCGGTCTTGCCGGGGCGTACACCTCTGCGGCCAAGGCCGGCGACGGAACCGTGTGGGTGGCTGGCTACAACGATGCCGTCTTGAACAACGACTTCACCACGCTCTACGGCGATCTCGTGGTCGGCAAGTTCGATACGGGCACGCAGCAGGTAAACTGGGAGACCGTCGACGGACTGCCTGCAGCCCGCAGTGACGGCACGTGCGCAGACCACGATCCCAAGGGTTGGCGTCGCGGCGAGACCGAGGCTGGCGACAACGTCGGACTCTGGACGAGCCTCCAGATCGGTCGCGACAACCGGCCGATGGTTGCCTACTACGACGCAACGAACCGCGCGCTCAAGTTCGCCCTCCGCGTGGACAACGCCTGGAAGTCGTATGTGCTCAAGGGCGGCGCAGACAGTGACATCGGTCGCTACGCCAAGATGCTCGTGGTGGACGACAAGCCCATCGTGGCCTTCGCGTGGTTCGAGCCCGGCAAAGACGGCAAGGCCAGAGCCAAAGTGTCGCTGGCCCGGGCCAACGATGCAGCGCCCATGGATGACACCGCCTGGCGCTTCGAGGACGTCGCGGTCGTCGAGGACGCACCTTGTCGCGCCATCACGTGCAAGGGTTCCGACGCCTGTGTCAAAGCCACGGGCACCTGCACCAAGACCGTCACCGGATGCGCGCCGGCCTGCACCAGCGGCAACGCCTGCGTCACCGTTGACGGCAAGGCCACCTGCAGCGCCGTGCTAGGGCGCGACACACCGGAAACCTACTTCAACGCCTTTGGAGGCTACATCGGCCTCGCCCGTGGCCCCAGCGGTCTTGGGCTCATCACCTACGACCGCGTCTTCGGCAATCTCGTTGCCATCACCCAAGCCGGCAGCGGCTGGAAGCAAACCATCTTGGATGGCGAGACCGGGTCTCGCAAAGACAAGACGGCCGTGGACACGGGCGACACCGGCGTGGGGGCCTCGCTGGTCATCGCCGAAGACGGCTCCTTTCACGTCACCTACGTGAGCGGACTCGACGAGACCCTTCGCTACGTCACCATGAAGGATAACGTCCCCGGCAAGCCCGAGATCATCGATGACGGCTCGACCGTCGACGGCAAGCCCAACACCGACGGCAAACACGTGGTGGGTGACGACTCCATGGTGACCATCGAGAGTTCGGGTGCGATCCGCGTGTTCTACCAGGACGCCACCCAGGGAACGCTCCGCATGGCCACGGGCACCGTGCAAGGAGGCGCCCGCGTGTGGGCGCTGAAGACGCTGCCGCAGCCCGGAAAGTTTGCGGGCTTCTTCCCGCGCCTGGTCGACGGCAAAGTCGCGAACTTCTGGCGCCAGACAGACCCGGTCACCAAAGACATCTCGGGCAACGTCTCGCTGGTCTCGCCCTAGAGCGTTGCGCCGGCAGCCACTGCCGCGTCGACGCCGGTTCATCGGGCGAGCGCACAAAAAGCAACGAGCCCCACTGCCAACTGGCCGGGGGGCTCGAACGCGACGAGTGGGGATCGCGCTCTGCGACTACGCAGCGATCTCGTTCACCGTCTCGATGGTGCGCATGGCCGGGCCTGCGGCACGCTCGCGCTCTTGGGCAACAACTTCGAGTAGCTCGCCCTTGGAAACGTAGTTGGTGTCGAGCAGGGCGCGCATGAAGCCATCCACGTAGCCGTGGGCCCGGGCCAAGCGCCCGTAGCTTTCGCCGCCGGCCTTGGCCGCGAACACGTCTGCAAGCATGCTTCGGAGCTGGTTCAGCACTTCGGTCTTCTGTTGCATGAGATCTCCGCCTCTCTTCGTCCGTGCGCGAAAGCGTTGGTGCGCTCGCCGTGTCCAAGGTGCTTACGTGAGCCGACGAAAGGGGGCCAAGTTTTTGCGGACGGGTACCTTCGGCCTCGAGCGCTCCTTCGACATCGGGAAGGAGCAATGGGTCGCCATGCAGCCTGGGGGGCCGCTCGCTGGCGGCAACCTTTGTGGCCAGAAACGTGCCGCAAAGCTTGATATCCGCGGCGCCCATCGGCTACTTCACGGGCATGGAGTCGGCGCCCTCAGACATCGCGAGCGAGCTTCGAGCGTTTGCGGCGCTGCCCGAATCGGCACGCTTCACGGAACTCCTCGCGGTGGCACGCGAGTGCCTCAAGTCCGTGGCCACCGGACGGCAAGCGGACTGGGCCGACCAGGCGCGGGTAGACGCTGCCGCAGAGTCTCACAAGGTCCAGCGAAGCGAAGCCGACACGCCTTTTGGCAATGTTCTGTCGGTGCTGGCCCGGGGCCCAGAAGACGCGGCGGAGCGCAGTCTGGCGCGTGCGCTTGCGGCCCACGCATTTGCCACCGAAGACCTCGGAAACGTCGACAGCGTCGCGTCGGACTTGCTGTGGCTCAGCGCCAACACCCCCTTCGATGCCACGCTGCTGCTGCCGCGAGCGTTCGGCGATCGACTCTCGGATATTCTTGTGGCCATCGCAGACCGGGCCAAACGTCTCGATGATCGCGGGGCCCACGGTCGCGCCGAAGCCCTCGCAGCGTGCGCATGTCTCGCAAGTTTGCCCGAGGCCAGCGTCCACGCGCGCAAGCTCATCTCCGACTTGCGCGATCCGTCGCTGGTCCGACTGCTATCGGTGCACAACCAAGCCTCGGTCGCCGGGGCCGAACTCTTGCAGGGCGAGCTGCGCTCTGCACCGCGCGGCACGGTGCTTACGGCGGTCTTGGGGCTGACGGGCATCTTGGCGCTCCGGCACGCGGTGTCGCTGTTGCTGAGGCTCGCCCTGGGGCTCCGACGGCCCTGCGAGGTCACGTTCTCCCAGGCCAGCATTCAAATCAAGTCACGGCTGGTTGTGCTGGGGCGCACGGTCCGCGAAGACGAGCACGTGATCCTTCGTTCGGCGCTGGTGCGTGCGGCACGAGAGGTTCGTTACCCGCGCGTGGGCCTGTATGCCGGGCTCGCCGCGTTGGCGCTCGGAACCTGGTGCGGGGTTTCCCTCTTCGTCGATGGTGCCCGAGCGGCGTCGCCATCCTTGTTGCTTTGGGGGGTGCTCCTGGTCCTCGTTGGCGTGGGCGTCGAGTTCGTTCTGAGCTCGTTGTGGCCCAACCACAAGGGCGAGTGTCAGCTTGCCTTCACCCCCAAGGCGGGGAGCATGCTCTATGTGACCGGCGTCGACCGCGAACTCGCGGACAAGGCGCTCAGCCGACTTCGCTGAGTTGGCAACCCCTGCGAGTACGATCTGCTCTAGGGCGCAGGGAGCAGCCGAGACGCGGCAAGCACTTGTAGCTTGCCCGAGGTGACGCGCACCTCGAGCCGCACCTGCCGCGGCGTGCCCGCCGCAGCGCAGGCCCGCAGCAACGCCGTTCGTGCCGCGTGTCCCCGGTCGAGTTCGTCTTGTGTGGCGGCATCGAAGACCCGTGCCTCGATTCCCGTCCCCTCGCCCTCGGTGCCGACGGCGAACCTCACGCATCGCCCCTCGGGGATCAGCTCGTCGATGGTGGTGGCCTGACCGCCGGCGAGGGCGATCTGCGTGATCTTACCCGGGGTGCCCCCGAGCCCTGGCACCGACGTTCCGCCGGCAAGGCGCGTCAGCATGCGCGCGGCGGCCTGTGGGTGCGCGGCAAAGGCCGCCTCGGCCCACGGCTCTTTGCGAACATCGGCGGCGTAGGGGCCCCCACGCCCTTTGGCTTCGACGTCGAGCCGCAACTTGCTCGGCCCGCAGGCGTAGAGCGTCGCATCGTCGGGCCCTTCGGCCTCGGCCAAGATCACGCCGCGCTCGTCGGTGATGCGGGACGACAGCCACGCCGCTGGCGCGCCAGCCAGCACCTCGATGCGCTGGCACCCCGGGCCCCCATCCAGGCCGATGCTGGTCCGTCGTCCGATGGTCAGTTGGCCTTGCTGGGTACGAAGGGCCGGCCCATAGCCCGACCGCTCGAGGGCTGCGGCGCGGTCTTTGCGGCGCTTTTCGAGGCCAAGGGGTGTTCCTAGCCATACGGTATCCGCGGCGGCGGACTCTTTCGAGATCTCGCCCTTGCTCTTGCCCAAGACCACCGCAGCGAGCCCGCGGCCCACGTGGGGCCGAATCTGTAGCGTCGCCGCCAGGCTTTGCGTCGAGCAAAGCGTGAGACCGCGCGGGCCCGTGACGCCCTCGCGTGTGCGCGCAAGCACATGGCCCTCGGCGTCGACAACCTCGAGGTCCACCAGCGCGACGTCGTCGTCGGGGACCACCATCGCGTCGGTGCATTGGTCGGCCTCGAGCGGAAACCCGATGAACGATGGCAGCCGTGCGTCGACGGGCAGCGCAACGCGACGCAAGTCCTCCCAGGTGCCACCCAGTTGCGCCCGGCGGGCCCGCGCGAGATCATCGAGACCGGTCCACGCCTCGGGTCGACGGGGCGTGCCACCCAGGGCGCCATGCGCGCCCAACGCCCGCTCCACCTCGGCGGCACGTTCTTTGGGGACGAGCTGCGCCGCAAGCACGACGAGGCCTTCGCCCGAAGCTGCGTGCACGGCGACGTACATGCGGTCAGGATGAGGCGGACAAACGAGCAGAATCGGTTTTGGGTCCGGTCCCTCGTCGACGGACACCGGGTTGCCCTCGTCGGAGAACGCCGCGACGTCCAAATCCTCGACGGACGTGGAGCCTCGGGCATAGACCAACAAACAGGCCGCCGCCGGAGCCTCGACGAAGGCCCCCAGGCGCTCGCCCTCGACCACTTGCCCTTGTGCCACGATGGCAACAGGGCCCGCGCCGAGCTTCTGTGCGCGGTTTGGAAGGTCGCCGAGCAACGGGCGCGCGTCGGGCACGCCTGGTTGCACGCGCGGGGCCACAAGGACGCCGCCTTTGGGGCCTGAGGCCTGTCGCGGACCGCAGCCAGCGCAGACGAGCGCGAGGGCCATCGCGGCGGCAACCTGGGGATGTCGTCTGGAGTTCATCTCGAGGTCTCCCAGATGCGGCTGGTCATTCGATACACGGCGAGGGCCCACACCACGCCGCTCCCGCGGGCTTCGATGTCGACCTGGGCACTCGTGGCGCCTTGGACGCAAAAGCTCGTGAGCGCCGCCTCGTCGCTGCCGCCGCGTTGATCGAAGAACTCCCGGGCGCCGACGCGCGTGCGAAGGCCGACGGAGCGCGCGTGCCCGTGCACCACCGTGGCGAGGGCGGTGTAACAGCCGCCGGCCTCGACGGCCACCGGGATCATCGCAGAGCCGGCGCCGCCGTGGGCCACCAGCACCGGCCGCCCCGAAGGCGCTGGCACGTTGCGACTGCGC
The DNA here is from genome assembly GCA_044358965.1 of Polyangiaceae bacterium. Lineage (GTDB taxonomy): Bacteria > Myxococcota_A > Polyangia > Polyangiales > Polyangiaceae > SXNL01. The sequence continues at coordinate 21,472 of JBIKNA010000017.1, forward strand.
ATGGCGCGGGCCATGCGCGCTTCGCCGTCAGGGCCGAACTCTCGGGGGAGGTTGTGTGGCAGCGGCCAGCGCGCAGAGACGATGAGCATGGGAACGCCGGACGGAGCGCCGTTGAAGACAACCGTCGCATTGGTTTCTTCGGCAACGCACGCTTCAAGGTGCGCCGCCTCGGCTTCGGAGCGGTCGCGGGCCAGGAGCAGGTCGTCGTCGTCGCGCAGCTCTGCGTCGACGTCGTGTTTGCGGCCCCTGCGTGTTTGCGGCCCTTCGGCAGCGAGAACCTCGATCCGATGGCAGCCCGGCACCAGGCGCACTTCGAGTTCGCCAGTGCCGTCAGCCCCGGCCCTTTGTTGCAGACGCGGCGCAATCAGGCCTCCGTCCCACCGGGCGCGGAACTCGGCGGCATCGGCGCGGCGCTCTAGCGGAGCGAGCGAGGCTGTTGCGTGGGGGTCGCTCCGGGCCAGGGCCTCGCCCACCGTGCGCTCGAGCAGCACATCCCGCGCAGACACCACCGGCGCATCGGACAGGGCGATGCGGGTTTCGATGGTGCCTCGCCCGGCGTCGCTCGTGATCTGCACTCTGCGCAGCGGGCGCCCACGTTCGCAATGCACGATCTCGAGCAAGCCGGCTCCACTGGAGACGACCGCAGACTCGCTTGCCAAAGGGTCCTCGGGTACGTCGGGCAGCTTGACGTGGAACGACAAGCCGCGTGGGCCGATGAACGCCAAGGTCATGCACGCACGTCCCTCACTCGGCGGCAGCGGGAGCACCACCGATTCGTCGTCGTACAGAAAACGTGAAGGCAACGAGCGCGTCGTGGCCACGCGCGACCACTCAGCGTCCAGACGGCCTGCCTCTCGGCGGAGGTCCGATGTGCCACCCGCTGATTGTGCGTAGGCAGTGAGCGGTAGCGCGAGCACCACCAGGCCCAAGGCCTGCGCCCCTCGCGGAAGTCGCCAGCGTGCGTCGGCGCTCATGGCGTCTCCTCGAGGGCAGCGGCCCGCAAGGCGCTTAGCGCAAGCCATGCCCCCTCGAGCACGGCGCTGGGGCCCTCGGGCCACCCGGCGACAAGCGCCTGCACGTCTTGCCTGGGCGCATGTGCGGACGCCGGCACCGTGTCATCGGAGGGGGGCAGGCTGCCCGCCGCGACCAGGTAGGCGGACTCCACGCTCCGCGCGAGCCCCGGTTCCGCACGGAGCGTGGGGCGGAGCTGGGCGATACGCGTTTGGCCCGCGGCGCCAATGCCTGGCACCCGCATCTGCCGACCGTAGCGCAGGAGGTTTTGGGGCTCGCCGGGCTTCATGCGCACCCCTGGGTGTACCGCGCGCGGTCGAGCGCCGCAGGGACGCCTGCGTGGCAGAGCGTGCATCCGTCGCGCCGTCCGAACACCCGCTCGCGCACCTGGCCCCGACGACCGTCGACGCTGACAAAGGAGCCGGCCAACGCTTGCCCCCCAAGGATCCGAAGGGCGAACTGCGCCATGTAGGCACCCACGATGCCGGCAACGGGACCGACGATGCCGGCCGTGTCGCAAGAGGGGGCATCGCCTTGCGGGAGGTCTTCGAACACGCAGCGATAGCAGGCGCCGCCCGTGCCAGCCGACAGAAGTGCCGTCCCGTGCCACTGCAGGGCGGCGCCATGCACCACCGGACGGGAGGCCAGCCTCGCGGCGTCAGCCGCCAGGAACTTGGTGGCAAAGTTGTCGCTGCCCTCGACGATCACGTCGTAGTCGCGCATGAGCGATAGGGCGGTTTCGGGCAAGAGGCGCTGCTCGTGGAGCTCGAGCGTGGCGGAGAGACCAAACCGTGACAGGCCCCGGGCGGCGGCGACCACCTTTGGCGTGCCCACGTCCGTCTCATCGAAGAGGATCTGCCGATGCAGGTTCGACAGTTCGACCCGATCGTCGTCGAGCAGCCCGAGCGTCAGCCCTGGCGTTGCCGCGAGGCCAAGCGCGGCGGGGCAGCCGAGCCCGCCCATGCCGACAATGAGTACCCGCGACATCTGCGCGGACTTTGGCACGATCGGCGCCCCTTGCCAACGCGTGACGCAGTACCGCGCCCAACGGCGCTACCCCGGGGGGCCATTTCCCGAAGGCCGTCGCGTTTGACGGCGCCCAGTCCTCCTGCGAGCATCCGAAGGTCCTGATGTCCGAGACCGAAGCCCGCGCACTTTTGGCCGAGCACCCTGGCATTGATCTTCATGCCGATTCGCTCATGTGGACGCGATGGCTTGGCTACGATCTGCATCAGCGACACGAGCCTCCCCTGCCCCGCGCCGCTCTTGGTGGGCACGTCGACGTGCCGCGGCTCATCGAGGGAGGCATGGGAGCGCAGTTCTTCGGGCTCGTGTCGCTGCCGTGGGTGCGCGGGCTCCGCGGCATGATTCGCGCCATCGACGAGCAAATTGACGCGCTGGAAGAAGCCGTGCGTCGTCGGCCCGACCGCCTTCGTGTGGCCACGAGCGCCGAGGACGTCGAGCAATGCCGTCGCGACGGGGCCATCGCTGGCCTCTTGGGGATCGAGGGCGCCCACGCGCTCGAAGGAGACCTGGAGCGACTAACGGCCTACGCCAACCGAGGGGTCAGATACCTGGGGCTCTTGCACTTCTCGGCCAATGAGGTTGGGTGCCCTGCGTACGGTCGCGGGCGCAACGATGCCCAGGGACTCACGGCCTTCGGTTTCGATCTCGTGCGTCGCTGCGAAGACTCCGGCGTCATCGTGGACCTCGCGCACATTAACAAACGGGGTTTTTTGGACGCCTGCAGTGTCGCGCGCAAGCCACCCATCGTGAGCCATACCGGGGTGCTGGGAGCCTTCGAACATTGGCGCAACATCGACGACGACCAGCTCCGGGCGGTGGCCGACAAAGGGGGCGTCGTGGGAGTCATCTTTTGCCCCAAGTTCGTTGGGGGCGATGGCATCGAGCCCGTGGTGAAACACTTCCTGCACATCTTGAATGTCGTGGGCGAAGACGCCGCGGCACTGGGCAGCGACTGGGACGGCTTCATCGTTCCAAGCTCCCCCTTGCGAGATCCACGGGGGATCCCTTCGCTCATCGCAGGGCTCCGCGACGCCGGAGTGTCCGACGCGGCGCTCGGAAAAATCGCCCGCGGCAACGTGATGCGCGTGCTTCGTGACACCTATGTTCCGCGGGCCACGGGGCCGATCCATGCCCGCGTATCCTCTGCCCAGGGATCTCCGCCGTGAGCGGCAAGCCGTATGGCGACACTGCGCCCAACGCACTTTCGGACGGTGCCCGGGTGACTGCGCAAGACCCGTGGAAGGCGCGCTTGCGTGGGTCGGCTGGCGGCCGCGTCTACGGAGCCCTGTTCGGTGCTTGGACCTCGTATGTCAGCCTGGCTGCGCTGGGGCTCAGCTTTGTGTTGCCCCTGAACGGTGTGGGCATCCCCCTCTGCTGGTTCAAGCGCATGACCCACCTGCCCTGCCCGGGCTGCGGCATGACCCGGAGCGTTACGTGCATCTCCCACGGCCAGTTGGGGCTCGCGCTGCACTATCACCCGTTCGGGCCGTTGCTCTACGCCCTCGGCATCGCCAGTGTCCTTGGCTGGCTCGGGCATCGCACGGGCCTTTTTCCCAAAGAAGCTTTGCTGCGCTTCTTCGAGCGTCACGGGGGCGTGGCCCGCGTGGTCTACACACTCTTCATCGTGGCCTTTATTGGCTTCGGGCTCGTGCGTCTGGCGCTCTGCTGGCGCGACCCTTCACGGTTTCCAGACCTCTAGGCACCCCGTACGAAAGGCTTCGCATCATGGATATGGCACTTCAAGGATTGGGAATGCTGTTTAGCCTCGTGGGCTTGGTGTGCAGCATCATCGTGCTCATCCACGCATTCAAGGAGAGCGTGGGCCAGGGGCTCTTGTGCCTGTGCGTGCCCTGCTACGTCCTGTACTACGCATTCGCCAAGTTCGAACACGAGAAGAAGGGGCTCATTTTGGCCGGGTTCCTGGGTGGTCAGGTGGTGGGCAACGCCTTGGTCGGTGCGGCGCAGGGCATGCGTCAGGGCGCCCGATAGCCCAAGCACCGAGCCTCACGGGTTTTTGGCCAAAGGCGCCACACACGTCGCCACGAACAAGTCGCCGCACAGCGCGGTGGGGCCCGTCGTGTTGCGGGTTCTCTTGGGGCAAGAACCTGCGCTACGCTTGGCGCATCCCATGGCGGACACCAGGAAGACTCGCAATACCCGCGCCCCCGGCCCCGCGCCCGCACCCACCCCCCAGCTCGAGGCCATGGCGGCCTTTCGAGAGCTCGCGCCGGAGCTGGCGGGGATGCGCGAATTGGTGCCCAGGGCGCAGGCCAACACGGGCATCGAGATCCAGGTCGTACGAGAATTCCAGCCCGCGCAGAAGAAGCCGTGGCGGGCCGCCGAGGTTTGGACCAAGAACCGCGTCTACGGCTTGGACTCCATGATGAACTGCTTCGAGATCTTGGACCGGTCGACTGGTCGCCCCGAGGCCAGCCATTCGATGCTGGGCAGCCGCCTGGGCGGTGGCCGCCTGCGGTCCGCCGAGTCGGTTCGGTTCAGCTATCCATTCCCCCTGCCGGGCATGGAGGCCATGTTCACGCAGGGCAAGAAGTACGGCTACACCTCCATGGTCGAACGCTTCGTCCTGCGCATTCGGATGCTCACCACGGACGAGGAGCACGTTCCGACCTGGGAAGAGATCGCTGGGCGCTGGTCGGCGAGTCGGGCAAAAAAATGAGCCGTGGCGTCCGAGCACTCCTCTGCGCGCTCGTCCTTTTTTCGTGTGGCCGAAAGCAAGAGACGCCACAGAAGGAGCCCGAGGCCCAAGCCAGCGCCGGTCCGGCAATGCTCCCGGTGTTGCCCTCGGACCAGCTCCGCATGGTCAAGACCGGCAAAGATGCCGACGTCGCTGCGCTGATCAAGGCCGAGGTCGAGCGTGAGAACGCCCAGGGCCGCAAAGTGCTCGTCTACGTGGGCGCCACCTGGTGCGAGCCGTGCCAGCGGTTCCACCAGGCGGCCAACCAGGGAAAGCTCGATCAGGCGTTTCCGAAATTGACCATCTTGGAGTTCGACGCCGACGAAGATGGCTCCCGTCTTCGGCGTGCCGGCTACGTGTCCAAGTACATCCCGCTCTTCGTGGTGCCGGGCGCCGATGGACGTGCGTCGTCGCGCAGCACCGAGGGCGGCGTGAAGGGCGAAGGCGCCGTCGCGAACCTGATCCCGAAGCTGCGCGGGCTTCTGCAAGATCCGCCGTGACGTGAGCCTCTGAGCCCTTTCCGCTTTTCGTGCCTGGCCCGGGGCCGAGACGACGGAGCCCCGCCCAGGACTCGGCTTTGGCGAGTCCGCGGGCTTGGTACCCTTGATCAGGACGCGATGGGCAGCGCTGTATCGAGCGTGACAGCGACTTTATAGCGCCAAGGCTCCGGAGAAGCCGGAGGGTTGACCTCGACCCGGGCGACGAAGCCGCTGGCCACATGGCAGTTGCCATCGGCAAGCAGGAGCCGCACGGTGAGCTTCTCGCCGAGTTCGAAGCGGCTGGGGCTTGCGAGCAGCAACCCTCGGTCGCTGGCGTCGCGCGTCACGCCAATGCGGTTTTTCCGCGTCGCGGTGTCGATCTCGAGGGCTTTGTAGAGCGGGACCCGAGGCCCCCGCCGTCGCTCAACGGTTTGCATGGAGGCCGCCTTGATAGCACATCACGCCGCGGCTTCCAGCAAACCGAAGGCCGCGACGCCGCGTGCCCGGAGTTCACGTCGGTATTGCTCGACCTTGCCCGTGGTCCCGACGAGTTCGGCAACCACCTGCGCGGCCCACTCGTCCAGCATCGATGCGCCAACGGCATCGAAGTCGCAGCCTTCGTCACGGAGCAGCGCGCGCCAGGCGGCGGCCCGGCTTTGCATCGCCTCCGGAAGCACCGAAAGGTCCTCCGAGAGCACCCGGGCCTTGTCTGCGGCTGCTGTCTGACCATCCAGCATGCACACGTCGGCCAGAATCGCGGCGAAGACGGCAAAGGCGTCGGTTCGCGCAGGCAGGTCGCCCGCTGCGGTTGCGGGCTCGATATCCATAGGCTCGGGCGACGACAGTTCGGCGACGGCGCTTTCGTTCCGCAGCGCAGCGGGAAGCACCGTCCCCGTCACCTCCGAGGGCAAGCGAGGCGCGGCGGGAACCCCAAACGCTCCTACGGTTTCGATGTCGCCCTCGAGTGGCGGTACCGGGCCCACCTCGAATGCAGCCTCGATGGCCTCGATCTCGAAGGGCACCTCCGCCGTCAGCCCGGCCAAGATCTCGTAGACGCCACTCTCGCGCGGAACCGGCACCCCCTCGACGTCCAGTGTTGCCAGGGGAACCTCTGCGTCCAACACCTCGGTGGCTGGAATCTGAAGCTCAACAGCGGTGTGCGGGGGGAGCTCGGCCATAGGCACAGCCAAAGGCTCCGCGAATTGCGCGCTTTCGGCGACCGGCACTGGGGCGGGCGCTGGCGCGGGACAAAGGACCGGCGCCCCCAGAGGCTCTTCGAGCCAGCTCCGAGAGCCCAGGTGCATCAACGGGTTGTCGTTCGGAAACTCAGCGCAGGGAGAACGCATAATGGATACAATGTAGGCAGTTTGCCCACACGATCCAAATTCGCTGCTGTTCGCTGCGTTTCGGCCCGCCTCGCGCTCAGTTGACCTTGCCGTTGGTCTTGCAGCCGAGAAGCACGTCGACCTTGCTGCCCGCGCCACCGGCCTTCACCGTGTCGCAGCTGTTCTTGCATAGCAGGATCTTCTTGGGCGTCGCCTGGCTCGGGTCCACGTCGTAGTACCAGCCGGGTCCGGTGCCGCAGCCCGCCGCGCTGGTGTGGTACGTGATGGGCACTGGCGTCGCGCTCGGGCTGGGCACGTATTGCACGTTGACCTTGCCGTAGTCTGGCGTCCCAGCCTCGGGGACCGGCACTGCGTACTCGCAGGGCAAAGCCTCGCCGCGAATGGCGTTGAGGGCCGTCAGGAACTGCTGCGTGGTTTGCGAGTTGGCCGTGACCAGGAACGGCGTGGTGCCGCCGCCTTGGGCAATGGCGTCGATGAGCGGCTTGGCCTGGGCCTGCTCTTCTTGGGGGAATACGCCAAGCACGAAGGTCTTGATGGACGGTGTACTGGCGAGGGCGCCCGCGGCGATGCTCTTGATGGCGTTGGTGTCTTGGACGCAAAGGGTGGGCAAACCATCGGTGGCAAACACCACCACGACGGTGTGCGTCGGGTTCTTGAACGCGTGGCTCTTGGCCGCGTCCACGGCGCCTTGCAGCGCGGCTGACGTGGGCGTCAACCCCTCCATGGTGCGTGCGTTGAGCGCATCTTTGATGGCCTGTTTGCCTGCAGGAAGGACCTGCACGTCCACCGCCGGAGCCGCCGTGAGCTTTGCGTAGTCGATGGCGTTGCAGCTCTCGAAGCTGGTGCACCGCGCCGTGGCCAAGGCATTGCACGTCCCGAGGTCGAAGTTTGCCGGATCTTTGCCGCAACCTTGGCCGACGTTGGTGCACAAAGTGCTCTTGTCTTGCGCGCAGGCGCCGAGCTGCACGCAGCTCGTGAGGATGCCCGAGCAATCGTTGCTGTTGTCGCAGAAGGCGTTGCCGCCAAAGGGGTTGCCGATGAGCGCCGTACAGCCCTTGCGCATGCACTGTTGGTTGGCCGGGCAGTTGGCCTTGGTGGTGCACACGGCGTTGGCCGTGGCGGGTGCATTGGGGAAGAACTGAAGACCGAAGCCGAGGTTGTCGGACTTGGGGTCGTTCAGGAAGCCCACGAACGCCTCTTTGACGGCGCGGTACTTGGTGAGCTTGGGCGAGACCTCGACGCCCATGGACCCCGACGTGTCGAGCATGACGATGAGATCAAGCGGGATCTGCTTCGCGTTCTGAACCTCGGCGGCGCACGTTTGGTCTCCCGCATCGACAATGACCGGGCCCGAGTCGGTGCCGATGACATTGCCCGAGGACGAGCTCGAGCCGCCGGAGGAGTTGCCCGAAGAGTTGCCCGAGCTGCCGCTCGCGCTCGCATCGAGCGTCGAGTCGTCGGAGCCGATGGGCACCGTGTCGTAGCCGTCCGTGCGCGCGCTGTCGCCGCACGCTTGGATCAAAAGCAGGCCGCCGCCGAGAACCGAGAGCAAGGTGGAGCGAAGCGCGAGAGAACCCATGGTGCCTTTCGTGTGGCGGCCGCAAGCGCAGAAAGACAGCTCCTGCGGGCCCGCCGAACGGCGCTTATTGCCACAGATTCGGCAAAGTGCACGTCTCTCCGGGGCGACAAGGGTGACTTCGGGCGCCAAATGCGGCGATGTCGTCCGTTGGGGCCCCTCGGAATGAGCCTCATTGAGCGCCAAAGGCCGATCCCGTCGGGTAAGTTGCTGCAACTTGCACTGCCGGCGCTATCCTCGTGCGCCGCGCGCCATGCCCTCCCCTTTTGGGATGGCGACCGCGTCCGAACCCCAAGGAGCCAACCGTGCCCAACGCTCAAATTGCAGGAACCGGCTTCTACGTGCCCCCGCGCGTCGTCACCAACGATGACTTGCGAACGCAGTACGGCATCGACACCACCCACGAGTGGATCCTCCAGCGGACGGGCATCGAGCAACGGCGCTTCGCCGACGAAGGTGTTGGCTCCGCAGACCTTGCATTGCCTGCGGCCCAGGCGGCCCTGGCCGAAGCCAAGCTCGAGCCGCAAGACCTCGACCTTATCGTGTTTGCGACGCTGTCGCCGGAGCACTGCTTTCCCGGGTCTGGGGTGTACTTGCAGCACAAACTCGGCCTCACCGAGGGGCCCAAGGCCAAGTTCGTTGGGGCGCTTGATGTGCGCAACCAGTGCAGCGGGTTTCTGTACGGGCTCTCCACCGGCGCCGCCATGGTCAAGAGTGGTGCCGCGAAACACGTGCTGGTCGTTGGGGCCGAGACCCATTCCGCGGCGCTGGACCTGTCCACGCGCGGCCGCAACGTGGCGTCGCTCTTTGGCGATGGTGCCGGGGCTGTGGTGCTCAGCGCCACCGAAGAAAATCGCGGAGTTCGCACGGTCAAACTCGGGGCCGACGGTCGCTACGCCGATGTCCTGGCCCAGCGTGTCTGGGACATCCGCAATCGGCCATTTATCCCCCAGGGCGAAGACGGCGTCGGCAAGGTCACGCCGGAGATGATGTTCGCCACCATGGACGGCAAGCTCGTGTTCAAGAACGCCGTCGAGCGCATGATGACCGTGCTCATGGAAGTGTGCATGGCCGAGGGAATCAGCGGCCAAGACATCGACCTGTTCTTCTTCCATCAGGCCAACCTGCGCATCAACCAGTACATCCAGCAGCACCTCGGCGTACCCGACGACAAGGTCGTTCACAACATCCAGCGCTACGGCAACACCACCGCGGCTACCATTCCCATTCTGATGGCCGAGGCTGTACGCAGCGGCAAACTCAAGCGCGGCATGAAGTGCGCTTGCGTGGCGTTTGGCTCTGGGTTCACCTGGGGCGCGGCCATCATCGACTACTGAGGCCGCGCGCCGAAGGTCTGTTGGACATCAGAGCGCGGTGCCGCAAATCAGCGTGGCCACGCGCTTGAAGATCGTCTCGATGCTCTCGCCCGAAGCCTGAAAGCACTCGGCTGTGGCCGCGTCTTTGGCGACATCTCCGCATTTTTCCGTGCGTTTGGTGATGAGGCCTTTGCAAACGGGATCCTGTGCTGCAGTGCTTCGGCAGCCGGACGCCGGGATGCCGTTGCTGTCTTTGCAGTCCTTGCAGGCTTCGCGCGGGCAACTCGTCGACGCATCGAAGGCCGCCGCGCAGCTGTCGTCGCCACTGCTCTTCTGCTTGATGGCGATGCACCCCGCCGTGTTCACGCCGTAGTACGCGCCGGCACCGTAGAACGTTACCGCGCCCTGCGAAGCAGCAGCTTCGTCGGTCCCAAGACACGCGCCGCAATCGGCATTGGCGCCCAAAAACGCTTTGCAGGCATTGCCGTTCGGCGCCTGCGCCAGGCAGGCCTTGTAGAAGGCGGAGATCAGCTCTGGCGTGCAGACGTTGGCTTGAGCCCGCGGCGCCTTGAAGGTGTGCGTGTACCCCGATAGCGACGCGGGACCGCAGGCTGGCTGAACCGGCCCGGCATCCGTCGTCGGCAACACCGGCGGGTCCAGGGGCAATGGCGTCGGCGGGGTGGTTCCACCGTCCTCGGCGGCCTTCTCCTTGTCGTCGAAGCGGCTCTCCTCCTTGTCGGAGCAACCAACGGCCACGAAGAGAGCCACCAGAGAAGTGAAGAAGAGCCCGCTCGAAAGGATGCGTGTCGACATGGTTCCACTGGCACTGCAAATCCGGCACCAATGAGATCCGAGCAACGGCGGCCCTCTTCGCTTGGGTCTGGCGCGCCATCCGGACCAAAATTTCCAATCCTCACGGAAAACTACGGACTTGTTGGATAGCGGCTCCTGCAGTGGGGCGCAGCCGATGGACGCGACTTGATCCAGTGATGCACCGTCGCTGCACCGGTCTCGGTCCAGTCTCAACGTAGTTTTGCAGCAGCAGCGAACCACCTGAACAGGCGCCCCCGAAAAACGCTGTAATTTCCGAGCTTGGTAACCCAGTGCTGAACGGCGACATGTTGGCCCCGGATGTGCATTACCCCGATGCGGGTCGGGCAACGCGGCGGCCCGATCAACCAAAGCCGAAAGATTCCGGAGGACATGACCATGAACGTTTCCCGTCTGATGTTTGCAGCTCTCGCTGCTTCGGGCCTTGTTGGCGGACTCGTTGCCTGCGGGGACGAATCGCTGCGCACCAGCGGCACCGGCGGCAAGGACCGCATCGGGACGTCCACGGACGCGCTGACCAAAGCCTCCGTGTCCATCAAGGTCATGGACAAGAACAACGCGACCTCCGGAACCTGCTCCGGCATCGCCATCGCACCGCGCTTGGTCCTCACCGCCGCCCACTGCGTTGCCGGCAAGGGCAAGTGGGAGATCGAGGCCTTCGGCAGCAAAGAGGCGATTCTCGCCGACAAGGCCGAGACGTTCGACTGGACCCCAAGCAACAACACCTGCGACAACCAAGACGCTTCCAAACACGACGTCGCCGTCATCCACACCAACGCCGACATCGAACTCGACGCCTACCCCGCGATTGCAGCCCGCATCTCGGCGGATGGCTCGTCGATCAAGCGCTTCATGCGCCCCAACGGCAAGGCGGAGTTCAAGCAGATTGAAGGCCGCGTGTGGCAGGCCCGCAACCGCGGCACCAACTACGTCACCGAGGCCCCCAGCAGCGAGAGGCCCGACACCGGCGGCGCGGTGGTGGACAGCGATGGCAACATCATCGGCATCGTGTCTGGCCGCGGCATCAAGTCTGGCATGCTCCACGTATCCCGCGTGGATGCGCTCCCCGGCTGGATGACCAAAAAGCTCGTGTGCGCCGCGAACACCGCGGGCCGCGAGGTGGAAGCGAACGCCGACGCCTTGGGCATTCTCTGCAAGGGCAAGGGCAAAGCGGGCGGTACCTGCACCAAGACACCGGGCGGCACCACTGGCGGTACGCCGGGCAGCACGTCCTCCGGCGGCACCACGTCGGGCGGCTCGTCTTCCGGCAGCACGTCCTCGGGCACCACGTCGGGCGGCTCGTCTTCCGGCGGCAAAGGCTCCTCTGGCGACAACGGCACCTCCTCGGGTAGCACCTCTTCGGGTAGCACCTCTTCGGGCGGCGCCAGCGGCGGCAACCCCAGCGGCAATGACCCTTGCGGCGGCGGCGTCAAGCACGGCGACGGCGCGGACGGTCAAGGCGGCCCCGGCGACAACAGCGGCTCGGGTAGCCCCTCCGGCTCGAACCCGAACGACGGCTCCTCGGGCAGCACCTCGGGCGGCAACGGCACCTCTTCCGGTGGCAATGGCACCTCTTCCGGCGGCAATGGCACCTCGGGCGGCAACGGCACCTCTTCCGGTGGCAATGGCACCTCGGGCGGCAATGGCACCTCGGGCGGCAACGGCACCTCGGGCGGCAACGGCACCTCGGGCGGCAACGGCACCTCGGGCGGCAATGGCCGTTGCGACACCGGAGGCGCTAGCCCGGACTGCCCAAGCAACGGCGAACTGCCTCCCGATGAAGTGAAGAACACCGGTCCGGAGGACAACGTGAGCCTCGGTGCAGGCGCCCCCTGCGACGACAAGGATGGCAACGGCGGCCTGCGATAGTCCAACCGCGGCCCCGCGAAACGACGAAGCCCGCGCCCTCTCTCCGGAGGCGCGGGCTTTTCGTCGTTTGGGGCTCGCGTGCCTTAGGCAGCGGCCCTTGCGCGGCGCCGGGGCACCGGCGGCGGGACACCGTGGAACGCGGTGCGCAAGATGAGCCGCTTGACGTTCTCGAGCCCCTGAAAGCGCACGCCGACGGCCCGGCCCACGTCGCCTTTGCGATTGCCCTTGATGATACGGGCCACGGTGGCTTCGGTGTCGAACCAGATGCCGAACTCGGTGGCCTGGAACGAAACGATGAGGGACTGGCCCACCTCGAGATCTGTACGGTCCGTGGGGATCAACATGCCTTCGGGCGACAGATCCACAGCGCGCTCCCCCACCAGACGAAAGTCCTCTTCGCGTACGACCTGACACGGCAACTGCACAGCGCGCCGCATGGCGTGCCGGCGGTTTTCACGGCGATGCTTCATGTAGGAAATTGTACGCATGACCCCCAGACTCCTGGCAACTTCGCGGGGGCCACGTACCACACGGCCACGGCACCGCAAGCGCTACGGTGCGCCGCAAACTCGGCCGATGCCGCGGGCTTCGCTACACTGATGGACATGCGAACCGTGTCTGCGCCCGTTTGCCTCGCCATGGCCGCCCTGCTCACTGCACTTGCGTGCAGCGAGAGCACCGAGAGGCCGAAGACCTCGGACTCTGTGCCCAATGGCAGCGGCGGAGGTGGCGGCACGGTACGCGACGGCGGCGCTGGGGCCGACGCTGCGGCCGATGCCGAGAGCGACGGTGGTCAGTGCCTGCCTGGCACCTACGAACTCGACGTTGCCTCTGCGCAGGGCGGCGCCCTTAGCATTGCGGGGACCATCGACTTGGCGCAGGTCGTTGCCGTGGGCAAGCGCTTCGAGCTCTCCATCGGCACGCAGAACACCGCCGCCGCCGAGACCTTCGCGCTGATTGCGGCGAGCCCGCTCGGCAAGGTGAACTACCGCGTTCGGGGCCTTCAGGCGGGCTCGTACATCGTTCGCGGACAGGGAGATCTCTCGGGGAGCGACATCGTCGGCGAGACCGGTGATCTTGACGGCTACTACAACGGGAGCGCTTCCGGCCCCATTCTGCTCCGTGCCGACGCCACGGCAGCGAGGCTCGATGCCGACTGCGTCGGCAATGTGAACTTCGGGATCGGGGTCCGTCCTTAGAGCCTATCTCCGTAGGCGCTCCCGTCGGTTTTGCGCCGATACGCGTCGCGGGGCTTCGTCGCTCGAACGCTGCGTAGCAGCATGGCGCACCCCTGCGCCTCTTCTCGCGTGCAGGTTGGCGCGCGGCCTACAGCTCGGCGACCAGTGGGTCCTGGCAGCAACGAAAGCCCGTTGAGTAGTCGTGGTACCGCGCTTCGTGGGCAGTGGTGACGTACCCGCAGCCTTGACCGTTGAGCGTGACGTCCTGGTAGTAGCCGCCGTAGAACGTGCCGCGCTCGTCGTCGACCCATTCGTGCAGATTGCCGACCATGTCGTAGACGCCGTAGTCGTTGGTGCAGTCTTGGTGCTCCCCGGCGCGGGCCAGCGTCGAACTCAGCTGGTTGAGCTTCGGGAAGTTCATCTCGTTCCAGGTCCAGGCGCGACGACCGAACAATGACACCACGGGGTTGCGCCCCGCATCGTTGCAACGCTTGATCTCGCGGGTAGGACCGTAGCTCCAGGCGTTGTTCTGCGGCCCCATGCAGGCCTTTTGCCACTCGCGCGCGCGGCAAAGCCGCTTGCTCGAACGCTCGCAGGCCTGTTTTGCCTCGGTCATGCTGATGTACCCCTGCGGGTACACCCCGAGCACGCTGACGGCGCGGACCTTGGCCTTGCCGATGGGCTCGAATGGCGAGTGCATTCGCTCCTCGCCACCTGGCAGAATCTCTACAACCGCGGCTTCGTAGCGGTCGATGCAGAAGGCGCCCCCCACCAAGGTCATGCCGGGCGAGCAGCGCTGGGGCTCTGCCGGGCGG
>JBIKNA010000230.1:0-10965 GCA_044358965.1 Polyangiaceae bacterium
TGCCAGAGCAGCCTCGAGCAAGCGCTTCGCGGCGCGAGATCTGGACCTGGGTCATCGGTCTTTGGATTCTTGGCGCCCTGGGCACCACCGTCGTTCTGATCCAGGGCTGGACCTGGGTCACCGTGTTCGACACCCCCGGCATTGCCATTGGCACGGCGCCCTTCTTGGTAGGCTTCATGATGCTGGCGTTGCTGCTAAGGAAGCGCGCGGTGGCCCCAGCACCCAAGGTGTTGCGCCTGACGCCCAAGCCCAAGCTCAAGGTGAGCGCCGGGGCATTCTTGAGCATGGTGTTTGGCGGCGTGTTCGTGATGCTGCTTGTAGAGCAGCTTGCCCAAGCACCGTGGGAGGAGCGCACTTGCGCGCTGTCTGCGGTATCGCCAGGCAACGCCCGCGCAACCTATGCCGAGGGGCAGCAGAACTTGTCGTTTGCCACACCGTACGCCGGTACCTTTCCCGCCCAGATGCCGTGTTACGTGGCTCCCGGTCAAAAGAAGCGCGGCCGCGGCACACTCACGCGCCCCACCGGCGAGCACCTGCCCCTAGAGCCCCTGCCCAACGTGGCCTTGGGTCTGCTCACGCTCGCGGCGGTTGGTGTGTGGCAGTGGCAACGACGACGTGCACACGTGCCCAACTAGTTTCGGGCCCTGCGAGAGACAAGGCCGAGCGAAGCCTCTACAACGGCCGGCGCACGGTTCCCTTTGAACGCCTCCGAGGCCGCCCAAGACCACCACGGTGAGTCATTGTCTGTTCTTCCGAGACCGTGACTCTTTGTGATCTTGGGCGCTCAGCTGCCGCGAAGTCTGGCGACCTCGGCTCCGGTGCGCGCGTCGAGCACGTGCAAAGAGCCATCCAAGGTCAAGAACAGGCGCTCTCCACGCATAGTGAACCCGTCGATGCCACGGCCCTTGCCCGGCATTGGAAACTCGCGTGCATGTAGCACGCGTCCATCGTCGAGCGATCGCGCAGTAACGCGCAATATCTGCACATTGCGACCATTACATGCATAGTGCACGCTCGATTCCCCGATGGCAAGTTCACTCACGAACCCGCTGCCTTCGTCCAAGTCGGACGACGGGCGCACCCATCGCAGCTGGCGTGTCTTCTTGTCGACGACCGACAGGTAGCTCCCCGCCTGCTTGTAGCTCAAGTGAACGATGGCGCCGTTGGTTTCGTAGCTGGAGCTCGGCGCAGGACCTGGGTGCTGAGGGATCGGAAGACCGGCAGAATCGTGCAAGGCTCGTGGGTCGCCAGGTGTCAGACACTGCGCGCCGTCGGGGACCGGGACAAGCTTGCCCGATGCCGGGTCGAGCTCCGTCGTGAACACCTCGGTGTTCCCGAGCATCAGGCCTCCCCCGGGGCGCACGCAAACGGCCGTCGGTTCGTACTTGAGAGCGACGTCGTGAATCGTGTGGCCCGTCGCTGCGTCGAGCACATGCGCGAATCCGATGCCATCGGTGACGACCAAGCGGTCGCCTACTAGGATCAGCCTTTTGCCGTATTCGCCATTGTCGTCCGCTGCGAAGGCGGCCGACTGCCAAAGCATCTTGTACGTCTTTCCATCGTAGGCCACCGCGCGCAACGCAGGAGCGAGCGAAGGGCTGCGCCACGCTAGGGCGATGATGTCCTCGACACCGTCTTGGTTGATGTCGCGGAGGATCGGCTGCGCGCCGCCCCGGGAATCGGTTCGCAAGATGACGCCGCGCTGGTCGAAGGCCGACGCAAGAAGGATGGCACCGACCCAAGCGCAAACGATACCGAGGCCCAAGAACACGCCGAGGAAGCGACCGGGGTCGCGAAACCAACGGTGCCATCGAAATGCATTGAGTGCCGCACGTTGGCGTGCGAGCTGCCCTTCTACGTGGGCGACCTGCGCTTCGAGAAGATGGAGTTCTTCGTCGCTCATAGGTACCTCGCGTTGTGTTCCACGCAGCCGGTCTTGGCGTCGAGCACCACGAGGCTGTTGTTCACAACCACGAAGACATGCCCGGCCCCGGCGCCCAAGGATATGGGCGCGTAGCCTTCCTCCGTTGGGGGCAGCGTCGCAGTCCACAAGAGCGATTCCGTCTGCGACGACCACGCGGCCAAGCGAGTGGGCCCTACCATGGGCGTCCAATCGACTGCGTACGCGTAGTACACGGCATCGCGGTCCACCAGAGATGCCGCGTTCGCGCCGGCTTGTTGGTCGCCCGGGGCACTGAGTGGGTGCTCCCACGTGATTCCCCTCGAGCGATGGTCCCAACCAACGGCGTAGGCACCCACGGCACTCGATTCTGCTCGCAGCACGGCTGTGCCAAGGGTGACACGCGCATTCGTCCCCCCCGATGCGTAGGTATCCGTTCCCCAAAAGCCCTCGGCCCGCACCTTGCCGGCGATGCTCCCGTCGTCTCGCTGGCGGACGCGATCGTCCTTGAGCAATCCATCGTCGAAGCTGCAGTTCTCGTTGGCGCCTGCCGGGCGCACACTGCCTGTATCAAGCTGGAGAACGCGCAGGTCGTCGTGACGACGCCGGCCCGTGCTCAGGAACACATGCTCCAGATGTGTGGGGTCGATGCACAGCGCACGAACACCGCCATCTACCGCTGCGCTTCGCAGTTCTTTGCCCGTTTTCACATCGAGCACATGGACCACGCCCGCCGTGTCGTGGAGCACCAAGTTGGTGCCGACAACGGCCAACATAGCGGTGTCCGAGCCCCACGCGCCAACGTAGGGGCCCGACGCCCAGAGCCGCGAGAGGTATGCGCCATCATGGGCCAGCACGTACATCTGCTGATCGTTCGGGGACCTGTCTTCTGGTCTTCGAGGCTCCCATGCCAGTACCACGAAGTCTTTGCGCCCATCGCCGTTGACGTCCACCAGAGTGGGCGTCTGATCTCGTTGGCCGTACAAGACGTAGGGGCGTGACTGCCGTTCCGTCGACTCGACGGGCAGAGACTTCGGCCGTGCGCCTGCCAAGAGAAACGCAGACCAGACGACACAGAACATCCAGATGATCATGACGCCCGCAGCGGCCACCGCCGGCGCCACCGCGAAGGCCATCCAGATGTTGTCGACAGCGCGCCGAGAGCCCAGCGCCGCCGGATTCGCAAGCTCGCGCTGCGCGTTGTCGAGACGAGCGAGGGCGCGGGCCCATCGTTGCGCGGTGCCGGTCATTGGAGTGGAGGATAGACTCGGGTGCGCGCCGTCTATGCATCGCGTCCCGGGCGAGTGGTCGCAAAGCTGCAGTGAGCGGCCGATGGGCGGCCAGAGCCGTAGGCCGCAGATGCCCAGTGCAACTCCTGCGCCACGCCGGGGCGACAGCGACGCCCACCTGGACGGGCTACGGTGCGCCGTGACGCCGAACTGGCAGGCCTTTTGCGCGGCCGCTTGCGTCGATGGCGAAGGCAAACACCTTCGAAGTCGCGAGCATGACGAACAACACCGCGCCTTCCCCCGAAGGCGCAAGTTTCAGGGCGCGTACGGGACTGGCGGCGGAGTACACGCCGTTCGCCACGTGGTCGTCGAAGAGCAACTGCGAGGGGCGCGAGGGGTCGCTGGACGCGATGCGCACGCCGTCCCGCGCGGTGGCCATGATCACGCGCTCGTCCACGCGAATGGCGTCGGCGGCGCCGGCCTCGTTGGTGGAGCCCCGCTGATACGTGGGGAGCAACGAGCAGCCGGCGGGGGTGCAGTCATGCAATTCCGGTTCGAGCGGCACGTACGGAACCTTGCCGGGCATGTACACCGCGGCTCGGCCACGTAGTTCCACCGCGCGCACACTGTCCTTGGTGCATTCGATGTGGGGGCCGAATCTGGGGTCGGGCCAATACGCGTGAGGCTTGTAGTGCACCGGTGCCGACCATCCAGATGGCGTCCGAAAGTACAAGTTTTGCTCGACCACCAGCGCCGTGACACCGGTGGCCATCGAGCAGCCATCCAAAGTGTGAGGTGGCGCCTGCGCAGGCGCTTCACCAATGTCATAGGCCAACGGAATGGGCGGCGCGTTGTCGCGAGAAAGATCGCGGGTACCCAAGGTCCACTTCCGCGTAACCGCGCTGCGAAAGACCGTGACCCCCATCCCGGCGAACAGGAATGCATAGGGGGAACGCTCGCGTCCGAGGTCTGCATCCATGGGGCTTCGAGGGCTGCCCCTGTCCGAGAGCACGATATCGCTCAGGCCTTCGCGCAAGGCGTACAGCTTGGGAAAGGCGTCGTTCAAGACAACGCGGTTCCCCTGCGGGAGCACCGTGGCGGCGCCCGGTTGCTCCAAGAGTTGCCAAGCATTCGCGCCGGACGGCGCTGGCCCACAGCGGATGGCATTGCCCTGGTGGATGCACCATTGGTTGCCCACGAGGAAATGCAGCGGTGACCCCGCCGGGAGCCCTCGAACCACCTGCACGTCCTGCTCGTTGGCCACCATGCGCGCGTTGTCCGGCAACGACGAGAGCGTCCGGTAGCTTGGGTCGATGGGGCGACGCCCCGGTGCTGACCCCGTGAGCAGGTTTCGCTGCCGCACGAGTTCGACGAAGGCTCGCAGGTCGGGGAAAAGCACCTCGTCGGCGTCGTAGAGACTGGAGCGGAGATCTCTCGTGACTCGAAACAGTCCATGGTCGTGGGTGCGCAGCGCACGCTCCTCGAGCGCCAGCGTTTCGCTTCGGCAGTCGGCCGAGTACTCCGAGGTCATGGAGAGGCGGGCGGCGCGGTACTCGAGCTCGAGGTTGCCGGCGGTGTTCGGGTCGGGCAAGAGGCATCCCAAGACGTCGGCCACCAGCGCAGCAGTCGTCGCCCGCTCGTTTCGTTCGGAGAGATGAAGCGATCCGGTCGCGAGTGCCGCAATGCCGACGACCGAGCACAAGAGTCCCAAGGCCTTCCTCTTACGGGTCCGGCGTTTGGCCTCGAGCTCGATGCTCGGATCGACTTCGAGGCCTTGGATCCCGGCTGACGTTCGGTACGGCATGGCAGCGAAGTCCGTTGGACCCTCATGGGCCAGGGAGCTTGGGTGCTCTTGCCCGACCTCCGTCACGGTTCCGATGAGTCGTCGCTCGTGTCTGCTGCCGTCAGGCTTGTGCATGTGCCTGGGTATCGGCTGCAGGCAACAGGCCTGTGCCGGAGGTTTCGAAAAAGATGGCGCGGACGGCAGCCCCCAGCGGAGCCCTGTGCCGTTGGGGACCGCATCGATGAGGCGCGGGCCTTCAGCGACCTGGCACGGGTGGCCGAGCAAGCCCGTGCCCTGGAACCACGGGCCCGGATGTCGTCGTATTGGCTCGTTTTTGTAGGTCCCGGCAAAAAAGTGGCAGGTGTGCCACGGATTCGATATCGGCGGCCAATCCTAGGGCATGAGCAAGACCGCCCTCACCACCCCCGCTCTCCACATCGCATGTCTGGCCCTGGGCCTCGTGGCCTACGGCTGTGCAGCTCCCGCCGAAGACACTGAGCAAACCAGTAGCTCCCGTAGCTCTATTGTGGGCGGTCGATCGATTGGCAGCGAGGAGAGCCCCAGCGCCGTCGGTTGGTTGGGGGGCCAAAACTACTGCACCGGTGTTGTGGTCTCTTCCCGGTCGATCCTGACCGCGGCGCACTGCGTCCTCGATTCTCGCTCCGTGGCTGGTTCCGGCCATCGCGCCTACCGAGACTTGAGCGGCATTTGGCTCACAAATGGCGGCAACTTCACCATGGCCGCGGGTGCTCGCTGGTTCAGGGTCCAGCGTGTGGCCGCGCACGAGAGCTTCCCGGATGCATCGGACCGGCACGACATCGCGCTGATCCAGGTTGAAGGTGATCTTCAGCTTCCCGCGGCGATGCTCGCCAACGGACTGAGCGCAGGCAGCGCCATGACTTCCGTCGGCTACGGATGCAACAACAACCCGTTTGCGCGGAGCGGCGGCGGGATTCGTCGGACAGCGTCGGCCTACGTCGACAACCTCAGCGAGGCTACCTTCGAATCCGTCGGCGGAGAAATCTGCCCCGGGGATTCGGGCGGACCAGCACTTGTTCCGTCGACCTTTGGCGGCGACCAGACGAGCGTTGTGGCGGGCGTTGCATCGTGGCTGTTCTGGAACCACGAGCGGCAAGTGACCCGGAGCGTTTATGCCCGGGTGGATACCGCGGAAATGCACGCGTGGCTGCGCGCCGAAGATCCGGCCATCGTGACGGACGCGCCGAACGGCGTGGACAACTCCAACGGCAACAACACCTTCTAAGCCATCGGTCGCGACCACGCGTGCCATCCATTGGTCCTCGATGGTTGGCTCGCGTCGGGCCCGATCCGCGCCCCCATGGGCGTCCGGCCAGAACCATGCAGCCTTGCGCCTGCGGTGCCTGATCGGACGCAATTGCCCACAATGAGCGCCTAGTACCCGGAGGCAAACTTGCTGCAATCTATCGATCGCCCGGCCGCCGGGTATAATGCGAGTGACCGATGTCCGCCCCGCGGTTTGCGTTCTCTCACGGTGAGCTTATCGACCAGAAGTACCTGGTCGAGCGCGTGCTTGGAGCGGGGGGCATGGGGTTGGTCGTGCTTGCCCGGCACAAAACCCTCGGACACGGCGTTGCCATCAAGGTTCTCACGGACGTCGCCGACGCCGAGGGCTGCGCTCGCTTCATCCAAGAAGGTCGCGCGGCCGTACAGCTGCGCAGCGAGCACGTCGTGCGGGTCTTCGACGTGGGCACCCTCCCCGATGGAAGGCCCTTCCTCGTGATGGAACACCTCGAAGGCCAAGACCTGGCAGAGCTGCTGCGCATGCGCGGCCCCATGGATCCACCGGACATCGCGCGACACATGGTCCAGGTCTGCGACGCGCTCTCCGAGGCGCATGAGCTTGGCATCGTGCATCGCGATCTCAAGCCGGCGAACATCTATGTGGTCAAGCGCCGAGACGGAACCTCCAGCGCCAAAGTGATGGACTTTGGCATCTCGAAGATGGCCGCTTCGCCCGAGTGGGGGCGCCTCACCGGAGACATGTCTGTTCTGGGGACGCCGCTCTACATGTCGCCCGAGCAGCTGCGCCAAACCAGCAGCTGCGACGCGCGAAGCGATATTTGGTCGCTGGGCGTCACCATGTTCGAACTGGCAACGGGTCGCCCGCCGTTCGACGCAGCAGCCATTACGCAGCTCGCGCGCAACATCTTGTTCGAGCTGCCAGCGCTCCCAGCCCTCGATAACGAGTTGCCCGATCCGCTGCGCAGTGTGGTTCTTCGCTGCCTCGACAAGCGGCCCGAAAGGCGCTTCCAGTCGGCATCAGAGCTCTCGCGGGCGCTGCACAGCCTGTTGCTGTCCGTCACCGAAGCCACGACGCGACGCAAGAACGTCGCCGCCGCGCTCGATGCCCCCGAATCGGCAACGCTGCGCATCCAGCCTCCACTGCAACCCGCTCCCGCGGCAGACCTGCGCCCGCCGGCACCACTGCCCGCAGAGGCCACCACGCTGGCTGCCGCAAACCGTGATGTGCAAGGACGACCGAGCGAGGCGGGTTCGTTGAGCTTTGCGCTCGGGTCGGCCTTCGTGATCCTGGTCGCTCTGGCTGCCGGCAGCGGATTGGCGTACCTGGGTCGCGCGCAGACCAAGCGGCTCCCGCCGCAGGCTTTGGCGACCACCCAAGTGCAGCCGAGCGTGCCCCTTGCGTCTGCATCGCCCACCGAACCCGCGAGTTTTCCTTCGGCTGCACTGGCCCCGGCGCCTGCTCTATCGGCCCAGGCCACCGACCCTAGCCCGGCCCGCAGCACGGGCAACCCAAGCGGTCGACCGGGCCCTGCTTTGCGTCCGCCCCCCCAACCACGCCCCACGGCGGCGATGCCGACGTCGCGACATTGAGCAACAGCTCCTTGGGCCCACGGAGGGCAAAGTGCTCACAACCGAACGCGCACCGCACCGAAATTGTGTTCCGTACAGTGCGGCGATAGCCTACGCCACCGGTAAACGTGCCCACCCCTACCTTGCGCTTCGACGAGGTGTACCGCGAGCACGTGGCGTTCGTTTTCCGAACGGCGCGGTACTTGGGCGTGCCCGCACGCGAGGTCGAAGACGCTGCGCAGGATGTGTTCGTTTCGGTTTCGCGAAAGCTAGCGGAGTACGACGGCAGGGTCAGCCTGCAGAGCTGGTTGTACGGCTTCGTTCGTCGGGTGGTGGCCGATCGTCGGCGCCGGCACCGGCGCAAAGAATCGAAGTTGAGCGTGCCAAGTTCGGATCAGGGGCTCGACATGTATGAAGGAACAGGGCCCGGCCCGCTTGCTTCCTCCGAGAGCTCCGAGGCGCTACGACGTGTCGACGCCGTTGTCTCCAGGCTTTCGCCAGAAAAGCGCGAGGCGTTTTTGATGTCGGAGCTCGAAGGGCTGACGGCGGTCGAGATCGCCGACGTCACCCAGACCAACATCAACACGATTTACACGCGCATTCGCTCGGCACGCGAAGAAGTCAGTGCACTCTACACCTCACTCTACGGCGCCGGCGAAGGGAGTCCGACATGAGCGACGAGCCCGAGAAGCCTCTGCCGCTGGGCCTCCAGAACGCCTTGGGCGCTGCCAAGCGCGAGCTGTCGCCCTCCGCCGAGCAGATCGAGCGCCTGCGCCAAAACCTTGGGAACCAGGCCGGCACCGGCGAGCCCGTCGAGTTGGCGGCGCGGGTGCGCGCGCTCGACGAGGCGGAGCGCCCGGAAAACGTGATCGCGTTCCCGCAGCAGCCTTCGCAAAAGAGGTATGCCGTGGTGGCCAGCCTGGCGCTTGCAGCGGGGGTCTTGGGCTACTTCGGTGTTCGCGGAGGACTGTCCGATACCGGGCCGGGGCGCGGCGCGACACAGCCGCCCGATACCCCCTCTGCCACGGCGTGGGATGCCTCTGTGCTGCCGGTGTCGGCCCCGGGAGCAGATGCCGGCGCCGACGCGAACCGGTCGAGACCTTGACGCTTCGGTACCTATCGAACTGCTCCCGCGGCCACGCTACCATGACGGTCATGATCGGTCGGCCTCTCGGCAGTCTGCGCCCGGTGCTCGCGGCGGCAAGCCTTCTTGTCTCCACGTTGGCCTTGCCGCGGCTGGCGTACGCCGATCGGAGCGCGGCCGTCGCCGCCGAAGCCCTGTTCGAACAAGGACGAAAGCTCGTTCTCGAAAAGAAGCTCGAAGAAGCGTGCCAGAAGTTCGAAGAGAGCAATCGCCTCGATCGGGCGGCGGGCACGCTGATGCACCTGGGCGACTGCTTCGAGAGATCCGGCAAGACCGCGTCGGCGTGGATCACGTTCCAAGATGCGGCGCAGCAGGCCCGCACCGAAGGCCACCCCGACTGGGCCGAGACGTCCAAACAGCGCGCCGACAAGCTGAAAGCTGGCCTTGCACACCTCACCATTCGCGCGGTCAAGGCCACTGCCGATCTGCGGGTGACACGGGATGGGGTCGAGCTCACGACCAGCTCCTTCGATACGCCGATCCCGGTGGACCCCGGCAAACACAACCTTCGCGCGACCGCGAAGGGATACACGCCATGGGAGTCTTGCGCGGTCGTTGCGGCGGGCGAGAGTGTTGTCGTCGAGATCCCTCCGTTGCGAGGCGAGTCGGCTGGCCCCACCATGGCCGCCAGCGCGCGCGATGCCACGCCAGCGGCGGCGCCAACGCGCAGCAGCAACACGTCGGTGCTCAAGCCCCTGGGTTTCGCCGCAGCGGGCACGGGCATCGCCGCGTTGGCCGTCGGTGGTGTCTTTGGGGTCATGTCTCTGGGCAATAGCGCCGACGCAAAGGCGGCTTGTGCGCTCGACGGGCCGTGCGGGTCTGCGCAGGCCGTAGACCAAGCAAGCTCCGCGCAATCGCAGGCCACAGCGTCGACGGTGTTCCTCAGCGTTGGCCTCGCGCTCGCCGGCGTTGGTGCCGCGCTCATCGTGTTGGCGCCCGCGCCCGAGCGGGGAGCCCTGCGGCACATCCGATCTTTGGCGTCGGGGTCGTTCTAGTGCACCCGCGCCATGGAGTGCGGCCGTGGCCGGCTGCGGCGATTGCGGCAACCAGTGTGGTGCTCGTCTCGGCATGCGCGCTCATCAGCGATCCGCCAGATCTGTTCTACCTTGCGCCGTTGCCCGACGGGGGCGCACGGCCTCGGGACGGTGCCCCGGACAGCGTGGTCTTCGTGCCCGTCGACAGCGCCGTGCCGGATGCTGGCCTCGAGGCCGGCGCGTTTGTGTGTCCGGCGGGCTCGATTTGCGACGACTTCGAGGGCACCGGCACCGGCTTCAGTTGGGCAAAAACAGAAAACGGTGGGGCCACCGTGGCCGCCGACAACGTGCGGCCGCTCCTCGGTCTCAAGTCCTTGCACGCCGTCCGCGGAGCATCCGCAGATCGCGGCGCCGCCTGGCTTCAGAGCGCCGTCGCCACGCCACCGGCGGCGTGCGAGTTCGATGTTTTCGTGAAAGACACCCCGGGGCAGCCGCAGCGTGTCGAGGTGTTCGACATCGGCTTCGCGCCGGCTGGAGCGCCATACTTCGCCTGGCACCTCTTCGTTACTGCGGGCACCGGCGGCGCCGACAGCCGCGCAGGAGACTTCAACACCCTGCAGGCTGGAGGCACCGGCGGCAAGATCTACGGGTCGCTGCCGCGGCTCACCCCCGGGGCCTGGCACCGCGTGTTGGTCGAGGTCGGCTGGACTGCCAAGACGGCTCGCGTGGCCATCGACGGCATGACGGAGCTCAACGTGACAGACCTCAGTGCCCCAGCATCGGGCTCACCCTACGTGGCGGCGGGCGTGACCTACCAAGGCAACACCGATATCGCGTGGGAAGTCTTCGTCGACAACCTCGCCTGCAAGAAGTAGCGGCAACGCCCAGGGCCGCTTGGGCCGGCAGCAATCGCTACTGGACGTCGACCACCAAGTTGTCGAAGTACACGTCGATGGCCGGGCTCGGCCCAGAAAAGGACACGGCTCCGACGAACACGGAGAAACTCGGATTGTTACCCGGCGTGACCGCAGCGAAGCTCCGGGAGCCCGGCGCTCCGTTTATGGAGTACTCCATCTTGCCCT
>JBIKNA010000648.1:0-3240 GCA_044358965.1 Polyangiaceae bacterium
CCGCACGAGCTGAACGCTTCATGCCCCGAATACGTTTGTCCGCGGAAAAAGACCTTAACTTTGTGCGGGATCTTTAGCCGTGCCCGTGCCCGACCCGTGGCTACGGAGCCGTTCATGGTCGGTCGCGATCGAATGCTCCGACCGCTCTACGCAGAGTCGGCATGAAAATGTGTCACCTATGTACCTAGGTAGGAATGGAACCCATGTTCCTGGTTGCAGCGACGTTGTGCGAATTCGGGCGCGGGCACGGGCACGCTTACGGGGAAGACGAGTAGTGACTGGCTCTAGTCGCCCCGCAGCAGCACCTTGCCCTCGCGGTTGGGTACTGCGTTCGCCGAGGCAGCTTTGGCGGCCTCGGCCAACGGGAAAACACCGGCCACGGGCAGCTCGAGCGCTTTGCTCGCCACCAGTGCCACCAGTTCCGAGATCATGGCCACGCGACGCTCGGGGCTGATGGGGTGTGTGGTGAGCCAGAAGCCCTCGACAGTGATGGCGCGGAAGATGAGGACCGCGGCGTCGATGGCGAGGGGCTTGCCGCTCATGGACCCAAAGGCCACCAGTTTGCCTCCGGGGGAAAGTAACCACGCGAGCTCGGCGCTGGCGCCGCCGCCTACGGAGTCGATGGCCGTGACCACCTTGCCCTCGCCCACCAGCGCGGTCACGCGATCCTGCCATCCAATATCGGCCGTCGAGATGGCTCCTTCGATGCCAATGGCCGCAAGCTTGGCGACGCCCGCGTCGCTGCGCACCAGATGAACCACCTGCGTGCCCCGGGCCTTTGCGATGGTGGCCAGGGTTTTGCCCACCGCGCCATTGGCTGCGTTCTGCACGAGCCACTCGCCCGGGCCCGCCTTGTAGTGATCGAGCAATGCCATGGCGCTGAGCGGCATGGCCACGAGCTGGCACGCGAGATCGTCGGAGATGGAGTCGGGCAGGGGGAGCAGTGCATCGGCGGAGGTCACGAAGAACTCGGCCCACGTCCCCGAGGCAAACCCGGTGACCCGCTGACCGACACGCAGATGGGTGACGCCTTCGCCAAGGGCGTCGACTACGCCGGAAGCCTCGCTGCCGCCAATGGCCGGCAGCTTGGGCCGCGCGCCGTAGGTGCCCCGCACCGTCCACAGATCGTGGTTGTGGATGGCAGACCGCACCATGCGCACGCGCACCTGCCCGGCGCGGGGCTCGGGCATTGGGCGTTCGCCCAATGTCAGGACGGTTGCTGGATCACCAAACGCTTCGTAGACGGCAGCTCGCATGCGACGAACCTTAGCCTGGATGTGTTGCGCCTGCGACGCTCGTGCCCGCTGACCTATGAGCTCCTTCGCGCATGCGGGGATGTGGCGCGCAAATTGCCCAGGCAGGTTCCTCGGCGAATGGGGGCGCGAGCGCTGGTCGGGCGTTCTTTCGTCGATTTGATGCAAACGGGCGCCCGTGCAGCCGTCTAACCTCGTACAGGCGATGAGCGGCATTTCGTGATGACGAGGCAGCGGCACTTGCGCGTCTCGAGCACTTGCGCGAGGAGAACCAGCGTTTGACCCAAGAGGTCTTTGCGGCGGAGCCCGCACCGCTTCTGGTCTCGTCGCCCGCGCCCGTCGAAGAGCCTCCCGCGGCCCCGGTGCAGACGCCTTGGCTGGCCATCCTCTTGATCACCATCATCTGCTTTGCGCTGGGGATGACCCTGGGGCTCGTTCTCGCGCATTAGCCACATGTCCACGACGAACAAGCCAAACCTCGTGGAGACCCACGAGATGTGCGAGGAACTCGAACGAGAGAACGAGCGTCTCGCCGCGCGTCTCCGGGCCCTCGAACCCCAAGAGCCCGTCATCGCGTCTGAGGTTCCGTCTCTGTCGCCGACGCAGACGGAGGCCTCACCAGTCGCGCGCGACGCCGTCGCGAGCGCCCTTCGTGTGCTCGAGCAGAACGAGGCAAAGCCCAAGGCCGCACGTGCTTCCGTTCCGGCACCGAAGCGGCCACCCGCCGCGCACGTGGCGCCGTCGGTCATCGCTCCGCGCACGCGGCCGCCCACCGTCAACATTCGGAGCGCGGTGCCGTTGCCGACTTACGTGCCCAGGCAGGCCCCGCTGCCGAGCCTACGCATTGCTCCGATGTGGATACTTTGGTTTCTCGCGGCGTTCGTTGGCGGCGTCATCGCGGGCGTACGCTACTGGTAGAGCGTGTGGCCGTGGTGCGCGGCTCCGTCGGACGGTACACTCTACGGTGCCCCGAGCGCGCGAATGGCCCGCGCCCCGAGCGGAGTCCGCTGCGCGTTTGGCAGCTTGTCCCACGGGACAACAATGCCTTCCGAAGCCACATTGCGGTACGGCGCGGGCAGTGAGGTTGGGTACACGTGAATACCCGCGCGTTCGAGCGTGACGGCGTCGGGGCCAGTCATGGGATCCATGGCGTCGGCGCAGGCGCCTTCGGCCCCCCACTCCGGAGGCTCGGAGCCGTTGCCTTCGCTCGATTTGCGCAGCGCGGCCGCCAGGGTCTCGTCGCACTGTCGAATGGCTGCCGCGAGGCCCTGCGAAGTGAGCATGCGCGCGATCCGAAGCTCTTCGCCGCTCGGCATGCTGTAGTTGTGCCCCAGAAAGAACCACTGCGGCATAGCCGCATCGGAGTGCCCGTAGACGCCGGCTTCGGCGATGGAGAGCACGCCGCCACGGTTGGTGACGACGGTCATGGCGCTGTTCCAGGTGTGCGGTTCGGTGCAGTCCACCTCCGCCAGCGTGCGCTCTCGATACGCCCGGAGCGCGTCGTTGATCTTCGCAACTGTCTCTGCCGGTGCGGCCCCTGCACGGAGCTGCAAGGTCTTGGCGTTGGTCGTGCACTGCCGGTCCGTGGCCTGTATGCGCCCTTCTTCCAACTGGATGTTCGTTCCCACGACGGCGCTCTCGCTCGAGGCGTCGTCGGCAGGTGCGGCGCTGCAGCCCGCCCCCGCGCAGCAAAACGCCAAGGCCATTGCATGCGAAGTGACGATGGTCGCGCGGTGTCGTTTGAACATGGGAGCTCCTTGCTCCACTGACACGGGAACGCGACGGGGCGTCTCACTCCGTCCAGGCAAAAAGTTCTTGGAGCCCGAGCGCGGCGCCACCAGAGGCGCATGACCGCACCTCGAACAGCAGCCCAGTAGACCCGAACTCGCCCAAAAGAAGGGCGAGCTCGGGAGGGGCGCGTCAGGCTACTTCTTCTGGCCGGCGGCGACCCACGCATCGATGGTGTTGGCGATTTCCTGGCGTCCCT
>JBIKNA010000649.1:0-3236 GCA_044358965.1 Polyangiaceae bacterium
CAGCAGGGTGCAGCGGGGCGCGCGACCTTCGAACCACGCGTGTTCCGAACCGTCGATTTGAATCAGTTCTCCGCGGCACGCCCGTCGCAGGCGCGGCCTGTGAACTGCGCGCAGGCGCGCACGGCGCGGTGTCCACAGTCCGTCCTCGATCATCCACTTTCGAAGCGTCTCGACGGACACGGAGACCCCGTGAAGCTCGCCGAGTTTTTCCCGCGCAAGCGTCGGTCCGAAGTCTCGATAGCAATCGCGGATCAACAACAGTGCTCGAGTACGAAGCTCGTCTGGTGAGCGTCGATTGCTTCGACGGCCGCGATGGCGCGAGGCGAGCCCGACCGGTCCGTCCCGCACGAACGTCTCCACCAAGCGGCGCACGTGCCGATCACTCAGACTCAGGCGACTCGCGGCCGAAACCTGCGTCAGGCGTCCTTCGACGACCTGCGCGATTGTGCGGGCTCGGTCGAGCTCTTTCGTACTCATCGTCACGGTGGCTCCCATGGCCGCCGAGGTACCTCGAAGCGGACATTTCTACTTTGGAGAAACCGGACATTTTCATTTTGGGCCTACACGGCACAGGGCGCGTAATGGGCGGTTATGTCGTCCGGGGGTTGTTCGCGGGAAGTGGCTTTGGATTCCTTACGCTCGCGCCGGGAAGGTCGGGGAACCGCTCCTGGCCTGCGTGTACGGCTTCGCTTACGAAGAACGTGCTGCCCTTCTGCAACGGAGGGCGCTCCTGCGCAATCTATCGAGTGCTTCGGCTGCCTTGGCGCTCATGGCCGCGGTTGTCGCTATTCGGGGACGTTTGCGGCGCTCGAGAGGACTCGCTGCCGCGGGCCATTCAGGGAAGGTGTGACAAAGTGGAGGCGGGAAGCCTCCGTTCCGTCCCATCGTCGAACGTCACGGTAACCAGGGCCCTGGGCCCGGTGCCGCTCACGTCCTCGACGACTCCCTGTCCGAAGCGAGCGTGCCTTACCGCGGCCCCCTCGGCGAACCCGCCATCGTCCGCCATAGCGACGCGCCCTGGCGGACGTAGCGGCAGCGGCTTCGGCGGGCTCACCGCGTTGGCCCGCAGCTCCAGGTCTGCCGACACTTTGGCAAGGAGCGACTTAAGACGTCGACGATGGGGCTCAAGGGTCAGTCGCCTGCAGATCATCGAGGCAATCGCGGGGTGCTTGCTGCGAAGCGATTGCGCGAGACTCACCCATTCCGCCGATTCGTCACGCCTTGCGATGAACCACGGATGGACCCTTCCGTCTTCCGTGCGCGCGTCACCGGTCGGTGAGAATTCCTCTTGGTCGATGAACAGATCGCACCGATGGGACCGGCCCCGCTCCAGGTCAATCAGCTGTGTGTGGTCGCTGCGCCTTCCGTAGATGCTAAAAAAAATTCGCACGGCCACCACCCGACCGTCCGCGGTAACGGAAGCCCCACCGACTCGGACGATGTCGGTCCCAACGTCGGCAGAAAACGGGATCGTGCGCTCGGAACCGCGAGGGTCGATCACCAAGAGGCCCGCGTAGGTCGGCACAACAAACCCCTGTGGCGAAGCGGCGAGCTTTCCTGGGCGCTCAATGCGGTCTGGGGTCCACCTTTGCACCCGTCGTTGGAACACCTTCCGGCCGTCGGCATCGTAGATCAACAAATCCTCGCCCAACCTGGCGAACGTCTGTTCGTCCAGGGCCCACGCGAGAGACGGACGGAAAACGCCATCGGACTCTAGGACCCGTGGTGTGCCACCGAGGCCGTCGACGAGTACGACGGAAGGGCCCACACAGAGCGCGATTTTCTTCGACCGCGGTGCCACGCGGACAGTTTGGACTTGATCCTTGCCGAACCGATGCCACACGCCGTGATGTCGCCAGTTGGTCCGCACGCTGCCGAGCAGGACTTCGCCCGTTGTCGTGCCCGTGAGAATCTCCTGGTCGAAAAAGTCGACGCAATATGGGACATGCGGATCCTGGAAGTCCGAGGGTGTCTCCGGCGGATAGTCGATGATGGGCGCCAGCCCGAAGCCGTCGGCGATCCCCTCGACCCATGCGGAAACATGGTCGTTCGTTCGTTCGAAGATACGAACCGAGCTCTTGACGATCGCGAGAAGCCGGCCGTCAGGTGACCACCGGCAATCGCTTACCAGGAGATTTGGCTCGTCGTCGTCCGACTTCTTTGTCCAGTCGAATTTGACCTCTACGCTCGCGTGGGAATCCGATCCCATCTCCCTGGTCGCTGCCGTTCGCTCCATCGTCCGCACAGCTTCTTCGAGTGCGACGGGTTCCGCCGTTTCCTGCTTCCTCGTACGCCCGAGCCCCACGTGAACCGCCGCTTCGATCGGGCCCGCGGTGACGGCGTCGTATTCGCAAAGTACGGCGAGCGTTTCGGGCACGAGCTCGCCACCGAACCGAGTCACGAGGTCGTCCGCCGCCTCGCGCATCGCTCGGACACGCCACAAATGACGCGGCACCGCGCGGACCATCGAAGCGACGTCGTTCGGGGTCGCCGCGTCGAACCGCCGCGCCGCAAAGTCAATCGCCGCGCCCCACGAAGCAGGTACGGATTCGCGGATCTCGAGCCCGAGGGGACGAACGTCGTAACCACGCTCCTCCAGATGTCTTGCGGCGTCGTCCACGCGAAGTCCCGTGTGGAAACCAGAAAGAACGTAGCTGTCCTCGGAGACGCCGAGCGCTACGGCGACCGGAACGAGGTCTTTGGCGTAGATGGGATCGTACTCGAGCTCAGCGACGCCCTCGAACACTGTTGTCGAGGGTGTGTCGCTTGATACGTTGTAAAAAGCAGCATCCGCGATCCGGGGCGGCAGCTGAATCTTGCACGCCATGAGAAAATCCCGGGCGCACCGGACGTCTTCCAGTCGATAGACGACAGCGGTCGGTCGTTTCCTCTCCATGGCATCGGGGCGAGTTGACCTGCGCACGGCTTGGTCCTACGACGGTCGCGCCCCATCTGCAACGCAGGTCTTTGGCGACCTTGGCGGTCGACGTCGAACGCCCGGTCCTTGAGTCACCCGTTTCCGCGTACGTCTGCGCGTGGTTCTATCGATGTCGGCGGGTGCGCGCCCTGCCGGGCAACTCCGGGGTCGCCACGACCTGTGCGTGACTTGCAGGCGGACACACCGACCACGTCGGTTCACGCCTCCCAAGGGTGGCCCACGTTGTGCCAGACGGGCGGAAGTGGCGCGGCTCGGCACAGGGCGCGTAATGGGCGGTTACGTTGCTCGGGGGTGTTGT
>JBIKNA010000650.1:0-3232 GCA_044358965.1 Polyangiaceae bacterium
CGGTGCACCGGGAGCTCTTCGGCCGTGAGCCCGCCCATGTCGAAAGCGCCGGGCCCCACCAGCACCATGTCTTTGATTCCAGCGTCGCCGAGACCTGCGGCATCGGCGCCGAAGACGCCCGCCTCGACAGCACTGGCATCGGACACGCTGGCGTCGAGCGCCGGGGGCAGCGCGTTGTTGCTTGCGACGGAAACAGGCGCCGCAGAAAGGGACGCCAGCGGCGGCACGAGAGCGGAGGTCACCGGCGCCGTCGTGGGCGCGGGCTTTGCCGCAGGCGACCACAAGGCGCGGAGCTTCGGCGGCACGCCGTACCGTTGCAGGTAGAGCGTGGCAAAGCAGGCCACGAAGCCCACCAGCAGGCCGACCACGAGTCCCGACCGGCGAGAGCCTCCGGTGCCGCTGGCGCCCCGGCGGCTCTTTCGAATGCGTACGAGGTCGAAAGAAGACTGTGTCTCGGCCAGCGCCGCCCAAAACTCCCCCACCGTCGCGTAGCGACGCTTCGGGTCCACGGCGAGGGCTTTTCCGAGCACCGCCTCGACGTCGTCGGGGATACGAACGCCGTGGGCCCGCGGCGTGGGGCGCGTGCGCAAATCGCATGCAGCGAGGTACAGGTCGGCGGAATCGTCGCCGCGCAAGGCCGGCTCGCCCACCACCAGTTCTACGAAAAGAAGGGCCAACGCAAACACGTCGGTCCATGGCCCCTTCTCTCCGTAGGTACGCTTGAACGACTCCGGGCTGCCGTGCCGCCCGAGGTCGAGTTCCAGAAGTTGCGTCCCGTCACCCGAGGTGTCGCCAAGGCCCTCGAAGAGCGCGGCCACACCGAAATCACGCAACACGACGCCCTGCCCACCGAAGTAGATGTCGCTCGGGCGCAGCGAGCCGTGGAAGAAGCCCTCTTCGTTGGCCTTGGACAGGGCGTCGGCGATGGGGCTCAAGAAGGCGAAGGCCTCGGCGAGCTCCTTCTGCTCTTTTCCGTCTTTGGCTTGCGCGCGCTTCTGCGCGAGGTCTTTGTCGAGGGTGGTGCCAACCCGCGGCTCGAGGACCCAATACGGTGTGGTGACCCCCGACGGTGAGGTGGATACGCCCAGATCGATGATGTCTGGGATGCCCGCCGTTAGCCCTGCCAGCGCCGCCACGGTCTTGCCGTGGGCGACGAACTCCGACAGGACGTCGTCCCGGGCGCTGGATGCCAGCCCCTGCGGCAACGCGAAACACCGCACGTTGACCGCGTGCTCGAAGACCCGATTCTGCCCGGCATAGAGCACGCCCAACCGGTCGCGCGAGACCACGCTGTCGATGCGGTATTTGGTCTCGAGGGTCGAAGATACCCAGCCGAAGGTGTCTCTCGGGTCTACCAAGGCGACGGCGGACGCTAGCAGAAGAACGCCGTCAGTGCCGCTGGAGTCCCCGCCCTGGGGGGCTTACTTGGGAATGTCACCCTTGGTCTCGCAGCCGAGGACGATGTCGATCTTGGCCTTGGCGTCAGCTTTCACCGCGTCGCAGGTGGAACCGCAGAGCAGGATCTTCTTGGGGTTCGCGACGTCGTCGTACTGCCAACCCGCGCCTTTGGCGCAGCCTTGGCTGTATTCGAGGGCCGACGATGCGCCCGCCGACGCGGTGTGCTGCACGTTGACCTTCTTGAAGTCGATGGTCTTGCCCTCCGCAGCCGCGGGCACTTGGTATTCACACGACAACGACGCGCCGCGGATCTTGCTGAGCGCCGTCTGCAGCGCCGTGCCGACGGTGGTGGGGTTCGAGGTCGACACCTGAAAGGCCGTGGTGCCGCCGGCCTGCGCGAGAGCATTGAGAGCGCCCAAGTTCTCGCCCACGCCAATGACATACGTGGGGATGGTGCTCTTGACCGACGCGGCCTGGTTGGCCGACGGCGTGATGTTGTTCTGGTCCGAGCAGCCCGCGGGGATGCCGTCGGTGGCCACCACGAGCACAACTTTGCCTTTGCCCGCGAGGCCCGCTTCGACCTGTTTGGCGTACGCGACGGCGCCGGTCATGGCGTCGAGCGTGGGGGTGTTGCCGCCGCCGTTCGAAATGCGGTCATCGATGGCCTTGGAGAGCACCGTGGTGTCCGGAAGGGCCACCGGGGCCACCACCGGCGTTTGGTACTTGGCAGACTGACAAGACTGACCGTTGTCATTGCTCCAAGGGAACACGATGAGCGACGCCGTCATGCCCTTGGACTCGGCGCTGCCGAAGAACGTCTTGAGAGCACCTGCGGACTGCTGCCACTTGGAGCTTGGGTTGCCGCAGTCGCGCGGGTTGGTGCCACTCGTGTACTCGCACATGCTGCCCGAGCGATCGAGCACCACCACCATGTGCACGGGCAGCACCTCGGCTGCGGCGGTGCTGGTGGCACACGCCGGGGCATTGCCTCCGCTCGAGGTGTCCGGAGCGATGGAGTTCTTGTCGCCCCCCAGCACGGTGCCGCCGCTGCTGCTCGAGGCGCTCTTGCTGTCGCTGTCGTCGTCGTCGCCCGCGACGCTGCGGTTGCCACGGCTCGAGGGGCTCAGGCCCTCGCCCGGACCGCACGCCACCATGGCGACACTGAGCAGGGCGCTGAAGCAGACCGCTGAGGCGAGAACGTGGCGCATGCGGACGAGCGGAGCAATTGCTGTACCAGTGTAAAAATCGACTCCAACTGTACGTAAGCAGCCATGCTGCGCGCCGCGCGGGGCCCGTAAACTGTGGATCGCGTTGCGTCCATCCGGTTCAGCCCACGTCCTGCGCCCATGTAGGTGCGGTGCTTTTTCGCGCGCGTCCACCCAAGGTCCATGCCTGCGCCGGCGTCGAAACGAGCCATGGTGTACCGAACCATCGCCGACCCCGATGCGAGCGAGCGCGCCGAGCTTCGAGAGCTCGCCGAGATGGCGCGACAGACGCGCATCCGCCGAGGCCGCATTGCCGCAGCGGTGAGCGGCGCCGTACTCGCCGGCGTCGCGGGCATTTTGGGGGTGCTCACCCATGGCCCCCCACCGGCCGAACTCGAGTGCCATCACGTCCGCGTGGTGTACGAAAACCAGCGTTCGACGCCCGGGCCGAGTTGGACCGCCTGCGAGTGGCGCAGGTAGGCCCGCCAATCTGGAACCGCGGTCGACTAGCTAGGAGCGTGTGCAGCATAGATTCAGCCGCTGGCTCAGCCCCAGCCCCTCACGCGAGCCGGGCACCCGCACCCGCACACGCACCGAGCCCGAAGCCCGGTGCGCACGGTTCTTGGCGG
>JBIKNA010000651.1:0-3230 GCA_044358965.1 Polyangiaceae bacterium
CGGCGCAGCACTGCCCATCAGTGTCGCAGGCAGCTCCCCCAAGCTCTTTGCATATGCGACAGACTCCAGTGGTGCCACACTCGACCGCCGAGCCCGCTTGGTCGACGGGACAGCAATCCGTGGACGCCTTGCACGTCGAAGCTCCGAGGGCGATGCAGGCCGACCTTGTCGGGTCATCGGGCGGAGACGAAGTCGTGGTCGATCGCGCCGCGTCGGGCCCGGCGTCTTTCTGTGGCGAGGCGTCCTTGGATTTATCGCGAACGGACACCTCTTCGCACGCCGCGAAGGTGAACGCACCCAGCACAAGAGAAGCGGTCGCGCGTGCCATATTGCCCACTAGAATCGCCCCATGGCCATCGCGGGCGCCGCGGATGGGCGACCGGCGAGTACGAAGTAGAGCCCCGTGGCCAGCGTGGCCACGCCGGCTACGGTGAGCACGACGCCCCAGGTCTTGCGCGCGCCCAGGGTGTCGCGGTTCTGCACCTCGCAGTTGGCCCCCAAAGCCCGGCACTCGGCGTCGACTTCATCGGCACGTGCGGTGGTAACTCCGTAGAGGGCTACCCCCGTGATGGCCAGCGCGCCGCCGAGCGCCGTGAGCCCGTGGCGATCGGCGCCGGCACCGTAGACGACGCGCTGCTCGCCCCCTCAGGGGCTCTGCCGTCGAGCCGACCGGGCAGGTTGCCGGCCTCGGGTTGGAGAACGACTCGCACCATGCGCCGGTGCTCGCCTTCGTGCACGGTGAACGTCGACACGCTCGGCGCCATGTTGTCGGCACTGACGCGAAACTGGTGGTTGCCTGGGTCGAGTTCGATGGGGCGCCCGGGCGAAGGCACGACGATTTCACCGTCGACGCGCAGCGCATACCGCGGGACGTCTTGCCCCTGAGCATTTTGCACGGCAATGACGACCGAGGGGATGACGGGCCGCAGCTCTTCGAGCCAACGTTGACAATCGCGGCGAACCTCTTTGGGGCACTGCTCGACCGCGCACTCGCCGAAGCTCGCGCGGGCGTTCAACAGCTTGCTGGCGTCGCGCTCTTGTTGGCCCTCTTCGGCAGCCTGGGCGCACGCCGACGCGGCGCCGGAGCGTGGGCGCCCGTAGGCCGACGTCGCGATCATGGCGACGACGAGAACCGAACGGGTGACCACCGACCCCCTAAACACAGTGACACTATATCGCAGGACTATGGCACGCGGCCACGCTCGGTGACTTTGACCTGACTGCGGGTGAGCAAGGTTTCGTAGATGGGCAGGCCCGAGGCCAAGGCCTTGAGCGTGTGCCCCAGCTGTATGCCCGCAAGCTCCGCCAGCCGTGCCTCGAGCGCGGGCACGTTGACCTCTTCGTGTTGCGCCAAGAAGCGCACGAGCTGGTTGCGCAGGTACGTGGCCACCTGCGGGTGCTGAAGGAACATCTGGCTACCGCCGGCCATGGGCGACACCAGCGGCACATGCGAGAAGGCCTCGGCGTCATCTTCGAGCATGATGTTGACCACGGCGCCTTCGGCGTGACCGCCGGGGAGCACAGCCACTGCGTGTTCGGCCACGCCCTCCCAACGCAGGGTAAAGAACTGCCGCAAGAACGACTCGACCAACTCTGGTCGGACGCCGTAGTCGTTGGAGCGCTGCAGCGACAAGCGCAGGTGCCCGCAGCCAAGGTGCTCGGGCCGAAGCATGTGCTCGAGCAGCACCGGGCGCACAGCCTCGGGCGGACTCGCCATGAACTTCCGCCATTCGAGCGGGTGAAACACACCCTTGAGCGCGTCGTCGAGACGACGGTCGGCGCGCAAGGCTGCAATGAGCGCGTTGGACGCGTGCACATCGGTGTGCAGGTACAGACGCCCAAAGGCATCGAGCCTGCACAGCAAGAGCTCGCGCAGCTCGGCATCGTCGATGCGACGCCCGGTGGCCTGCTCCAGCGCAGCCAAGGTAACGAGCAGCTCACCGGCATCTCCGCCGGGCGTGCCGATGACGCCGCTGCCGTCCCGGCCGTCGACACACGACAGGTGACCGCTCACCAAGATGGCTGCGAGCTTGACCCAGTGGATGGAACTCGCGTCGCCCAGGTGCTCCGCCACGTCATCGCAACTGAGCGCACGCTTCTGGGCCTCGAAGGCCTTGGTGCGTGGCGCGCCGATTTGCGCCTCGCGGTCGAGGATGGCCTTCTCGCGGGTGACCGCAAAGCCCACCTGACGCCATGCAACCACGCCCCCCATCATGGCGGCGACGAACCTCTTGCCCTGGCGTTCGAGGTCTTTGGCAATGTCGCCGGCGCGCTCTCCACCGCGCGAGATGAGCACGATGGGCTCGTCGGCGTGACGGCCGGCCAAGATGTCTTTCGCTCGTTCGAGCGGAAGCCAATCGCTGCCGGGGATGTACCCGTGAGGACCTACCAGTTCGTCCGGACGCCGCACATCGACGAGCCGCGCGGCATGACCAAGACGGGCCACGTCTTCGGGCGACAGCAGCGGCACCCCGGACGGCGAACGCAGCTCTGCGGCGAGCCAGTTGATGCGATACATACGCTCGGCAGGGCTAACGGTGCCGACGGCCGGAATGCGCGGATCTTCGGGACGCTCGTCGATGGTCATGGGTGGCCAAGGATAGCGAGTCTTCGATGCGCACCAAGCAGAAAGCCCGGGAGAGATGTACGCGCGACGCCACTGTGTACGGGTTCCCGGGTAGGCTTGCGGAGGTGACCTCGATGTATGGACGCCAGCTGGCCCGTGCAACGTTCGTGGCGTTCGTGCTTGGGCTTTTGCCAGCATGCTCCACCACGCTGTCCACGTTGCAGCCCGCAACGCCGCTTCCCAAAGGCAGCGTCCAGGCGGGTCTCGCGCAGAACATCAATGTGCCCATCGGTCGCATCGTCGGCGTCATCGACGCCAGCGCAGACCCGGCCCTGCGGCTCCTTCGCGACGGGGAGTACAAGCCCACGGAAGACGAGCAGGCGCAGCTGTTGGGCGCTGCTGTTGGCCTGGGGCTCAATCCGCCCGGCACCACACCCGACGTGATGATTCGCTACGGCGCCTTCGACGACGTGGACTTTGGTCTGCGGTACTCGGGAACCGCGATCCACGCCGACGGCAAAGTACGCTTGTTTCACAGCAAAGACGGCCTCGATGGGGCGCTGTCGCTGGGCTTGTCGCGGGCGCGGTACTCGGGTCTTTTGTTCGACGTGCTCGACGTGGTGGGCATTCGGGACTTCTCCCGTACCAACCTCGAGCTGCCCTT
>JBIKNA010000231.1:0-10928 GCA_044358965.1 Polyangiaceae bacterium
CACGTGCAATACCAGGGCAGCACCTACGCTGTAGAGGGGCGCGTGGGGCCGCTGCGCATCGACCTTGCGGCCCGCGCCACGGCGCCCGTCGCCCTCACGGCCGTCGCCCAGATCGGTGATGTTCGCACGGACCGAGGGGCAGACTTCTACGGAGCCACAGAGAAGCGCGCCCTCATGCCCCTGACCGGAACCATTGGCGCCGCGGGCAAGCCGTCACTGCGCTTTCGCGACGGCCTCTTCGGTTACGACCTTTCGCATGGGGTATTGCCCCGTCGCACCCGATGGCGCTGGGCGTTTGCCCAAGGTCGCGACGCTGCGGGCGATCCCTTCGCCTTCAATGTCGTTCAAGGGTTCATCGGTGCCGCGGAGTGCGCCGTGTGGACGGCAGATGGCCTTTTCCCGTTGAGCGAGGGGGTGTTCCGCGGTCCGCTCGACGACGAGACCGTTCGCACCGAAGGGGCCGAACTCGACCTTCACTTCCATCAGGAACATGCCCACATCGAGCGAACGCGCCTGGGACTCATCGAGAGCGACTTCGCCCAGCGACTCGGCGCGTTTCGAGGCCACTTGGCCTTGGGGCAACGGCGCATCGACGTTCAGGGCCTTCGCGGGGTGACCGAAGACCAGGCCGTGCTGTGGTGAACACCGAGGGGGGCGGCGCTGGCAACGGCACCGAGGGGGCAGAGCGCAACCTTGGGATGCTCGACGCCACCGGTGTCGTGGTCTCGTCCATCGTCGGCATCGGCATCTTCCTAACGGTGCCCGACGTGGCCCGCGCGCTGCCCACGCCGGGGTGGTTCTTTGGCATGTGGATGGTCTGCGGTGTGCTTTCGCTGATGGGCGCCCTGGCCAACGCCGAGCTGGGCACGTTGTTTCCGCAGGCGGGAGGCAGCTACACCTTCGCGCGACACGCCTTCGGGCCCAGTGCGGCCTTCGCCAGCGGCTGCCTGTGCTTCTTTGGCGTGTACGCGGGCACCGTGGCCACGCTCGCGGTGGGCTTGGTCGATGCAGCGAGGAGCGTTGTGCCCATTGCCGAGGGGGCCCGCATGCCCATCAGCGTGGCCATTGTCGCCGTGCTGACGGCACTCAACGCCATGGGGACGCGGCGTGTCGCACGCATCAATGCGATCGTCGCCTTTGCCAAGGTCGCGGCAATGGTCTTGGTCTTTGGCGCCGCCGCAAAGGTAAGCGCGACGGATAGCCTGCCGAGCACCGGTCAGGTCGAGCCCAGTCTCCGTGCCGCGTCCAAGGCGTTCTCCCCCGTGCTGTTCTCGTACCTTGGGTGGAACGCCTCGGTGTTCATCGCCAATCACGTGCGCGAGCCGCGCAAGAACATTCCTCGCTCGGTCGTTCTCGGGCTCGCCATCAGCACCATCGTGTACCTGGCCCTCAACGCCAGCTTCGTGCGGGTCCTGGGGCTCGGCGCCATGGCCAACGCCCAAGACGTGGGATCTCGCGCCATGGTGACGGCCTTCGGAACCGGCGCCCAGCGACTGTTCAGCACGCTGGTGCTCGTGTCCATTGGCGGCACCCTCATCGCCAATGCCTTCGTGGGGCCTCGCATTGTCTACGCCATGGCCAAAGAGGGCGCACTGCCGGCACGGCTCGGCAGCACCCATGCCGACGGGACCCCCATGCCGGCATTCTGGGCCCAAGGCATCGCCGCCATCGCCATTATCGTTGTATTGCGCAAGTTTCCCAGCGCGCTCGACTTCACAACGTTCGCTACAGTGCTGGCCACCACCGCCGATGTGGTCGCGGTGTTCGTGATGCGGAAGAAGCTCCCCCAGGCCCCGCGCTACGCCTGCCCCGGATACCCGTGGCTGCCCGCGGTCTACGTGATCGTCCACGTGGGGATTGCCGTGGCCATCGCGTGGAACAGCCCGCGGGAGGCCGGCATCGGCACCTTGCTGTTGGTGCTCGCCTTTGCATTCGAGGCCCGGCGCACCCGGAGCAGACGGGCCAAGGCCGTCTGAGCGGCCAGTGCCAGCTGTCGGGCGTGATCGGTCAGGACTTGGGCCGGCAGGGTGGGGGGGGCAGGGTGGGAGGCAGGGTGGGAGAAATCGTGCGATTGGACGAAAGGATGGACTGGCAGCCGGGCCCGGTTCGGCGCACACTTCGAAAGATGAAGGGAATGCAACGAACGCTGGCGGTAGCGATGGCCCTGGGGGCCTTTGGCTGCGCCGCCAAAATGCCAGAGCCAGCACCGCCGCTTCCCGTCCACGAGCGCTCGACGAGCGTGGGGCCCGAGCTCACGCGTCTGACGGAGCCTGTTGCCCCCGTCGAGCCACTGCCGCCCGAGACGCGCACGCGCCTTCGAGAGACGCGCACGCTGGGGCAGAGCAACGACGCACCTGTCTATTTCGGCAGCGCGCCGCCTCCCGCCGCGCCGCCCACCAACGTGACCAACGTCTCGACAACGGTGAACACATACAACACCACCTGGGGCGGAGGGTTCGGCTACGGGTATGGCTTCGGCGGCTTTCGGCCCGGTGCCTACGGCTACAACGACACCCGCCCCGCGGCACGGCCGGCCCCGGGCCCGCCCACCACGGTGGGGGGCGATTGGGCTCCGCCGCGCGACGCACAGCCGCCGCTCATTCGCAGCTTCGGCAAGTAGGTCCGAATGGGCATGAGGCAATAGACGCGAGCGGCGGGGAGCGAGTATCTAGGGGGCATGAAGAGCCTCCGTCGCCCCCTCGTCATCGTATCCATCGCCCTTGGCGCCATCGGAACACTGGCCTGCGAGAGCGTCAAAGGGCTGAACGCGCCCGCGCCGAGCATTGGCGGGGCGGCGCCGATGACCAGTCACTTCGAGCCCTTCAGCAGCACGAGCACGGGCAGCAAGCTGACCCCGCAAGCGGTGCAGATCTACAAGGGCGACGCGGCGGCGCTCAAGATCACCCAGCCTACGCTGGTCGGCACCGTCGAGGTGCAGTTCAACACGCCATCGCCCATCGAGACGGCGCCTTCCTTCGACGTGATGGTGGCGCGGGCGGGGCGT
This sequence comes from Polyangiaceae bacterium, assembly GCA_044358965.1. Classification (GTDB taxonomy): domain Bacteria; phylum Myxococcota_A; class Polyangia; order Polyangiales; family Polyangiaceae; genus SXNL01. Next base: position 3,005 of record JBIKNA010000231.1, read on the forward strand.
GATGCCGCAGAAAAGGGAGCAACGCACGTCTTCGTTCTCGAAGATGGCTTCGATGTGCGCACGTTCCTGGCCGAAGGCCCCGCCGCCAGTGCGGACGCGGGCGTTGGCGGGGCAGGCACATCTCGAAGCGGCAACACCCGCATCAAGCTGGCAGCCTTCCGTGCGGACCCGGACAAGTGGGGCGTATTGCCCGAGGCCATGCGCCCGCGCCCCCTCGACGCCAAAGATGCCCCCAAAGCAGAAGCGCCCAAGCCTGCTGGCTCGAGCGCCCCATCGGCTGCCCCGTCAGGCTCCGCGGTTCGCGGGCGCCCTCCGGCAAGCATCTAGAATCGCCACAGCGACGTTTCGGTTGATTTAGGCCCGCTTGCGGCGGCGGAATGCCAACGCTGCACCCAACGCGCCCAGGCCAAAGAGCGCCCACCGGGCGCCGCCGGAGCCTTCGGTGGAGGTTCCTGCCACGCGGCAACCACAGCCGCTGTCGGACGCGGGCTCGATGTTGTTGGTGCTGCCGGAGCCGCCGGATGCTCCGGACGAGCTGCCGCCCGCGATGGCTCCGTTGCCCCCCACCTTGAACGTTTGCACCGGCGAGTCCGGATCGTCCGAGTTCATGGTGATCTCCGCCGACGCGGGACCATCGGCCTTGGGCGTGAAGGTCACCTCGAGGTCATAGGTGCTCTTGGCAGGGATACGAATTTTGCCCGAAGGAACGCCGAACTGGGCGTCCGAAGATGTGAACTCGGTCTCCGTCTCGAGCTCGCCCGTGTTCTGGATCTTGACCGTCTGCTTGACGCTCTTGCCGGCCTTGGCCGAGCCAACATCTTGTCCGGTGCCCGGAACCTTGGCATTGGGCAGGGGGATGTGGACGATTTGGTTGGGGAACGAAACGGGCAGCGGATTCGTGGTGTAGTCGTAGTCGAATACTTCGTAGGTAAACGTCGAGTTGACGGGCTTCCAGGAGCCCCCAAAGAAGACCTGCGCGATGCTGATGCCCGGCTGCAGGCTCAGGGTTCCGTTGACCACGACGGTTCCTTCGACGGACGTGGTGACATCCAGGTAGTCGGGATCGCCGACCTTGTAGCCCACCTCGCCGCCCGCCGCGCTGATGACGGTGTTGCCGTTGTCGGCGCCGGCCACGCCAATCTTGGTCGTCTTGTACGTGAACGTCGACTTGTTGGTCAGATACAGGTCGATGGAGCCATCGATGATGTCGCCGACGCTCTTGGAGATCTGCGCCATCTTGAAGCCGAAGAGCTTGGAATTGGCGAGCGCCGGTGCCGCAGGCGACACACTGGTGGGCGTCCAGCCCCAGGGAAGGAAATTGGCCGAGCCTTGGGAGTCGTAGTTGAGAGGCTGCCCCAGGTTGCCGTTGATGAGGTCCGTCGCATCCCAGGTGAAGGTCTGGGTAAACCCGATGGAGGGGTTCATCTTGTTGAGGTCGATGTTGAGCGAAACCACCGGCGCAATGGTGTGCCGCACGTCGATGGTGCCGTCGTTGGAGGAGCCCTCTTTGGCCACGAGCTTTAGGCGCCCCACCTCGCTGGGACTCCAGCGGGCTTCCAGCACAGCGCCACGCTTGAGCGAAATCTTGATCATGGGCCCGGCGCCCTTGACCGGGTCCACGTTGATGGACGCCTTCACCTTGACCGCCGCGGGACCGAACTCCGGCGTGGTGATGTTGGTGGGAATGCCCTTGTTGACCTCGAGCCCCTGCTGGGGCAACGCCCCCATGGACGAGTAGGCAGCACTTGCGTTGGAGGACGCAGACACCAGGCCAAGAGCGACGAGACCAGCGAGCGACGTGGAGCGTGAAAGCATGCTGCGACTATACCATCGCCCGCTGTGGCCTTCGCAAGCGAACAGCCTGTAATTTCAAGTGTATGCGCATGTCGCGACCTTGGCGAAGTTGCCTTACGTTGGGGCCTCCATCGAGGGGACCGACGAAGCCAGCGCATGAATCCGTGGCGTGAACGACGAGCCAAGGCTAGAGACGCCTCGCCAGAAGACCCGCCCAGACACACCTCTGCGCACAATCTCTGATCGTCGGCCACGCAGTTTCATGCCCCCTACACGAACCCTTTCCACACGGAGCATCGGCGCAGCTTTGGGCGCGTGGGTATTCGTGGCCTGCGCCAGCGCCGTGAGCTCGCCCCCCAAGGCCTCCTCGGCAGCAGATCTCAGCGACGCGGGCGGCGATGCCGACGCCGACGGTATCGCCGACGCCAGTGACGCGGCGGATGCTGACCTTGATGCCGATGGCGAAGCGTCGGACGCAGCGAGCGAGGCCGCCGCCGAAATGGCATCCGCGGGCCCGTGCCCGGTCGACATGGTTGTGGTGCCCGTAGGTGGCCAGGCGCAAGTGTGCATGGACCGCTACGAGGCCAGCGTGGTGGAGATCCAAGATGACGGCAGCGAGCGCCCGCATGCGCACTACGAGCCCGTCGACGGAAAGAATGTCCGCGCGGTCTCGATCCCCGGGGTGTTCCCCCAGGGATTCATCAGCGAGGTGCAAGCCGAGGCCGCCTGCGAGGCCTCGCACAAGCGGCTCTGCACCGAAGACGAGTGGGTCGCCGCCTGCGAGGGGTCCGCGCGCCAAACTTACCCTTACGGCAACACGCGCGTACCGGGCACCTGTCACGACCAAGGCAAGAGCGCCGTGGGGGCCGTCTTCGGCGCCGCGGCACTGGCCCAGGCCCCCAACGCGCCCCGACACGGCCAAGGTCCGGCGCACGCGGCGGCAGCCGGCACCGCGGGCCGGGGTCCACGAGCGGTAGACGCCGGCGCCGGACGGGGCAAAAAGCCGAAGAACCCGCGCAAAACCCCTGCACCCACCTCTCGTAGCACCAGGCCTACGCGGCCGGCGGCACCACACCCGAGCAGCAAACGCCCCAAGCGCCCCGCGCCGGCCAGCGCTCGGCCCGCCAGCGTCACCCAGAGCGTGTGGACACAGCTCAACGATCCGCGCCTGGGGCAGGTCCCTGGTACCCTGGCCCGTACCGGGGAGCATGCGCAGTGCAAGAGCGAAGCCGGCGCCTTCGACCTCATGGGCAATCTGCACGAGTGGGTGCGCCCCAAAGACCCGGCGCACGGCACCTTCCGAGGCGGTTACTACCTGGACACCTCGCAGAACGGCGAGGGCTGCCGGTACAAAACGCAGGCGCACGCCCACGACTACCACGACTACTCCACGGGTTTTCGCTGCTGCATGGACATCGCCGCAGAAGAGCCGTGATACCTTCGACGCATGGCAAAGCTCGGGAAGGGGACTCGAATCTGCGTGCTCACCTCTGGCGGTGACGCGCCGGGCATGAACGCCGCATTGCGCGGCGCTGCACGTGTGGCCACAGAGCTTGGCCTCGAAGTGTTGGGGGTCGAAGATGGCTACGCAGGCCTGATGGACCAACGCTTTGCGCCACTGCCTCTGCGCGAGCTCGACGACGCCGCGCGCCGCGGCGGCACGCTGCTGGGCACGGCGCGCAGCAAGCTATTTCCCACCCCAGAAGGCCAAGCACTGGCCAAGAAGGCCATCGTCGATCACCAGATCGGCGCCCTGCTCGTGATCGGCGGCAACGGTTCGCTGACTGGCGCGCGCGCCCTCGCACAGACCATGGACGGAGGCCTGGCCATCGGTGGCCTGCCCGCGTCCATCGACAACGATTTGGCGTGTACGTCCATGGCCATTGGCGTGGACACGGCCATGAACACCATCGTCGAGGCGTGCGACCGCATCCTCGACACCGCTGCAGCCCATCGCCGCACCTTCATCGTCGAGGTCATGGGACGCGACTGCGGCTACTTGGCCATGACCGCAGGTATCGCCGCTGGCGCCGACGCGGTGCTGGTGCCCGAAATCGGCAAGTCCGAGGACGAGGTGGTCGAGCAGCTCATGCGCACCATCGTCCGCGCGTACGAGGGCGAGGGCGCCCGGCGACGCGTGCTCGTGCTCAAGGCCGAGGGCGTCAAGGTCGACACGCAGCGGCTCAAAGAGCGCATCGACGCGCTGGTCGCCGAACGAATCAAAGACGTGGACAGCCGCGTCACTGTGCTGGGGCACGTTGTTCGCGGCGGAACCCCCACGGCCTTCGACCGCCTGCTCGGCGCCCGTCTGGCCAACGCCGCGGTGCGCGGTTTGGCCGATGGGCACACAGATTTCATGGCTGGCTGGTTCGGTCCCGGTCTCACGCAGCCGCCGTGCCCCTACGACCCGTACGTGGTGCTGACGCCACTGCCCGAGGTGCTCGCCGAAACCGACAAGCTCATGCGCGGCGAGTCTCCGCTCGCGCAATGGCGCAAGCGCATCTACCGCGAGGTAGAGACGGTGTTGAGTCAGTAACCCCGCAACGGCGCCGCGCGATCAGTGCTCGCTAGGGGCCGGCGCGATGCCCTCATTTCGCCGCAGCACCCGCGCTTGCAGCCCGCTCTTCGGCATCGCAAACAAGCCGCCGGCCGTGGGCTCGAAGGACTGCGAGGGCAGGGTCCACTCGTAGTCGCGCAGCATCGTGACGGCGAAGGCTTTCATCATGATGTCGGCCAACGCCTCGCCCGCGCATCGGTGGGCCGTTGCATGGGCGCCGCCGCCATGGGGGACCCATGCGCTCTCTTGCTTTTCGCCTGCGCGAGCCGGACGCCAGCGGTCCGGGTCGAAGCGAGAGGGCTCGGCGAATACCTTTGGGTCCATCAGCGTGGGGGCGATGCACCCGATGGCCTTGTGGCCTTGGGGGACCCGCACGCCACGGCAGACGAACTCGCGCTTGACCACCCCGAAGAAGCTGACCGGCACAAGGGGTTGCGCCCGACGAACCTCTTTGCACACGCGGCCAAGGAGACCGAGCTCAATAAGGCTTTGCACCGTGAGGGGCTCTTTGCCAAGGGCGCTGATCTCTTGCCGCAGTGCGGCCGCAAGACCCTGATCGCGGCCCAGGTACATGGCCAGGAACGACAACGCGCCCACGACGGCGGCGTAGGCGCCGAAGAAGTGGAACAGTTCGATGCGCAGCTCGTCGTCGGACAACTTGTCGCCATCTTTCGTACGCGCGGCCCGCAACCGGGCCATCAGGCTGTGCTCCTGGGTGGAGGGGGCCGCCACGGCCCGGGCCACGCGCTCGCGCACCTGGTCGCGCGCCTTGAGGGCTCGTCCGTAGCCCGTAAAGGGCAGGTTGATGGGTACCGCCAAGATGCCCCGGGTGGCGGTATCGAAGAGCCGCTCGAAGTCCGGGTCGTCTTGGTCCGGGTCCGCCTCGATGAACAAGGCCCGCACGATGGACATGCTCATGGACTGAATCTCGGGGGCCCAGCTGAGCGGGCCCATCTCGGCCCAGCGACGCGCAAACCTTCGCATCACGCGTTCGATGGTGGGCATGTAGCCGTCGATGGCCGCGGGGGTGAATGCCTGCATGAGCAAGCCTTTGCGGCGCCGAAACGCGTCGTCGGCCAAGAAGGGGACGGCATCCGGGTGAAAGATCGCTTGCAGATGCGGAGGGCTGCCCCCTTGCCGCGTGACGTTGTCGTCGTTCTGAAACGCCTGGAAGGCTTCAGGGCCTACGAAACAGGCCACACGGTCCTTGAGAATACGCACCTCGAACACGGGCCCCAGGCGTCGCGCAGATTCGGTGAGGAATGCACTCGGATCGTCCAAGAACTGCAGGGTGTTCCCAAGCAGCGGAAGGCCAAAGGCGACGGGGAGGTCTTTGACGGGCGCGTCGGACATGCGGCAGGCAAGGTACACGAGACCCTGCGTGCTCGGGTGCGCGATCAGCGCTCGGACGTTGTGGCACCTGGGGCCAGGGACTTGATCCAGGCCTGCACCGCCGCGACGCCCTTGTCGTCGACCAAAAGGGTGCCCGGCGGCATGCGGCGCCCCTCGTCGCGCATGCGGAACAGGATGTAGCTCTTGTCGGGCTGGCCGGCCTTGATGCGGAACCAACCTTCTTCGCGGGCCGTTTGCGTCGGCTGGTCGACGATGGAGGCGTAGACTTGCGTTGCCGCAAAGGTGTCTTTCGACACATCGCTCGCGCTGAGCCGCAGCTGCTGGTGCACAACAGCAAATGCGCGCCCTCCTTCGGAATGGCAGTGCCCGCAGTTCCCGTGGAGGTACCCGGCGGCCCGATTGGTGGTCTCGTTCCAAGGCAAGGTGAAGTCCTTGTCCGGCGCGCGGGACAACAGCGACTCCGCCTTGAGCTTGGTGATGTTGAGCGGCAGATCTTTGCCCGAGAGCTGCAGCGCCGAGAACCCGAGCACTGATCCCGGTTCTCCGCCGTGGCAACGGGCGCAGGCTTCTTGTGTCGGCACCTGCGGATATTGGCCCTGCGGGGCGAACGTTGCGTCGGTGTTGCCCTCATCCCACAAGAACGTCCCCATGAAGAGTGCGCCCTGACCCCACTCCGGGTGCGCCGGATCCGCGTCGCAGCCAATCTCGATGAGGCGCGTCTCCTTGCGCTTGCCGTCGTAGACGAACTCTTTCCAGAGCTTGGTGCCCTTGGGGAGCTTCCAGTGGTCCATGTCACTGGTGTCGATGCGCGCGTTGGACGGAAGCTTGATCCATCGGCGCTTGTCCGCGCCGTCGGTCCAGAGCGGGTACGCAGGCTCGAAAGCACGCACGCCAGGAGCCGTCTTGTCGGTCATCTTGCCGGCGTCGTCTTTGGCGAAGAGCCCGGTCTCGGACAAGCGCTTGTACCGCTTGCAGCTCGTGTACTCGCTCGCCCGCAAGCGCTCGGCTTGGGTGAAGTCCGAGTCGTCTTCGGTCTCGGTATCTGTCGCGCACGCGGGCACGACAGCCAGCCATGCGAGGACCAACCATCGAGCGGGGGACGCGGGGCGCTGCACCCTTCGAGTATACGGCAAGAGAGGCCCTCGGGAGCGGTGTCTCCGGGCGGCGACAGAGAGGATCGCCGATGGTCCAGGGCGAGCCACAAATGACCCACAAATCCCGAGGAATTTGCGGTCACACTGGCGCACACGCGCCGACCCAATTCGGGCGGTTTCGCGGGAATTTTCCACCTGCGGCGCATCGCCGCGGCGCTGGCCCAACTGTTGCGAGGCGTGGGGGATGCGAGGGGCCGGACGTTGCAGCGGGCGACGTCAGCAACTCTGCGGAAGGCCAAGACACCGCTCATGAACTACGACGCTCACACAGGTCATGCTCTGCAGCCGTCGCTGGCTTCTGCGCACGGTCATCCGGCGCCGTCGCAGGCCCTGACCCCTTCGCCGCTCGCATACCGGGGGCCCGAAGACTCCCTCGCGCCCATGTCGCTGGCCGATCGCACGTTGCACTCGACGCGGATCCCCGTGCCCGTCGAGACGGAACGGGTACGCTCCGTGCGCTCCGCGGTGTTCATGGTGTCGGGGTTTCTGATTGGCGTTGCAGTTTGCGTGTTGGTGATGCGGCAGGCAGTGGCCCCACAAGAGCTGAGTGGCGGAACCAAACTGGCCGCCGCGGCTCCCCCCGCCGCCGAAGGCCTGCCGCCGCCGAAGGTCGCTCCGGGCCCCGTGCCCAGCGTGCGCGACGTCGCCCTAGAGCTGCCGGAAGGCTCAGCGGAAGCAGCAATTGCCAAGCCCAAACCAGTGTCAAACGCCAAGCCGCCGCGGGCATCTGCGAGCGGCACAAAGGCGCAAGGCGCGCCCAAGCAGGCAGCGGCCGCCAAGGCCCCCTTGGCGGGCAAACGCGGCGCCGGCACCGCCACGACCGAAGAAGAGCTCATGCGCCAAGCCTTTGCAGCAACGGCGTCGGCCCTTTGACCGTCTGAGCGCAGCCAGGCGACGCGCGCACGGGCGGCGCAGGCCCACAAAAAGCATCGAGGCCACCCCACAGGGGCAGCCTCGATTCTCACGGTCGCTTGGGCGACCCCAACGGGAATTGAACCCGTGTTACCGACGTGAGAAGCCGGTGTCCTAACCGCTAGACGATGGGGCCAGTGTGTTTCAGTGCCAG